>JAFZQK010000082.1 GCA_017620455.1 Clostridia bacterium
CCAGTCGTGGCCCAGGGCCGGGATGGATTCCTGGGCTTTCAGGGTGGCCCCGCAGCGGGAGCATTTGCTCCCCTCGGTGAGCCCCGTTTCGGTGCAGGTGGCGGCCTTGCCGGGGACGGCCTGGGGCGCGTGGCCCAGGGCCGGGATGGTCTCCTGGGCTTTCAGCACAGTTCCGCAGCGGGAGCATTTGCTCCCTTCGGTGAGGCCGGTTTCGGTGCAGGTGGCCGCCTTGCCGGGGATGGCCTGCTCCGCGTGGCCCAGGGCCGGGATGGATTCGGTCTTTGTGGCGCCGCAGGGGCCGCCGCTGGCTCCCTGGCGGGTGCAGGTGTAGGTTTTCACGCCCGGGGCGGTGCAGGTGGGCTGGGTGGTGACGGCGCCGCCGTCCCACTGGTGGCCCAGGGCGGGGATGGATTCAGTCCTGGTGGCGCCGCAGGGCGCGCCGGACACGCTGATCCGCGTGCAGGTGTAGGTCCTCACGCCGTCGGAGGTGCAGGTGGGGTCCGTGGTGACGGCGCCGCCGTCCCAGCTGTGGCCCAGGGCGGGGATGGGCTGGGTCTCCGATGCGTTCAGGCACACCGTGCAGTAATGGATCTGCTCCCCGGCCTCGGTGCAGGTGGCAGTCTGGAGGATATCCCAGGTGTCGGGGAAGGTGTGCGGCCCCGGCTGGGAAATGGTCTCCCGGCACTTTTTCCCGCACTGGGAGCAATAGTCCACTTCGATTTTTCCGTGCAGGCAGGTGGCGTCCTCGTAATGGTCCAGCCGCCAGTTGTGCTGGCCGCTTTGCACGGCCATGCAGAGGGAATCGCGGGCGACATAGTCCTCCGCCTGCGCCGCCAGGGGCAGCGCCAACAGCAGCACCAGCGCCAGCGCCAGGGCGGTCAGGCATATCCGCAGCTTATTCATGGCAGATCCTCCCTTATGCAGATTGTATGGCGTGAAACGATATATTTTCAATTATATTGTATCCAAAAAGCCGCCCCGCGTCAAGCAAGAATTGGGAAGCGGCTGCCCGTTTCCTGTTTTTTTCCGGTGGCAGACGCGCACAAAAAAACGCCCCGGGAGAAGCCCCCCGGGCGTTTTTCACCGCGCGCTTTCCAGCGCCGTTTCCGTCAGGATGCAGACTGCATACTGCTGCCGCAGAGCGTCGTACGCCCGGGCGGCGGCTTCCATGCCGTCGAACGCCCCGAACACCACCGAGCCGCTGCCCGTCATCTGGCTGAAGGCCGCGCCGTGGGCGTACAGGGCGTTTTTCGCCTGGGCGATCTGGGGCCGGAGGGGGATGGACGCGCCCTCCAGCACGTTCCCGGCGCAATCCCGCAGGGCGGATAAATCCCCTTCCGCCAAGGCCCGCGCCGCTTTCTCCGTGTCCGGCGGCGCGATATCCGGGGAGGCATGGTACGCGGCGAACACCTCTTTGGTGGAGAGCGCCGCGCAGGGCTGGACGAGCACCAGGGGGAACGCCCGGCTTTCGATGGGGGTCAGCCTTTCCCCGATGCCCTGGGCCCGCCGGGGCGCGTCGTGCAGGCAGAAGGGCACGTCCGCCCCCAGGCCTTCCCCGATGCGGCACAGCGCGGCCAGATCCGCCCCCAGGCCCCACAGCGCGTTCAGGCCCTTCAGGGCCGCCGCCGCGTCCGCGCTGCCGCCGCCCAGGCCCGCGCCCATGGGGATGCGCTTTGTGAGGGCGATCCGCGCGCCCGACGACACGCCGAATTCCTTCTGCAGCGCCCGGGCGGCCCGGAGGATCAGGTTATCCCCGCCCACGGACAGCCCCGGCGCGCCCTCGACGGTGAGGGAAAGGCCGTCCGCGGGCAGGATCGAAAGCGTGTCGTGCAGGGCGATGGGCTGCATCAGCATATCCAGCAGATGATAGCCGTCCGCCCGGCGGCCCACCACGTCCAGCGTCCAGTTGATTTTTCCCCGCGCCTGTATCTTCATCCGTTCGCCTTTCCGCCGTCCGCCGGCTCGGGCGCGGCGTGCCGGATGCGCCGCCCGTCGCCCGGGCGCTTTTCTTCGCCGGCTTTTTCCAGGGTGATCTCAAATTCCGCGCCGCCTTTGGAACCGACCAGGCGGATGCTCTGGCCGTGGCGCTCCATGATGCGGTAGCAGATGGCCAGGCCCAATCCGGTGCCGTTGCCCACGGTGTGGGCCTTGTCCGCCTTGTAAAAGCGGTCGAACACGTGGGGAGCGTCCTCGTCGCTGATGCCGATGCCGGTGTCCTTCACCCGGAAGGCCACGCAGCCGCCCCGGTCCTCGGCGGACAGGGTGATCGTGCCGCCCTCCGGGGTGAATTTCACGGCGTTGTCCAGCAGATTGATCAGGACCTGCTGGATCTGGTCCGCGTCCGCCCGGACGGTCAGGGCCTCTTCCGGGAAATCCGCCTCGATCTGCAGCTGCTTTTCGTCGATCTGGTTCATCCGGGAGATCAGCACCCGGCGGGCCAGCTCGCAGATATCGAAATCGGTGTAGGCCAGGCTGATTTCCTCGTTTTCCATGCGGGAAAGATTCAGCAGGCTGTTGATGAGCTTGGCCAGGCGGTGAGTCTCCTCCGACACCACCCGCAGGTAGGTTTCGTGCTCTTCTGGGGGGATGGTGCCGTCCAGCATGCCCTGGGCGAAGCCCTGGATGGAGGTGATGGGGGAGCGCAGCTCGTGGGACACGTTGGCCACGAAATCCCGCCGGGACTGCTCCAGGGTGGACAGCTGCTTTCCCATGCGGTTAAAGGACAGGGACAGATCCCGGATCTCCCGGCTGCCGCCCTCCGGGGCCTGGGCGGAAAAATCCCCCCGGGCCATGCGCCCCGCCGCCTGGGCCATGGCGGTGAGGGGCCGGGTCATCTGCCGGGCGGTCACAAACACGATGGCGGCGGCCAGGAGGAAGATCACCAGCGCCGCCAGCACGATCTGCCACAGCAGTCCCTGATAGGCGGCGTGCACCGTCTGGGCGGCGGTCTGAATGAGGACGAAGCCCCCCACCGTCATCTGCCCGGCGGCGTCCGTATCCCCCCAGGGCACCAGCACGGTGAACAAGGGGCCGGAGGCGCTCACGCGCTGCTTGACCACCTCTTCTCCCTGCAGGGCCTGGTCCATGTATACGCTGATCTCTTCCTTGGAGGGGACGGAGCCGATGCTTTTGTCGTTCAGGGTGGTTTCGCTGTAGTACAGATAGATTTTCCCGTAGCGGTCCACCAGCATGATATAGGCGTTGTATTCCTCGTAGATCTTCTGGCTTTTCCAGCGCATGTAGCTCTCCGTCACGGTATTGCGCTCCAGGGTCTGCACGATGGGGCCGTATTCCCGGCGGCTGGCCAGGTACGCCATTTCCCGGGCCTGGGTCTTGAGGGCGTCCATGCGGTTTTCGACGGTGCTGTTGCGCAGGTTCACGAAGGAGATCACGGAAACGACGATCACGCAGATCAGCATGACCCCCAGGAACACGATCAGCAGCCGGGAAAAAAGACTGAGACGGCGCATGCCCTATTTCACCTCGAATTTATAGCCCACGCCCCATACCGTGCGGATCTGCCAGCCCAGGCTTTCGCTGCCCTGCAGCTTCTCCCGCAGGCGCTTGATGTGCACGTCCACGGTGCGGCTGTCGCCGTAAAAATCAAAGCCCCACACCTGCTCCAGCAGCTGTTCCCGGGTGAACACCCGGTTCTGATGGGACGCCAGGAAATAGAGCACCTCCAGCTCCTTGGGCGGCATTTCCAGCACCTTGCCCTGGAAGCGCACCTCGTATTTTTCCAGGCTGACGGTGAGCCCGGGGAAGGACAGGGCGGCCTTTTCCGGCTCGGAGGGCGCGCTGCGGCGCAGCACGGCCTTCACCCGGGCCGTCAGCTCCTTGCCCTCGAAGGGCTTGGTGATATAGTCGTCCGCCCCCATTTCCAGGCCCAGCACCTTATCGAAGGTTTCGTCCTTGGCGGAAAGCATGATGATGGGGATGGCGCTGATCTGCCGCACGGCGCGGCACACCTGCAGCCCGTCCATGCCGGGCAGCATGATGTCCAGCAGCATCAGGCTGGGCGGATTTTTCTGGAACGTCTCCAGGGCCGTATCGCCCCGGGTCTCCACGGTGACGGCGTAGCCCTCCTTTTCCAGATACAGCTTTGCCAGCTGGGCGATATTGGGATCGTCGTCCACGATCATGATGGTCTGCCTGTCGTTCATAAAAACACCTCTAAGTCCTGTGCGGGATGGGGCGGCGCCGTTATTTCAGCTCCACCACGGTGACGCCTTCCTCGCCCTCGCCGTACTTGCCCCGGCGGAAGGATTTCACCTGGGGATAGGCCTTCAGATGCTTCTGGATGCCCTCCCGCAGGATGCCCGTGCCCTTGCCGTGGACGATGGTGACCTCGTGATAGCCGGCCATCATCGCTTCGTCCAGGTATTGGTCCACCGCGTCCAGGGCCTCGTCCAGGGCCATGCCCCGCACGTCGCAGCGCAGGGACACGGTCCTGTCCATGCCGCCGGTCTGCACGGTGACGGAGGAAATCTTCTTCTGCGGCCTGGGCTGCTCCGTGAGCCTGAGCTGGCTTAAGTGCGCCTTCATTTTCATGATCCCCGCCTGCAGGAGCACTTCGCCCTTGGCGTCGGGCAGGGACAGCACGGTGCCCTTTGTGTTCAGGTGGGTGATCTCCACCGTGTCGCCGATCTTCACGGTCTTGGGCGGCTCGGCCAGGGTGGCGGCGGGGGCCTTCAGGCCCTCGGCCAGGCTGTCGATGCCCTCCTCCAGGCGCTTCTTCAGGGCGTTGACCTCGTGATCCGGCGCGCCGCCGGATTTTTTCATTTTCTTCAGATCGTAGAGGATCTGCTCCGAATCCCGCCGGGCCTTTTCCAGGATGCGGCGGGCCTCCTCCTTGGCCTTGCGCGTGGACTGATCCTTTTTTTCCTCCATGTTCCGGTACAGCTTTTCCGCTTCGTTGCGCAGCCGCACCGTTTCCGCCCGGGCTTCCTCGGCCAGCTCCCGTTCCTTTTCCGCCACCTGGCGGTGGTATTCGGCGTTGGCGATCACGTCCTCGAAGCGGATGGCGTCGTGGGAAAGCAGGTCCTTCGCCTGCCCGATCAGGTATTCCGGCAGCCCCAGGCGGCGGCTGATCTCAAAGGCGTTGGATTTGCCCGGCACGCCGATGGAGAGGCGGTAGGTGGGCCGCAGGGTGCTCACGTCGAATTCCACGCTGGCGTTCTCCACCCCCTTGGTGGACAGGGCGTAGGCCTTGAGCTCGCTGTAATGGGTGGTGGCGGCGGTGCGGGCGCCGATTTTAAGCAGCGCGTCCAGGATCACCTGGGCCAGGGCCGCGCCCTCGGTGGGGTCCGTGCCCGCGCCCAATTCGTCGAAAAGCACCAGATCCCGGGGGGTGACGCTGTTCATGATGGAGACGATGTTGGTCATGTGGGAGGAGAAGGTGGAGAGGGACTGCTCGATGCTCTGCTCGTCGCCGATATCGGCGTACACCTCCTCGAAGGTGCTGATCTCCGTGCCGGTGACGCCGGGAATGTGCAGCCCGCTCTGGGCCATCAGCGTCATGAGCCCCAAGGTCTTGAGGGTGACGGTCTTGCCGCCGGTGTTGGGCCCGGTGATGATGAGGGAGGTGAAATCCCGCCCCAGCCACAGCGAACAGGGAACCACCTGATCCCGGGGGATCAGGGGATGGCGCACCCGGACCAGATTGATGACGCCGTCCTGGTTCATTTTGGGGCGCACGCACTCCATTTCCCGGCTCATTTTGCCCTTGGCGAACACGAAATCCAGGTGAGCGAGGATCGCGGTGTTCTGGGAGATCAATCCGGCGGAATCCCCCACCTGGGAGGACAGGGCGGCCAGGATGCGGTCGATCTCGTCCCGCTCCTTCATGCTCCATTCCTTGAGCTCGTTGCCCATTTCCACCACGGCCAGGGGCTCGATGAACAGGGTGGCCCCGGTGGAGGACTGATCGTGCACCAATCCGGGCACGTTGGAGCGGTATTCCTGCTTCACGGGCAGCACGTAGCGCCCGCCCCGCACCGTGACGATGGGCTCCATCAGGTATTTGGCGTAGGCCGCGCCGTGGGCCATGGCGTTCAGCTTTTCCCGGATGCGGTCGTTCACCTGGCGGATGTGGCGGCGGATATCCGCCAGGGCGGGGGAGGCCTGATCGGCGATCTCCTCCTCGCTGAGGATGGCGGTGCTGATATCCTCCTCCAGGGTGCGCAGGGGCTGCAGCCGGGAGGCCGCGGCGGTGATCAGCGGGGTGTTTTCCCGGTCCGTCACCAGGGCGGAGCGGGCGGCCCGGGCGGCGCGCAGCCCTTCCGCCACGGTGAGGAGCGCCTTGGGGGAAAGGGTGCTGCCCTTTTCCGCCAGGGACAGGTATTCCCCCACGTCCGAAAAGCCGATCAGGGGACAGCCGCCCAGGTACGTCAGCGTGACGACGGCTTCTTCGGTTTCATCCAGGGCGCGATCCACTTCGGACAGGGCCGTGAGAGGCGTCAGGGTCCTGCACAATTCCTTTCCGGGATCGGACAGGGCGTAGGACGCCAGCATCTCCCGGATCTTCACAAATTCCAGCACCCGCAGCGCGCGTTCGTTCATGGTCATTCCTCCAGGCGTCAGTATAAATGGGCCGGCGTGCGGCGGCAACCGTTCCGCCGCAGGATTTACGGATTGTTTACAGACGTTTCATAAATTGCCGCTCACAGCACCCCGTCCCGGAAACGCCCCGGGGTAAAGCGGCCCGGAAGCGGCCCGGGGCGCTCTCCCCGCAGCAGGGCGGAAAAATGGGCGGCGACTGCGGCTCGCTCCTTCTCCGTTTCATCGGAAAACGTGATCAAAAAGGAAAGCGGGGGCAGCCCGTCCAGCAGGCCGGAAAGATTCAGGGGCCTGTCCGCCAGAAGCTCGATGACGCAGCCGGACGGCAGATGCAGGGGAGACAGGGGGTATTCCGCGCCCATCCTGTCGGTGAGGCAGGTGCCGCGCGCGCCCCGGCCGCGGGCGCACAGATCGCATTTCTCCCGGCCCCGGGTCAGGCCCAGCGCCGTGCGCATGGGGCAGTGGTTCAGCAGCATCAGCCGGGTCCTGCCGTAGACGGGGAGGATCAGCTCGCACACGTCCCGGGGCAGGGAAAAGATTTCGCTTTTCGCCAGCTCCCGGCTCAGGGTGACGCTTTCGCACCCCAGATGCCGCAGCATCTTGATCGCTTCGCCGTTCATCACGGGGATGCCCTCCCCGGCCATGCCCCGGAACAGGCCCAGCTGGCCGGGGCTGGAAAGGCACGCGGGGATGCCGAAACGGTCCGCGATTTCTTTCAGTTTTTCCATGACTGCCTGGCCGCACTGGGGCGGCAGGCACAGCCGCGTCTTAGGCGGCAGGGGCCGGGGATTTTCCAGGAATTCCGCGTAATCCCGGGGCTGCCACAGGATCTCATCGGCGCCTGCGGCGATCAGCCGGGGCGCATCGGATAGATCGTCCGTTTTCACGATCAGCCGGGGCGCGGGAGGGGGGAGCGGCTCCGCGGGATACCGCCCCGGCGCAGGAGCCGGCCGGGGATGGGCGGCGATGCGCTTTTCCCTAAGCTGCTCCAGAGCGTCCCGCCGCAGCGCGTTCAGGGCCGCGGCGGGCAGGAAAGCCCCGGCGGTTCTCACGGTCAGGCGGGCCAGCGTAAAGGGCGTGCCGCCGGTTTTTTCCAGGCTGCGGCGGGCGGACGCCTCGTCCAGGGGCCTGCTCTGCGCTTCCTGGCAGATTTCGCCCTCCGCTTCCGCGGCGCTTTCCCCGTCGCTGACGGCGAGGACCGCGGGCTTGCCCGGGAAGGCGGCCAGCACCGCGGAAAAGGGAATGGGCAGCGCAGCGTCCAGTTTTCCGCCCTCCCAGGCGGCCCGGGCGGAGGCCAGCTGGCGCTCGTCCTCGGTGCGGCGCAGCGCTTCCCCGGGGCGCACCGCCTCCCGCAGCCGCAGCACGGCGGTCTGCCCGGCGGGCACTTCCTTCCCGGAATAGCGCAGCGCCTGATCCCCGATCTCCAGGCCGTCGCCGTCGTGCAGCGTGCGGGTGAGACGGGCGTCGCAAAGCAGCGCGCCGCCCCGGCGGTAAGGCTTGCCCGCCGTGCCGATCACGACGCCCTCCGGCGCGGCCCGGTCCGGGAAAATGATGCCGGCGTCCTGGGCGTTCCCCGGATACCCCCGGGTGAAGCCGCCCCGGGAGAAAATCTGGGTGAGGGCTTCCTTTTCCGCCGCGTCCGCCGGGGAAAAGCGGCCTTCCGCCAGCGCGTCCAGCGCCCGGCGGTAGGCGTTCGTTACGGTGTACACGTATTCGGGCCGTTTCAGCCGGCCCTCGATCTTGAAGGAATATACCCCCGCCGCCGCCATTTTATCCAGTTCGTCCCGGGCGCACAGATCCCGGGGGGAGAGCCACGCGCCGGGCCGGCCCTGATAGGCATAGGGCAGGCGGCAGGGCTGGGCGCAGCGCCCGCGGTTTCCGCTGCGGCCCCCGATCATGGAGGAAAACAGGCATTGCCCGGAGCAGCTGACGCACAGGGCGCCGTGGCAGAAGGCCTCGATCTCGATGCCCGTTTCCGCCGCCAGGCGTATTTCCGCCAGGCTGCATTCCCGGGCCATCACCGCCCGGGACGCCCCCAGGGACTGCACGAGCCGCGCCCCCGCGGCGTTGTGCAGCGCCATCTGGGTGCTGGCGTGAACGGGCAGTTCCGGATATTCCTCCCGGCAGATCTTCAGGATCCCCAGATCCTGCACCAGCACCGCGTCGGCCCGCAATTCCCGCAGCAGCGACAGGGTATCCCGGACGGCGTTCAGCTCCCCTTCCTTGGCCAGGATATTCACCGTCACATAAATACGCCGCCTGTGCAGATGCGCCAGGCGGACGGCTTCCCGGAGGGTATCCGGGTCGAAACCGGCGGTTTGCCGCGCGCCAAAGGCGGCCGCGCCCAGATATACGGCGTCCGCCCCGCCGCACAGCGCGGCCCGCAGCGATTCCATGCTGCCGGCGGGAGCAAGCAGCTCCCGCGGCGTTTCTTTATTTTCCGGCATGCTTCAGTTCGTTCAGCTCCTGCCGCGCCTGCATCAGCTCCCGGCGCAGCCGGGTATTGTCGTCCTGGGCGGTGAGCAGTTCATCCGCGATGGAAAGCCCGGCGATCACCGCGGCGCTTTCCCGGTTCACAAAGCCGCTGGACTGGGTTTCGGCAATTTTCCGGTCCACATACACGGCCACTCTGCGCACGTGCTCCGGCGCGTCGCCGCTGGTGAGGGTATAATCCCTTCCGGCGATGCGCAGGGTATAGGTGCGGTCGTCCCTGCGGGTGATCATATCCAGTTGAAGGGGTAATACTGCCCCTTGGTGTCCACGCGGATGGACTGGATGCGCTGGTCGGTCAGGGGCTTATCCCGCCCGTCCCGGGGGGCGCTGACGATCTGCTCCGCGTATTCCATGCCCTCCAGCACCTTGCCGAAGGCGGCGTAGGAGCCGTCCAGGTGCGGAGAATCGCTGGTCATGATGAAAAACTGGCTGCCGGCGGAATCCGGGTCCATGGCCCGGGCCATGGAGAGCACCCCGTAGGTGTGCTTCAGGGGATTTTCCACGCCGTTCCGGGCAAATTCGCCCTTGATGGAATAGCCGGGCCCGCCGGTGCCGGTGCCCTTGGGGCAGCCCCCCTGGATCATGAACCCGGGGATCACCCGGTGGAAAATCAGCCCGTCGTAGAAGCCGCCGTTGGCCAGAGACGCGAAATTGCCCACGGACTGAGGTGCGAATTCGGGGTACAATTCGCCCTTCATTTCGCCGCCGTTTTCCAGTTTGATCACGAAGGTGGGATGCGGTTGCTCGCTCATAGGAATCGCCTCCGTTTTTCCGGTTTGGGACGCAGGATCCTTTCTGATTATGATATGCCTTTTCCCGCGTTTTGTCAATCCTGCCCCCTTCCGGGGGCCGGAGCGGGGGGAAACGGTTGCAATTCAAGGGAAGGTGCGGTATAATTGCACGGGATTTACGGGAAAAGGACGGAGGGCCGGGGAAAACCATGAGCACCAGCGAAAACCGGAAAAGGCGCGGGAGCGCGGAGGGAAATCCTTGGGCAGCGGCGGTCCTGGCGGGGCTGACGGGCCTTGCCGCGCGCACGGCGGCGCTGCTGCCGCTGTATTTCCTGCCGGTGGATTTTTCCAAAGGCTTCCCGGGCTGGGCGGGATTGATCCTCTCCGCGCTGGTTTGGGTGTTCGCGGTGATCCCCCTGCGCTGCCGGAACCGGGAGAGCATGCGGCGGGCCTTCTATTCCCGGCATCATGCCGCCCGGGGCATCCCGTATCTGAAATGGCTGGGCGCCGGGCTGATCCGCCATCTGATGGGCTGGCTGTGGGGGCTGCCGTTCCTGGCCGGCCTGGGCTACTGCGTCTATTACCTGGTGACGGGGTACGATACGCTGTCCGTTACGGACATGTGGCGGCCGGTGCAGAACCTGCCCGCCCTGCTGGGAATGAAGCCCTCCCTGGCGGGGGGGATCCTGGTGGCCGCTGCGGCTCTTATGCTGCTGGGCGTTCTGTTCGCCTATGGCTGGCGGCGGGACATGGCGGCGGAATTCCTGCCCGTGCGGTCCATGGAGCGAAAAAGCGTATTTCGCTGGTCCCGCCGGATGCGCAGGCATCACGGAAAGGAACTGGCGAAATGCACCCTGATCAATTTCCTGCTGTGGCTGCCCGGGGCGCTGGGGATCAGCGCGGCGGCGTTTTCCCTGCGGGGGCGGGTGGACGCGTCCGGGGCCATGGCCCTGAGCGACAGTTTGAAAAGCCTGATCCGGAACGGAATTTCCCGGGATCTCCTGCTGCAGCTTTCGGCGGTGTTCTTTCTGGTGTATTTCCCCCTTTGCGTGTACCGGAAAATGCGGATCGCGAAAGCCGTGGCCGCCCTGATGCGGGAGCATATGAGGAAAGCGGAGGCGCAGAAGCATGCGGCTGGATAAGCTGCTTTCCCATCTGGGGATCGCGTCCCGGAGCGAAACGAAGGCGCTGGTGCGCGGCGGCCGGGTGCTGATCGCCGGGGAACGGGCGAATAGCGCCGACGCGGAGGTGCCCCCCGGGACGGCGGTGACGCTGGACGGGCGGGAGATCGACGTCCGGCTGGAGCGGTTTCTGATGATGAACAAGCCCGCCGGAGTGCTCACCGCTGCGGAGGACAGACGGCAGAAGACGGTGATGGACCTGCTGCCCCCCGCCTGCGCCGCCCTGGGCTGTATGCCCGTGGGACGGCTGGACAAGGACACCACGGGCCTGCTGCTTTTCACCACCGACGGCGTGCTGGCCCACCGGCTCATTGCCCCCAGGTCCCACGTGGACAAGGTGTATATCGCCCGGGTGGACGGGGCGCTGACGGCGGCGGACGCTTCAGCCTTCGCCGCGGGGATCGCCCTGGGGGATTTCACCGCCCTGCCGGCGGAATTGGAGATCCTCTCTCCGGATACGGGCCGGGTAACGGTGCGGGAGGGGAAGTACCATCAGGTGAAAAGGATGTTCGCCGCCCGGGGAAAGCCCGTGACGGCGCTGGAAAGGGTCGCTTTCGGCCCCCTGACGCTGGACGGGGGCCTGGCCCCCGGGGAATACCGGGAACTGAACGCGGAGGAGACCGCCGCCCTGTACGCGGCGGCAGGCATACGGCATGAATGATCATTATTACAGCGCGGACCCGCAAAGCAGCCATCGCTACGCCCCGGCGGAATACGCCTACCGGGGGGCGGCGCTGCGCTTCCTCACCGACGCCGGGGTGTTTTCCCGGGGCGAAGTGGATTTCGGCACGGACGTGCTTTTGAACGCCCTGCCGGAGGACATCGCCGGCCGGGTGCTGGACCTGGGCTGCGGCTGGGGCGCCGTGGGGGTCAGCGTGGGCAAGCGCTATCCTGATTGCCGGATCGTGATGACCGACGTGAACGCCCGGGCCGCCGCCCTGGCCGCGGAGAACGCCCGGGCTAACGGCGTGAAGGCCGAAACCGTGACCGGGGACGGGCTGGAAAACGTGACGGGCGCGTTTGATTATATCCTCACCAATCCCCCCATCCGGGCGGGCAAGCAGGTGATTTACGCCCTGTTCGCCGCCTGCGCGGAGAGGCTGACGGCGGTGGGGGAAATGTACCTGGTGATCCGGAAGCAGCAGGGGGCGGAATCGGCGGTGCGGTATTTGAAAACGCTGTTCTGCGCGGTGGACACCATTGACAGGAGCGGCGGATTCCACGTGATCCGCTGCCGGGAGGCCAAAGGAAATGACGTTTGATCAGGCTTATTTCGACGCGGGCGTGGACCGGCGGGGCACCCAATGCGAAAAATGGGACGATCCCCGGGTGCTGCCCGAGGGCGGCGTGCCCCTGTGGGTGGCGGATATGGATTTTCCCTGCGCCCCCGCCGTCGTAGAAGCGGTGCGCCGACGGGCGGCCCACCCCTGCTACGGATACAGCAGCGGCGCGGCGGAGGAGGAATGCACTGCGGCGCTGTGCGCCTTCTGGCGCAGGCGGCACGGCCTGGCGCTGCAAGCGGAGCAGTGCGTCACGCTGCCCTGCGTGATCACGGGCCTCAAAATCTGCGTGCGGCTGTTCACGAAGCCCGGAGACGCGGTGGCCATGTTCACCCCGGTGTACGGGCCCTTCTATGAAGCGGTGCGGCTGAACGGCCGCCGGGCGGCGGCGTTGCCGTTGCTGCCGGACGAAGCGGGCTGGTATCCCATGAACCTGAAAGGCATGGAGGACGCTTTGAAGGCCGGCGCGCGGCTGATCATGCTCTGCAATCCCCACAACCCGGTGTCCCGGCTGTGGACGAAGGAAGAGCTGACGGCCCTGGCGGAGCTGGCGGCCGCCTATGACGTCAGGATCGTCAGCGACGAGATCCACGCGGATTTCGTTTACGCCCCCGGCGCATTCACGCCCATCCTGTCGGTGGAGAAGGCGAAAGGCCGGGCGGTGATGCTCTGCTCCGCCAGCAAATCCTTCAATGTGGCGGGGCTGCAGCAGGCCGCGGCGGCGGCGCTGGACCCGGCGCTTACGGAGGCCATCCGGCGGGAAATGGAAGAATGCGGCGTCACCGCCGGAAATATTTTCGCCATGGCGGCGGCGACGGCGGCGTACAGGGACGGCGACGAATGGCTGGACGGGCTGCTGCGCTATCTGGACGGCAGCCGGAAGCTGCTCCGGGAATATACGGAAGCCCATCTGCCCCGGGCCCGCCTTTCGCCTGTGGAGGCTACGTATCTGGGCTGGCTGGACCTGCGCGCTTACGGGTTTTCCTGCGATGAACTGCGGATCAGATGCGCTCGGCAGGGCGTGGCCTTCACCGGCGGCACGTTTTTCGGGCCGGAGGGCGAAGGCTTCCTGCGGGTGAATTTCGGCTGTCCCCGGCGGCAGCTGACAGCGGGCATGGACCGACTGCGCCGTGCCCTGGAGGAGGAGTAAAGCACATGGATCGGATCGAGGAACTGCTGGCGTCTTACCGGGAAGAAATGATGGAAACGGTGCAGAAATGGGTGCGCATCCCCAGCGTCAAAGGGGAGCCCGCCCCCGGGGCGCCCTTCGGCGGGGAGATCCGCCGGGCGCTGGACGCAGCCATGGAGGACTGCTCCGCCTTCGGGCTCAGGACCCAGATTTTCGACGGCTATGCCGGCCACGCGGACCTGGGGGAAGGGGATACCCGGGACGCATTGGCCATCCTGGCCCATCTGGACGTGGTGCCCGTGGGCGACGGCTGGCAGCGGGAGCCCTTCGGCGCCCAGCGGGAGGACGGGAAGATCTTCGGCCGCGGCACCAGCGACGATAAGGGCCCCGCGGTGGCGGCGCTCTACGCCCTGCGGGCCGTCAAGGAAGCGGGGGTGCCCCTGCGCCGGAAGGTGCGTCTGATCCTGGGCTGCGACGAGGAGTGCGGCTCCTCCGATATGGCGTACTATAAAAAGACCGGCGAAATGCCCCGGTCCGGCTTCAGTCCGGACGCGGATTATCCCGTGATCAATATTGAAAAGGGCGGCTGCCACCTGAAATTCGCCGGGGATTTGAGCCCGGAGGGGCTGCAGGTCCTGTCCATGCAGGTGGGGGAAAGGGCCAACGTGATCCCGGGCTTCGCCTCCGCCCTGGTGGAGGGGGACGAGGAAACCGCCCGGAAAGCCATGGAAGCGGGGGAAAGGCTGGGCTTTCCCGTGACGGCCACCCTGGGCAACGGCGCGGTGATCATCGAAACCGTGGGCGTCACCGGCCACGCGGCCTTCCCCGGGCATGGGCGCAACGCCATCGGGCAGATGCTGCTTCTGTTCCGGGAGCTGGGCGTGCAGGGTGTCCTCAGGGATATGGCGGATGCCGTGGGCATGACCTGGCGGGGAGAAAACCTGGGCATCGACATGCGGGACGGCGTCTCCGGCGAGCTCACCGCCAGCCTGGATATCATCCGGGTGGAGGGCGGCCGGATGGAGGCGCTGATGGACATCCGCTATCCGGTGTTGCTGAACCTGGACGCCATGGTGGATACGGCAAAGATGCGCCTGCCGGACGTGGAGATCACCGTGGCGGGCAGCCGTCCGCCGCACTTCGTCAGCGAACGGACGGAGCTGGTGCAGGAACTGCTGGAAGCGTACCATGAGGTCACCGGCGGGGAAAAGCGCACCGTCGCCATCGGCGGCGGCACCTACGCCCAGTCCCTGGAGGAAGGGGTCGCCTTCGGCGCGCTATTCCCCGGAGAGCCCGAAATGGCCCATCAGGCCAACGAGTACATGACGGAAGAATCCATTTTCCAGAACGCCCGGATCTTCGCCCGCGCCATCGTGCGGCTGGCGGGGAAGAACAGCGAGGAGGATACCGATGGCGACCGTTGAAGTGATCACCTGCATCAACTGCCCCATGGGCTGCCGGATGGAAGTGGAAAGGGAAGGGGAAACCGTCCTGTCCGTAACGGGGAACACCTGCAAACGGGGGGACGCCTACGCCCGGCAGGAATGCGTCAGGCCCCTGCGGATGGTGACGGCGGTGGCTCCGGTGGAAGGCCGGGACATGCCCGTGAGCGTGAAAACCCGGACGCCCATCCCCAAGCAGGAGATCGGCGCCTGCATGCGCGCCATTATGGCAACGCCTTTCCGGGCCCCCATCGCCGCCGGGGACGTGCTGATCGAAAACGTGTGCGGCACCGGGGTGGACGTGATCGCCACCAAGGCGGTGCCGTGAGGCTGGCGGATGCTTTCTTCCGCGGGGACGTAATGGACGCTGCGCCCGCCCTGGTGGGGGCGTATCTGTGCCGCCGGACGGCGGACGGGCGCCTGCTCCGGGGCCGGATCACGGAAACGGAGGCGTACCGCGGGGAAGAGGACGGGGCGTGCCATGCCCGGGCGGGGCGCACGAAGCGCACGGAAATGCTGTACCGGGAGGGCGGATATGCCTATGTGTACCTGGTGTACGGGCTGCACTGGCTGTTCAACGTGATCACCGGGCCCGCGGACGCGCCCCAGGGCGTGCTGATCCGGGCGCTGGACAAGCCCCTGGACGGCCCGGCCAAATGGACCCGGGCTTTTTCCGTCACGGGGGCGCAGAACGGGCTGTATCTCCCGGACAGCGAGGAGATCTGGCTGGAGGCCGGGGAAAAGGCAAAGATCCGCACCGCGGCCCGGGTGGGCATCGATTTCGCCCCGGAGCCGTGGAAAAGCATGCCCTGGCGGTTTATTCTGGATGAATGAGGAGAGATGGACCATGCCCCTTGCGCCAATCCTGATGACGCCGGCCTATCGCTGCGGGGATGCGACCCCCTGGGGCGGGGACGGGCTGCGGCGGCTGTTCGGCAGGAGCATCCCGGACGAACGCACCGGGGAGAGCCTGGAGGTCAGCGCCATTCCCGGGCTGGAAAGCCGGGATGAAAACGGAACGCCCCTGAGCGCCCTGATCGCCCGGTACGGAGAAAGGCTGACGGGGAAGGGCTTTTGCCGGCCTTTCCCGCTGCTGCTCAAGCTCCTGGACGCCCGGGACGCCCTGAGCGTGCAGGTGCACCCCGACGACGCCTACGCCGCCCGGACGGAGGGCAAATTGGGCAAAACCGAGGCGTGGCACATCCTGCACGCCGCGCCCGGGGCCGAACTGGTCTACGGCGTGGTGCCCGGGGCGACGAAGGAAGCCCTGACGGAAGCCTCCCGCCGGGGGGCGGAGATCGAAAAGCTGCTGCGGCGGGTGAAGGTGAAGGCGGGGGAAACGTATTTCATCCCCGCGGGCACCGTCCACGCCATCGGGGCGGGGATCGTGCTGTACGAGATCCAGGAAAGCAGCGACGTGACCTACCGCTTCTACGATTGGGGCCGGGTCGGCGGGGACGGGCGGCCCCGGGAATTGCACATCCAAAAAGCGGTGGACGTGACGGACGTGCATTTCCATCCCGACGCCGTGGGGGAAAAGGAAACGGCCCCGGGCCGGTATTCCCTCCTGAATGAAAGGGTTTTCACCCTGGAAAGGTTTTCGTCCTTCCGCGGTGCGCTGGAAAACGAGCCCCGGCGCTTCCGATTTTTCACCGCCGTGCAGCACTGCGTCCTTTCCTGGGACGGGGGCGGGATGGCCCTGCCCGCCGGGCGCACCGCGCTGCTGCCCGCCGACGGATTTGACCTGACGCTGGACGCGCCCGCGGCGCTGATGAGCGGTCCGAATGCCGGTAAATTGTAAAAAATGGTATAAAAGTGCAATAAAAATGATAAAATAGCGTCTGCGGTACTTGAAGTGCCGCGGATTTTTTGCTATAATGCACGGGGGTTTGAGAAAATATGGATCAATTGGAACGTTTGCGGGCGCTTTGCCCGGGTGCGGACGTGCGCACCGGAGTGCGTTTGGACAGATACACCACGCTAAGGGTGGGCGGTCCGGCGGATTATTTTTGCGAACCGGAAACCGAGGAGGCCCTCTCCGGGCTGCTGGCCGCGGCGGAAGCGCTGGCTTTGCCGGTGCTGCTCATGGGCAACGGCAGCAACCTGCTGGTCCGGGACGGCGGCTTCCGGGGCCTGGCGATCCGGCTGGGCCGGGGGCTTTCCCGGATCGAAAGAACGGAGGGGGGCCTGCGCGCCGGGGCGGGGGCGCTTTTGAGCGTGCTTTCCCGGACGGCCCAGGAGGAAGCCCTCGCCGGCCTGGAATTTGCCCAGGGCATTCCCGGAAGCGTGGGCGGCGGGCTGTATATGAACGCCGGGGCCTACGGCGGGGAGCTGGGGCAGGTAACGGAATCGGTGCGGGTGCTCTCCGGCGGCGCGGTCCGCTGCGTACCCGCCGGGGAGATGGGCTTTTCCTACCGGCACACCCGGGCCATGGACGAAAAATGGGTGATCCTGGGGGCGGATTTCCGCCTGGAAAAGGGCGACCCCGAGGCCATCGCCGCCGCCATGCAGGATTATGCGTCCCGGCGGCGGGAGAAGCAGCCCCTGGAATACCCCAGCGCCGGCAGCTTTTTCAAGCGGCCCCCGGGGCATTTCGCCGGCGCGCTGATCGAGCAGGCGGGCCTGAAGGGCTGCGCCGTGGGCGGCGCGCAGGTGAGCCAAAAGCACGCGGGCTTTCTGATCAATCAAGGCGGCGCCACGGCGGGGGATTTCCTCCGGCTCATGGCCCGCGTACAGGACACGGTGGAAGCGCGCTTCGGCGTCCGGCTGGAGCCGGAGGTGCGCATCGTGGGGAGCGAAGGATGAGCTTTTCAGCCCAGGTGAAGCAGGAAATGATGCGGGTGCGGCCGGAAAAGCACTGCTGCATGCTTTCCGAGCTCAGCGCCTTCACCCAAACCTGCGCGTCCCTGCGCCTCTCCGGCGGCGGCAGGGTGCGGCTGGTGTACGAAACGGAAAACCCGGCCCTGGCCAAGCGCATCTTCCTCCTGCTCAAAAAGCGCATGGAAATCACCCCGGCCCTGGAATTCAAGCGGCACAAGCGGCTGGGAGGGCGGCGGGCGTCGGTGCTGACGGTGACGGAGGGCGATACCCGGCGGCTGCTCATCGCCCTGCGGATGCTGCAGGAATCCGAATCGGGGGCGGTGTACCGCGGCATCCCCCGGACGGCCATGAACCGGCGCTGCTGCCGGGCGGCCTTCGTGCGGGCGGCCTTTCTGGGGGCGGGCGCGGTGAGCGAGCCGGAAAGCGGATACCGCCTGGAATTCGTGTCCTCCGGCAGCAAGGCCGAAACCCTGATGAAGATGCTGGAGAAAAGCGGCATCCAGGCCCTGACGGCGAAGCGCCGGGGCAGCGACGTGGTGTACTTGCGCCGGGGGGACGACGTGGTTTCCTGCCTGGCGCTGATGGGAGCGCACCGGGCGCTGATGGACCTGGAAAACACCCGCATCCGCCGGGACGGGCGCAACCAGGCCAACCGCGCCCGGAACTGCGATGAAGCGAACCTGAGAAAACAGCTGGGCGCGGGGGAAAGGCAGCGGCAGGCCATCGTGGGCTATTCCCTGGCCCACAGCCTGGGGGCGCTGCCCCGGGAACTGCAGGAGATCGGCCGCATGCGGATGCTGCACCCGGAGGTCTCTTTGGAGGAGCTGGGCCAGATGCTCAGCCCGCCGGTGGGAAAATCCGGGGCGAACCACCGGATGCGCCGGCTGATGCAGATCATAGACGGAGAGAAAACGCAAGAGAGGAAGGATTCACATGGTCAGGCTGACGCTGGATTTGACGGGCGTGACCCCCATGACCCGGATGCAGACTGAGCATCTGGCGGAGCTGGCGGCCCGCTTTTCCTCGCGCATCCTGTTTGAGCACCGGAGCCGCATCATCAACGGAAAATCCATGCTGGGGCTCCTGTCGCTGGGCGATACGAAGGGAGAAACGGTGGAACTGATCTGCGACGGCCCGGATGAAGAAGCCGCCGCCCGGGCCATCCGGGAGCATCTGCTGCTGGGGGAAGCGCCGCCCAAATCCGCCGCGGACGCCTGGGCGCTGATGCAGCGGGTGAAGGACCGGTTCGCCGCCATCCTGAATGAAAACCTGGTGGGGCTTTATCTGCACGGGTCCCTGGCGGCGGGGTGCTTTCAGTGGGCCCACAGCGATATCGATTTTCTTGCCGTGGTGAAGAAGGCCCCCTCCCTGCGGGTCAAAACCGCGCTGCTGGCCGCCCTGCGGGAAATCGAAAAGGACGCGCCGCCCAAGGGCGTCGAAATGAGCGTGCTGCTGGCGAAGGACTGCCGGGATATCCGGTATCCCATTCCCTTTGAATTGCACTATTCCTCCGGGCACCGCGCGGCCTTCGATCAGGATCCCCAGGGCTTCTGCGAACGCATGCACGGCACGGACCCGGATCTGACCGCCCATATCCTCTGCCTCCACGCCTTCGGCCGGGCGGTGCTGGGGCCGGATATCCCCCGGGTGTTCGATCAGGTGAAGCGGGAGGACGTGCTTCGCGCCCTCCGGTCCGATGCGGACGACGCCCGGGAGCATCTCCACGAAAACCCCATTTATTTTGTGCTGAATCTGTGCCGGGCCCTGGCCTATGTGCGGCAGGGCCTGGTGCTGACCAAAAAGGACGGCGGTGAATGGGCGCTGCGGGAAGCGCCCCAGCAGTATCAGCCCCTGATCCAGGCGGCGCTGAACGCCTACGCTTCCGGCCTGGATATGACCTACGACGAAGGGCAGGCGGAGGATTTCTGCCTGGACGCCCTGGAAGAAATCGACCGTGCATAACAGAAACGGAGGAGAAATCATGCGGAAGATCATCGCGGTATTATTGGCCCTGTGCCTCACGGCGGGGGCGCTGCCCGTACTGGCGGAAGGGTCCGGCGGGAACATCATGACGATGCTGCAGGAAAAAATGAAGAACGACCTGATCACCCGGGAGGAAGCGGCGCCGGCGGAAGAAGTGCAGGCAGATCCCGGAGCGGAGGATCCCGAGGAAGAAGAGATCACCTCCCTGGAGGAAGACCCTGCCCGGGTGGCGGTGAACCTGCAGGCCATCAAGGTGATGCTGGACGAGAACGAATTGAAGTTTACCTATCAGGAAGAGCAGGACAGCTTCCTGCTCAAGTATTCCCTGGAATCGGCCATGGACGCCGCGGACGTCTGGCTGACGGCGTATGACGACGGCGTATGGGTCCGGATCGACTATGAAGAGGAGATCCCTGAGGACAAGTGGGATCAGCTGATGATCCTCTGCTCCCTGTTCAACGAGGACATGCGCCTGGGCTGCTTCTATGTGGACCGGGAGAACGCCTCCATGGGCTACCGCTTCTTCCTGTATACCGACGTTCTGCCTCCCACTCAGCACGCCCTGGCCTTCGCCCTGGTGCTGGGGATCAGCATGCTGGAATACCGTGGGGACGCCGTGGCGGCGGTGCTGCACAGGAACATGTCCGCCTGGGAAGCTTATATGGCGATCGAATGATAACCGGCACGGCATTTATGCCTTTCCGGCGCGCCTCCCTTTCGGGGAGGCTTTTTTGCTGAGATGGCCGGGATGCAGGTTGACAAAACCGCGCGATTCAGTATAAAATAAAATGTTGGCGAATTTGCCGACTGAAAGGGAGAAACCGTATGATTCGCAATGATATCCGCAATATCGCCATCATCGCTCACGTGGACCACGGCAAAACCACCCTCGTGGACCAGATGCTGCGCCAGGGCGGCGTTTTCCGCCAGAACCAGCAGGTGGCCGAGCGCGTGATGGATTCCAACGATCTGGAGCGGGAGCGCGGCATCACCATCCTGGCGAAAAACACCGCCGTACATTACGGGAACGCGAAAATCAATATCGTGGATACCCCCGGCCACGCCGATTTCGGCGGGGAAGTGGAGCGGGTGCTGAAAATGGTGGACGGGGTGCTGCTGCTGGTGGACAGCTTCGAGGGCCCCATGCCCCAGACCCGGTTCGTGCTGCAGAAGGCCCTGGGGCTCCGGCTGCCGGTGCTGCTGGTGATCAACAAGGTGGACCGGCCCGACGCCCGGTGCGAGGAAGTGGTGGACGAGCTGGTGGATCTTCTGATCGAACTGGACGCCGATCCCGCCACCCTGGACCGGCCCATCATCTACGCCTCCGCCCGGCAGGGCACCGCCACCCTGGACCCGGCGGTCCCCGGCGTGGACCTGCGGCCGCTGTTTGACGCCATCATGGAATACATTCCCGCCCCCGAGGGCGATCCGGAGGGGCCCGCCCAGGTGCTGATCTCCACCATCGACTACAACGATTACGTGGGCCGCATCGGCATCGGCCGCATCAGCCGCGGCACGCTGAAGGACAATATGATGGTGGTACGCTGCAACGCCCAGACCCAGCAGGTGTCCGCCCCCTGGCGGCTGACGGGCCTGAGCCTGTACGACGGGCTCAAGCGCGTGGGCGCCGAAACCGTGGGCATGGGGGACATCGTGGCCCTCACCGGCCTTGCGGACATTTCCATCGGCGACACGGTGTGCGATCCCGCCTGTCCGGAAGCGCTGCCCTTCGTGGCCATCACCGAGCCCACCGTCACCATGACCTTCTCCGTCAACGATTCTCCCTTTGCCGGCCGGGAAGGCCAATACGTCACCAGCCGGCATCTGCGTGCCCGGCTGTACCGCGAATTGGAAACCGACGTGAGCCTGCGGGTCAAGGACGGGGAGACCCCGGACCAGTTCGAGGTCTGGGGCCGGGGCGAACTGCACCTCTCCATCCTCATTGAAACCATGCGCCGGGAGGGGTATGAGTTCCAGGTGAGCAAGCCGGAGGTGATCTACCGCTATGAAAACGGCGTCAGGCAGGAGCCCATCGAGCGCATGGTGGCGGACGTGCCCCAGGCCTACGCCGGGGCCGTGATCGAGAAGATCGGCCGCCGCCGGGGCACCCTGGAATCCATGGGCGGCAGCGACCGGGTGCGGCTGGAATTCCTGGTGCCCAGCCGGGGCCTGTTCGGCTACCGCAGCGAATTCATGACCGATACTCGCGGCGAGGGCATCATGAGCGCCGTGTTCGATCATTACGAGGATTACAAGGGCGATATCCCCCACAGGAACGTGGGCGCCCTGGTGTGCTACGAGACCGGCGAAACCACCCAGTACGCCCTGTTCAACGTGCAGGACCGGGGCACCCTCTTCGTGGGCAGCCAGGTGCCCGTGTACGGCGGCATGATCTGCGGCGAAAGCAGCCGGCCCGGGGACATCGTGGTGAACGTGTGCAAGGCCAAGCACGTCACCAACATGCGCAACGCATCCGCCTCGGAGGACAGCCTGCGCCTGGTGTCCATCCATCCGCTGACGCTGGAGGAGTGCCTGGAATTCATCGACGACGACGAATTGCTGGAGATCACGCCCAAATCCCTGCGCATGCGCAAACGGGAGCTGAGCCACGAGCAGCGGGCGAAGGCCGCCGCCCGGGCCAAGCAGTGAACGGCGGGCAGGTTTGATCTCCTGATCACGTGACGCGGCAGGGCCGGGGAAGCCATCCACACAGAAAAACAGCGCCGGGACTGAATGGACAGTCCCGGCCCTAAACTATCGGCAAAACGCCTTGGGGAAGTATGAAGGGGCCTAGCCCCTTCATCAACAATCCGCAGGACCGGGTTTGCCGGTCCGAGGAGCAGTCAGGATGACTGCTTCCTCTATCAATTTCTGGCCGTAATATGAGCAAATCCGGGCATAATTGCCCGGATTTGCCATATTACAAGAAATTGATGTCCCCATCGAAAGACTGCTTCAGCTGACTTTCGATGGCAGGCTCCGCCGCTGTTTTACGGCTTCAGCAGCGTCATCCACGCGCCGTAGGTGGCGGGCATGTGGGCGGAGAAAACCGCCACCACGCCGCCGCTGCCCAGCAGCAGCCGGATGGCGTCCACCGCGGGAGTCAGATCGTTCTGCGCGGGCTGGACGGAGGTGATCAGCTGCATGATTTCCGTGTTCTGGCCGTGGAGCATGAAGCTGATCAGGTTTTCCATCAGCTGCCAGCCGGTGATGCCCTCCTCCCCGGTAGCGGCGGCTCCGGGATGGAGCAGGGCATGCCGCAGGGTGTAGGCCTCCCGCACGGTGGCCATGGGCACGGTCATGCCCTCGGTCCATTGGCGGGCGTCTTCGGCGGAGAGGGGCAGGGTAATGTCCTCGCCCAGCTTGTCGATCCGGGCCTCGTAGGCCTTGAGCACAGTTTGCCATTCCGCGTCGGTGGCGCCGTCCACCGGCAGGATCATATCCCGTCCGTAGCGGGTGAAGCCCCACTGGGGGAAGGGCAGGTAGGTGACGATGTCGGCGGGGTTGATGACGTTGAAAATATTGGCGTAGAAGGGCACCTCGCCCCGGACGGTGCGGGGGCAGGCCAGGGCGTAGCCGTACACGTTCTCGCTGCCGTAGCGGTCCGTCAAAAGCGCGGAGAGCAGATTGGCCACCGCCGCGCCCCGGCTGTGGCCCGTCACCAGGAACCGGGGGCTATTCAGGCTGTCCAGGTAATCCGCCTGGGTGTCCAGGATGTCTTTGGCCGCCAGATAGAAATTTTCCGCATAGGGCAGATCGTAATCCCCGGAGGGCGCAATGTCCATGTTCAGGGCCCATTCCGCGCTCACGGTGCCCCGGATGGCGATGACCACCGCGCTGCCGCCGTCCTCCAGCGGCTTGTCAAACAGCACGTAGCCCGCCGTGTGGCGGGTGTCGGCGGGGTCCCGGTCCATGTTCCAGTCGCCCACCTTCGCGTAGCCCAGGCCCGTCATGTACAGCTCCTGCAGGAAAAGGGAATAGCACATTTCGGAGATGCTCAGGCACTGCTGGGCCAGCACGGGGTCGTACCGGTCGCTGGGCACGTCGTAAAACTGCAGGGGTGCTTCCGCCCGGGCTGCGGGCAGGCAGCTCCAGAGCAAAAGCGCGGCGCAGGCCAGGGTCAGGATCCTTTTCATGGCGATGACCTCCTTTTGTCGATTTGCGCCGCCGCGGCGGGCAGGGCGGAAAGACTGTCCACCGTCCGGTCCGGTTCATAGGCCGGGGACCGGGGGCGCTGCAGGGCGCCGAAGCCCCGGCGCACCCATACCGTGCGCATCCCCAGGGCTTTGGCGGGGAAAACGTCGTTATCCAGCCGGTCGCCGGCCATGAGCGCCTCTTCCGGGGCGCAGCCCGCCTTTTCCAGCGCCAGGCGGAAAAGGGCGGGGTCCGGCTTCATGACGCCCGCTTCCCAGGAGGAGACCACCATGGAAAAGAACGGGCGGATGCCCAGGGCGGAGAGCCGCCCCTCCAGGCCGGAGAGCTGATTGGCGATGACGCCCAGGCTGTATTTTCCGCAAAGGGCGCTCAGGGCGTCCGGGGCGTCGGGATACAGCCTTTCCAGTTCGGCGCGGTAGGGAACGGCCCGGGAAAGACCGAGCTTTCCGATGGCCGTGCGGTACTGGGGCAGATACGCCCGGGATGCGTTTTCGATTTCCGCATAGATCATTTCCGCCGTGACGCCCTTTTCCTGCGCTTCCGGCGTGGCCGCCTGCTCCCGGCATCTTTCGCGCCAGACGGCGTCCTCGTTCACCAGGGTGTACCCCATGTCCAGAAAAATCCATTGAATCGCCATCGGATCTCCTTCTTATGCGGGCGGAACAAAACGGGGCGGGGACAGCGTCCGGCTTTCGCGGAACAGCGCCGCCGCGGCGTCGGTGTAGCTTTCCAGATCGGTGGTCTGCCGCAGAGTGCGCATCAGCTTCGGCGGATGATCCAGCGCGAAGCCCAGATAGCCCATCACGGCGTGCATCCGCCCCACGGCGGCGCTTGCGGGCCAGATGCGCAGGTATTCCCGCAGCAGCGCGTCGTGAAAGGCGATCAGCTCCTGCAGATTGATCCCTTCGCCGCCCAGGATCTCCCGGGCCAGGGCGGGGTTTGTCACCATCCCTCTCCCCAGCATCAGCCCCTCCGCCCCCGGATGATCCCCAAGGAAATCCCAGGCGTCCCGGGCGGTGAACAGATCGCCGTTCCAGATCACGGGGAAGGGGGCGGACCGCCGGGCCTGATCGAAGCACAAGGGGCGTGGGGAGAAGCGATACTGCTCCCGGCCCGTGCGGGGATGCAGGATCCATTCGGAAAAGGGATACCGGATCAGCAGGCGCATCAGCTTCGGCCATTCCCCTTCTTCGTCCATGCCGATCCTGCTTTTCACCGACAGGGGCAGGGGACAGGCGGCGAACACCGCGTCCAGGAAACGGGCCAGGGCGTCCGGGTCCCGCAGGGCGCCCGCGCCCTTGCCCTTGGCGGTGACGGTGCCGGAGGGACAGCCCAGGTTCAGGTTGATTTCCGTATAGCCGATATCCCGCAGCATCCGGGCCGCGCCCAGGAAATGATCCGGGTCCTTCGCCAGAATCTGGGGCACGGCGGGCACGCCCGCGTTGGCCTCCGGCGACAGATCGTACATTTCCCGCTTCGTAAAGGAAAGGGAAGCGGAGGGGCTGATGAAGGGCATGAAATACTTGCCGATCCCCGGGAACATACGGCGGTGCACCCGGCGGTACGCCGCGTCGGTGAAGCCCTCCATGGGGGCGAAATACAGCTTCATATCAGTACTTCATGATCAGATGGGCGGCTTTTTTGCCCATGCGGTACAGGGGGCCTTCCAGCTCCTTTTTCGCGCTTTTGAGCATGTCCCGGATGGGGATGTGCTGGGGGCAGTGCGTTTCGCATTTGCCGCAGCCCACGCACATGGAGGCCCCGGTGGCGTTTTTGCGCAGGGCCGTGCACATGAAGTATTCCTTGAGCCCGGCGAACCGGCCGTCGGAGTACAGGCGGTTCCAGGCTGCGAAGGTGCCGGGGATATCCACGTGATTCGGGCAGGGCATGCAGTAGCGGCAGCCGGTGCAGTCCACCTTCATCCGGGCGTTGATGTGCCCCGCCACGGCTTTGAGCAGATCCCGGTCGCTCTCGGCAAGGCACCCGGGGCAGGCGTCCTCCGCGGCCCGGACGTTTTCCCGCACCATATCCAGGCTGTTCATGCCGGAGAGCACGCAGGTGACCTCCTCCTGATCCCACAGCCAGCGGAAGGCCCATTCCGCGGGGGAGCGCTTTTCCGGGTATTCCCGGAAGGCTTCCAAAGCGTCCTTGGGCAGATGATGCACCAGCCTTCCGCCCCGCAGCGGCTCCATGATGATCACGGGCAGGCCCTTTTGCGCGGCGTAGCGCAGGCCCGTCACCCCGGCTTGGCTGTTCTCATCCATGTAATTGTACTGGATCTGGCAGAAATCCCAGTCGTAGGCGTCCACCAGGCGGCAGAACATATCCGAATTGCCGTGGTAGGAAAAGCCGATCTGCCGGATCTGGCCGCTTTTCTTTTTCTCCGCCAGCCATTCCTGCATGCCCAGCGCGCAGACCCTTTCCCAGGAGCCCACGTCGGTGAGCATGTGCATCAGGTAATAATCCACGTGATCGGTGCGCAGCCGGCGCAGTTCCTCCCGGAAGATCTTCTCCATGGCGTCCGGCTTTTTGATGTAATAATGCGGCAGCTTGGTGGCGATATACACCCGGTCCCGGGCGGCGTTGCGCTCCAGGATTGTCCCCAGGGCGGCTTCGCTGCCGGGATAAATGTACGCGGTGTCGAAATAATTCACGCCGCCCTCGATGGCGGCCATGATCTCCTTTTCCGCCTTATCCAGGTCGATCCGGCCGCCCCGGGCCGTAAAGCGCATGCAGCCGTAGCCCAGGATGGAAAGATTATTCCCGTATCTGTCGGCGCGGTATTGCAAGGCGATGCCTCCTTATTTCAGGATCTTTCGGATATCGGTTTCCTTGGCGTCCGGGAAGTACCGGCGCATCCGGGCGTAAACCAGGGCCCTCGATTCCGCCGGCGCCGTCCGGTAGTCCGCGGTGACGGCGCCGTACCCCCACACGCTTTCCGGCTTCGCGTATACAGCCACGTGCCAGCCGTAAGGCGCGCCCTTTCTGTTCAGCCGGCAGCGGAAATCCCGGATCACCAGATAGGTTTGCATCATCAGGTCGGTGATCACGCCTTCAAAGTTCTTTTCCCCGCCCGGGCCGAACCCGGCCTTCCGTTTCACGTCAAAGGAGTACATCTCCGCGTCGTTTTCAAACAGATCCATGATCTTCTTCTGGCGGAAGGGGGCGTTTTCGTCTTCCCAACGGGAATCGAAATCGTATCCGTCCCGCCGCCAGTTGGCGAAGACCGGCAGCCATTTCAGGGAAATGAAGCCCGCCTTGCGATCGAAAAACTTGCCGTAGGCGGCCTTCCCGCCGTCGGCAAGGATGCGCCGCCATTCCCAGGGGTCGCTGCGCTCGTCGCCCGTCCACCAGGCGGCGGGAGAGGTATGCTCCTCCACGGAAAACCCCGCCACGGAATTCCGGAACAGCGGCAGGAAGCCGATTTCATCCACCAGGGAAAGCAGGGCTTCCGGGGAGCGCAGACAGCCATCGTCCCGGGAGTCCGGCCCGTGCAGGATCCATTTGCCGTTTTCGCTGTCCACCGCGCGTTCCTCCTTTCGCCCCTTCGCTTCATTATACTAAATTTCCGGATAATTGAAAAGCAGAAAATGACGCCGTTGCCCCGGGAGCGGTTTTCTGTTACAATGGAGAGGAAAAAAGGAGGCGTTCGGGGTGCGCGTATTCAAGGGCGTAAGGCAGATCGCGGGCGGGTTTCTCAAAAAGTACGAGCTGACCTACGACGCGGACGGCCGGGAAGTGAAATGGGAGGTGATCTCCCTCAACGACCTGCAATCGGAAAAGGACCTGGCCTCCGCCCTTACGGCGGTGGAGCTGATCGCCCGGTTTCCGGACGGGGATTATCTGCTCTGCCGGGAATTCCGCTTCGCGGTGAACGATTTTGTGTGGGAATTTCCCACCGGCATGATCGAAAAGGGCGAAAGCCCCGCGGACGCCGCCCGGCGGGAACTCAGGGAAGAAACGGGGCTGGAGCTGGTCCGGGTGGACCGGGCGCTGCCGAAGTGCTGCTACAGCGTGGGGCTGACGGACCAGATCATCGTGCCCCTGATCGTCACCGTCCGGGGCGAAATGCGGGAATGCGACGATGCCTACGAGGAGATCCGGCCCTGCAAGCTGTCCCCGGCGCAGGTGCGGGCGCTGCTGCGGGATCCAGAGCTGAAAATGACGGAAACGTGCCTGATGTATCTGGCCGGGGCGCTGGAGGAATAAAAATGGGAAACAGCCTGCTTGTATCCGCCCGCAACTGCCGGGACCTGGGCGGACATCAGGGCGCGGACGGGCGGATCACGGCCTTTGACCGTTTCTGGCGCAGCGACGCGCCCCGGGGAAACGCCGGCGGGGACGCGGAAACGCTGCTGCGCCATGGCATGGATACCGTGATCGACCTGCGGACGGCGGAGGAAGCGGAAAAATCGCCAAATCCCCTGGCGGTGCAGACGGGCTTTCGCTATCGCCTGCTGTCCGTTGACGAGGGCAGCGCGCCGCCCGCCCGGGCCGAGGACGTGCCGGACAGCTATATGGCCATCGCGGCGGCAGCCGTGATGCCCGACGTGTACCGCTGCCTGGCGGAGGCTCCCCGGGGCGTCCTGTTCCACTGCACCGCGGGGAAGGACCGGTCCGGGGTGGTGAGCGCCGTCCTGCTGCTGCACGCCGGCGTGGGCGACGGGGAGATCATTGCGGATTACGTTCTCAGCCGGGAGAACAACCGGGAGCGGCTGGAGGCGTTTTTGAAAAAGCATCCCGAGGTGGACAAAAATGTGGTGCTGGCCCGGGAGGAGAGCATGACGGCGTTCCTGCGCCTGTTCCGGAAAAGGTACGGCGGCACGGACGGCTATTTCCGGGCCCTGGGGCTGCCGGAGGAAACCGGCCGGGCCCTGCGGCGGAAGCTTTTTGGCAAAGAAAACGGATTCTGAGATGAACTCAGAATCCGTTTGTTTTTGGCGGGATTGATTATTTGACCACCAGGTTCAGCAGCCGGCCGGGAACGTAAATGCACTTGACGATCTGCTTATCGCCCACCAGGGCCTTGACCGCCTCCAGCCGGGGCAGCTCCTCCTGGGCAGCCTCGCGGGTGAGGGTGACGGGCACCATGAGCTTGCCCTTCACCTTGCCGTTCAGCTGCACCGCGATTTCCACCTCGTCCCGCACCAGGTATTTTTCATCGTACGCGGGCCATTTCTGGGTGTACACCGGCGCGCCGAAGCCCATTTGCTGCCAGATTTCTTCGCAGATGTGGGGCGCGACGGGAGAGAGCAGCAGCAGCAGGGCCTTGTATTCGCCCACGGTGACGCTGCCCTTCTGATAGATTTCGTTCACCAGGGTCATCATCTGGGCGATGGCGGTGTTGAACTTCATCTTTTCAAAGTCTTCCGTCACCTTCCTGATGGTCTGGTGCATGGACACCTTCATGTCCTCGCTGAAAGCGTCGGGGCAGGGGTTGGGAGAAATCATATCCTGCAAACGCCATACCCGGTCCAGGAACTTGCGGCAGCCCTGTGCGCCGTTGGTGCTCCAGGGAATGGCCTGATCGAAAGCGCCCATGAACATTTCATACATGCGGA
>JAFZQK010000083.1 GCA_017620455.1 Clostridia bacterium
CTTCGACGGGAGCGGCTTCCTCAGCGGGAGCAGCTTCCTCGACCGGAGCAGCTTCCTCGACGGGAGCAGCTTCCTCGGCAGGAGCAGCTTCCTCGACAGGAGCGGCTTCCTCAGCGGGAGCGGCTTCCTCGACCGGAGCGGCTTCCTCAGCGGGAACAGCCTCTTCGACGGGAGCGGCTTCCTCAGCGGGAACAGCCTCTTCGACGGGAGCGGCTTCCTCAGCGGGAGCAGCTTCCTCGACCGGAGCAGCTTCCTCAGCGGGAGCAGCTTCCTCAGCGGGAGCGGCTTCCTCGACCGGAGCGGCTTCCTCGACCGGAGCGGCTTCCTCGACCGGAGCGGCTTCCTCGACGGGAGCGGCTTCTTCGACAGGAGCAGCTTCCTCAGCGGGAGCAGCGTTTTCCGTGCTTTCAGCGGCCTCGGCGTTCACTTCCGCCGCCGTTTCCGGGGCGTCCGCGGGCGCGTCAGCCGCAGCAAAAAGCGGGATGCAGGCCACCAGCATGCATACCGTGCACAGAATCGCGATGATTTTGTTCAGCCGATTTTTCATTCCACCGTTCTCCTTTACGCTTGAATAATTTCATCAACGGATGTGATGGGTTCGTTGATTTAGGTGTTGAATTGTGCGTCTGTATCGAGAAGGGCGGTCTCCCCGTCCGCCGCCGTTTTTCAACGTTTCCGGCCTGGCGGATCCCGGAGTTTTTACCCTGCAGGTATTATATCCAAATCGGCCATTTTTTTCAAGTATATTATTTGTAGGAAATTTAACCGCATTTGACATTCGAAGCTCTTCTGTTTGTTTTTATGCACGGTTATTTCGAAAATCACACGCGATTTGGCGCTTTGGCATGGATAAATTGTATAATTTTTTACCAGATGTTGAGAATATACCGGATTCGCTTTGAAAAGATTTTTTAGGAATCATTCGCCCGTTACATGACGTTTTTTGTATTTCCGCTGTTTTTTGGCTTTTTATCCAAAACCAGACCGGATTTTGCTTTCACGAGGCGCTTCCGGATACCGATTTTTGTTATTTGCAGACCGGATTTTTGCTTTTGTAATAATTTTATTTCGTTTTGCTTTCGGATTCGTAGAAAAAGTGACACGGTTGTGAACGGGCATGTAACGTTTGTTTTTCCGGCGAATCGCAAAAAATCAGTTGACAGGGGCCCTCTTTTGTGCTATGATCTTTGACGTTGCGTAGGGGAATGGTGTAATGGTAACACGTGGGTCTCCAAAACCTTTGTTGAGGGTTCGAATCCTTCTTCCCCTGCCAATGCAAAAACCCGCTGACGGCTGTCGGCGGGTTTTTTGCGTGATATTCCCATTGACGGATCGCTTCTCCCGATGAAGATGCCACGATCAGGCGCTTCCCGGACGGATGCAGAAAACGGAACGGGTGACAGAACGTTTCATCCCGGACCGGAAAAGGGCTTCATGCCCACGATTAGCTTCATGCCTCCGAAGGGCTTCACGCCCCCGGGCGGAGCTTTTCCCGCAGCGCGTCGGCCACCGCCTGGACCTTCAGCCCGATGATAACCTGCACCGACGTATCCCCGAGGCGGACGACACCCCGAGCGCCCGCTTTTTTGAGATCTGCATCCTGCACCTGCCCGGCATCCCGGACTTCCAGGCGCAGCCGGGTGGCACAGTTGTCCAGGCTGAGGATATTGCCTGCGCCGCCGAGCCCGCGGAGCAGGGCATTTATGTTCACGCCCGCCGTGACGCAGTCCGCTTCGCCGTCTTCCCCGGGCTGCGGCTGTTCTTCCGGGGCGGCTTCCCCTTCCGCCGGAAGATCCGCTTCGTTGCCCAGGGTATTCAAATGCAGCTTCCGGATCATCACCCGGAAGGTGAAATAGAACGCCGCAAACGCCGCCGCCCCCAGGGGCAGGATCAGCCAGGTATCCCGGGCCGCCGGGAGCGATGCGGAAAACAGCAGGTCCGTGGCGCCCGCCGAGAAGGAAAAGCCCGCCCGGAACCCCGTCAGCGCCGTGACATACGTAAACACGCCGTACAAAAGCGCGTACGCCGCGTACAGCGCCGGGGCGGCGAACATGAAGGCGAATTCAAAAGGCTCCGTGATCCCGCAGGCAAAGGCGCACAGCGCCGCGGACGCCAGGATGCCCACGGCGTATTTGCGCCTTTTCGTTTTCGCGCTGCGGATCATGGCCAGCGCCGCCCCGGGCACGCCGAACATCATGCAGGGGAAGAAGCCGGACATATACATGCCCAGGGACCAGGTGACGTCCGCGCTGGTATGGCCCGCCCAGAAGTGGGTCAGATCCCCCAGGCCGATGGTGTCGAACCAGAACACGTTGTTCAGCGCGTGATGCAGCCCCAGGGGGATCAGCAGCCGGTTGAGGAAGGCGTAGAGGCCCGCGCCCACAGCCCCCAGGCCCGCGATCCCCTGCCCCAGGCGCACCAGGCCGCCGAAGAGCACCGGCCACACGAAGAACAGCAGCGCCGCGGCCGCGATGGAAATGAGTCCGCTCATGATCACCGTGCTGCGCCGGCGGCTGAAAAACGCCAGCCATTCCGGCAGGGCCGTATTCTTGAACCGGTTATAGCTTCCCGCCCCGATCAGCCCGGCCAGGATGCCGATGAACGGGTTTTCGATCTTTTCAAACGCCAGCAGCGTCGTGGACTGATTCGCCACGGAGGGAAGAAGGGGCTGCGGGGAATTCGCCCCCAGGAGCGTGGTGAAGAGGCCGACGAATGGGTTATCGGTCTTCTCAAGCGCCAGCAGCGCCGTGGACTGATTCGCCAGGGAAGGAACAAGGGTCCGCACGAAATCCGCCTGCAGGAGCGTGGTGATGATCAGCCAGGAAACCAGCGCCGTGATCCCCGCGGTGCCGTTCTGATCGTCGGACATGCCCACGCCGATGCCCACGGCGAACAGAAGCGCGATATGGTCGATCAGCGCGCCCCCCGCCTTCACCAGGAACATGCCGATCACCGGGCCGGCCCCGGCGATGTCCCCGCCCTGCATGGACGCCGGGCACATAAGATACCCGATCCCCATCAGGATCCCGCTCAACGGCAGGCACGCCACCGGCAGCATGATGGATTTGCCCAGCTTCTGCAGGTATTTTACCGCCGCCAGCAGCACGCCTTTGCCCCGTTTTCCCATCCGTTCCATAAAAAGGCCCCTTTCCGATGCGGTCTTTTGTATTTGGATGAATCCTTATCCGGCCATGTCTGTTATAGCACGTTTCCGCACCGTTTACAAGCGCTTTCCGCCCCCGCGGCGGGATTGATCGCCGGGAAAAAACATGGTATAATGCTACCGGCATCCACGCGATAACGGAGGCGATCGGAATGAAAAAAATCCTGGTCCTGCTGCTGCTCCTTGCGCTCACGGTCCCCGCGGCGGCGGAGAGCGTCCGCCTGGAGGGAGACGGCTTCGACACGCCGGAGGAAGCGGCGCTGGCCTTCGTGGACGCCCTGAACCGGGCGGACGCGGGCGGCATGCTTTCCGCCTTCGCCATGGAATCCTTCGCCGCCCATGCCGATCCCATCCTCAGCCTGGAGCATAACAACAGATTTACTTATAACAGCATTTACACCATCCCCTATACCGACGGCTTTCTCCGTTCCCTGGTGACCCACGCCAGATACGGCAGGATCGCATCCGATCTGCTGCTGTGCTTCGGCGAGTACGCAGTGGGGATGGGCATGAATACGCCGGCAGTCAGCTACCCGGAGGTGGAAGCGCTGTTCGTTTCCTCGCCGCTGTACGATCTGAAAGGCCACGTGGAATTTGTGGAATGGCTCAGCCCGGCGGCGGTGACGGGCGGCATCGCCGCGGATCCCCGCTGGGGCGGCGACACCGTAGTGGAAGCGGCGTACAGCGGCGCGGAGGACCTGGCGGAATTGGCGGCGCGCCTGCGGATCAACGGAAACGACGCGTATCTTTCGCTGCAATGCGCCCGGTACGACGGCCGATGGTATCTGCTCGGTCCCGGCAAAGCACAGCAGTATATGACCAAAAGCTCCCTGGAAGCGTTTCTGATCCTCCCCGACGATCAGGAAAAGCAAAAGCTCGAAAATGCGCTGGCGGAGGATCACGCGGAGGAGACCGCACAGTGGGACGCGCTCCGCGCAAGCGATCTGGGCGGCTCCCTGTGGTATCTGGAATCCCTGAACGCCCCGGGCGTCGCCCTCTGCGGCAGCCCGGAGGATACGAAAACGGACGGCGGCGGCGCGGGCGTATACGCCGAAATGCGCTTATTCAGCGTGGGCGGCGGCATCATCACCGTATGGGCTGCTCCCGCCCTGCAGCAGGCCCTGTCCATGGACGATCCCACCGCCCACATCCGTTTTTCCTGGAATCCCTCCGGGATCAGCACGGAATATACCGTTGCAAAGCGCGGGAAAACTTTCACATTCCCGAATTTCAGGGCGTTCCATGACGAGGATATCGCCCTGGATCTGACGGGTCTCAGCATCCAGATGGACGAGACCAGCGTGGTTTTCACCCTGCAGGACGGCACTAAAGCCGTATTCCGCCGGCAGTAACAAAAGAAGGAGGCGAAATCCCGTGAAGAAGCCGATCGTTTTTCTTCTGATCCTGGCGCTTGCCTGTTCTTTTCTCCCCTGCGCCGCGGCGGAAAGCGGCCGCCTGGAGGGCGCGGGCTATGATACCCCGGAAGAAGCCCTGCTTGCCTATATCGACGCCCTGAACCGGGGCGACGTGGGCGAAATGCTGTCCACCTTCGCCCTGGAATCCTACATGGAGCACGCCGATCCCTCCGTCCAGATGAACGCGCGCGGTTTTTCCCTCACGCATGATCTTCTCTCCATTCCCTGTCCGGATGATTACAGCCGCTCCCTGGTGCTGCATGCCCGGTACGGCTCCCTTGCCAACAGCCTGCTGCAAAGCGCCGTGGAATGCGCCGCAAAGCTGGAAGGCAGACCGATCAGCTTCAAAACGTCGGAGGATCGAAAGGAGTTTGCGGCTTTATTCGCCGATTCCCCGCTGAACGGGCTGATCGGCCACGTGGAATTCGTCCGGTGGCTCAGCCCCGTGGATCTGACGGACGGCAGCTTTCCGGACGGCATCGCCGCGAGCGGCACACCCCTCGCCTTAAGCGGCGGGGACGATTGCACCGAGCTGGCGGCGCTGCTTGAGATCAACGGCTATCCCGCCGTTCAGGCCATGCAGTGCGTCCGGTACGGCGAAAAATGGTACAACCTGCAATTTGGCGGCGTCTTTGCTTCCGCCCTGGGCTGGACACCCCTGGAATATCCCCTGCACGTCCTGACGCCGGAGGAGCAGCAAAAGCTCGAAGCGGCCCTGGCGTCGGCCTATCCGGAAGAAAACGCGCGCTGGGACGCTCTGCAGCGCAGCAGCCTTTCCGGCGCCCGCTTTTTCCTTTCCTCCCTGACCGGTCAGACGATCGCTGTCCACGGCAGCCCGGAGGACGCGAAGACTGACGGCGACATGGGCCTGTGGGCGGAGCTTCATTTCTTCCGCACCGGCGCCGTACTGGTCACCCTGGCGGCCAGCCCCGCCCTGCAGGAAAAGCTCAGCATGGACGATGCCGTCGCCCGTCTACTCCTTTCCTGGACCCCCGGGGAGGGCGTGACGGAATACGCTTACGGCGCCGTGGCGGGCAGGCCGGCCAATCCGCTGTACCCCGCCGACATCCAGTATGATTTTTCCGGTTTTTCCGTAATCAGCGGCGAATCCTCCGTCGCCTTCGTCTTCCCGGACGGCACTGAGGCGGTGTTCAGCCGGCCCTGAAGGAATTCCCTCCGCAGAAAAACGCCCCGCTTGCTTTTTCCGGCAAACGGGGCGTTATTTTTTGCTATTTCAGTTCTCTGTGGGCCTGATCCACCAACGCCCGGATACGCTCGGCGGAGATCATGTCTCCCTCCCCCGGCTGAATGTCCGCCAGGAATTCGATGTTCCCCGCCGGGCCCTTGATGGGGGAAAAGGTCAGATCCCGCACATGCCAGCCGAACGTGGGCGCAAAGAGGCAGATTTCCCCGATCACCCGCTCGTGGATCTCCTTTTCCCGGACCACCCCGTGCTTGCCCACCTGGCCGCGCCCGGCCTCGAACTGGGGCTTGATGAGGGTGAGGAACCGGCCCTTTTCCCCCATCACCGCCGCGGCGGCGGGCAATATCAGCTTGATGGAAATGAAGCTCACGTCCATCACCGCCAGATCGGGCCTTTCGGGGAACTGCTCCGCGGTCAGGGCGCGGGCGTTGGTGCGTTCCATCACCGTCACCCGGGGATCGTTGCGCAGCCGCCAGTCCAGCTGGCCGTAGCCCACGTCGATGGCGTACACCCGGGCCGCCCCGTGGCGCAGCAGCACGTCCGTGAATCCGCCGGTGGCCGCGCCGATATCCATGGCGACTGCCCCGGCCACATCCGCCCCGAAGGCGGCGATGGCCTTTTCCAGCTTGTGCCCGCCCCGGCTGGCGAAGGCGTTCTGATCGCCCCGGACGTGCAGCGGCTCTTCCTCCCCGATCTGCTCGGAGGATTTGAGCACCTTCCTTTCCCCCACGTATACCTGGCCCGCCATGATCAGCGCCTGGGCCTTTTCCCGGCTTTCGGCCAATCCCCGGGCCGCCAGCCATACGTCCGCCCGCTGCTTCACGGTTTCACCGCCTTTCGCACCGCGTCCGCGATGCCCTCCGCATCCAGCTTAAGGCGCCTGAGCAGGGCGGAGCGGCTGCCGTGGGGCACGAAAGGCGCGTCGATGGCGAGCATGCCCCGGGGCGGCGTAAGCCCCGCCCGGACGCAGTGGGCCGCCACCGCTTCCCCGAAGCCGCCGGAGGGCATATGCTCCTCCACAGTGAATACGGGAACGCCCTTTTCATCCAGCGCCAGCAGCATATCCCCGTCCAGGGGGCGGAGGGTGGAGGCGTTGATCACGGCCGCGGAAACGCCCGCCTTCTCCAGCAGCGCCGCCGCGTCCATGCACTCCTTCAGAATGGCCGAGGACGCCAGGATCGCCGCGTCCTTCCCTTCCCGCAGGGGCTCCCATTTCCCGAAGGAAAACGCGCCGTACGCCGGCAGCCCCTCCGGCAGATCCCGGGGGTAGCGGATGGCCGCGGGGCCGTCCTGGGAAAACGCCCAGTCCATCATCCCCCGCAGTTCCTCCGGGCAGCGAGGCGCCAGAACGGGCAGCCCGGGCACCGCCCGCAGCATGGAAACCCCCAGGATCCCGTGGTGGGTGGCCCCATCCTCGCCGCCGATGCCCGCCCGGTCCATGAGGAAGAGCACCGGCAGCTTCTGCAGGCACACGTCCACGGCGATCTGGTCGAAGGCGCGCTGCATGAAGGATTCGTAGATCACCGCCATAGGCCGCATGCCCCCGGCGGCCAGCCCGGCGGCCAGGGTGACGGCGTGCTCCTCGGCGATGCCCACGTCGAACAGCCTGTCCGGGAATTGCTTCGCAAAGGGCCCGAATCCCGTGCTGTCCGTCATGGCGGCGGTGACGGCGCAGACCCGCGCGTCCTTTTCCGCCAGGGCGCAGGCGTGCTGCCCGGCGGACGCGCCGGCGGAGGGGCCGGAATGATTCCGCGTCCGCCCGTTATCCAGCACGAAGGGGGCCACGCCGTGGTATTTTTCCGGCTTTTCCTCGGCCTCCGCAAAGCCCGCGCCTTTTTTCGTCACCACATGCACGGCCACGGGCTCCTGCATTTCCATCAGCCGGCGGAACACCTTTTCCATCGCCCGGATATCGTGGCCGTCGATGGGGCCGAAATAGCGGAAGCCCAGGGCGGTGAAAAACCGGTCCTTCACCAGGGCGTTGCGCAGACGGTTTTTGACCTTCTGGAAAGCGCGGTGCAGCCCCTTGCCGACGCCCGGCACCCGCAGCAGGCCTTCCGCCACGCTGTGCTTCATCCCCAGCCAGCCCCGGCTGAGCCGCAGGCGGGTGAGCTGCTTGGCCAGGGCTCCGGTGTTCCGGGAAATGGACATTTCATTGTCGTTGATGATCAGGAGCAGCTGGGTCCTGCGGCTGCCCACGTCGCTGAGGGCCTCGTAGCACATGCCGCCGGTGAGCGCACCGTCGCCCGCCAGCGCGGCCACGTGCCAATCGCCGCCCTGCAGGTCCCGCGCCCGGGCCAGCCCCGCCGCGGCGGAAATGGCGGTGGAGGCGTGGCCGGTATCAAAGGCGTCGTATCCGCTTTCTTCCCGGCGGGGAAAGCCGCACAGGCCGTCCAGCTGCCGCAGGGTGGAAAAGGCTTCGTACCGCCCGGTGAGCATTTTATGGGCGTAGCACTGGTGCCCCACGTCGAATACGATCTTGTCCCGGGGGCAGTCGAAGGCCCGGTGAAGGGCGATGGTCATTTCCACCACCCCCAGGTTGGAGGCCAGGTGGCCCCCGTTCCGGGCGACGGTGCGGATGATCTCCGTGCGGATCTCCCCCGCCAGGGTTTTCAGTTCTTTATCGTTCAGTCCCCGCAGGTCTTTGGGGGATCGGATCTCGGAAAGCTGCATGCCATTCCTCCAGCATCCATCAAGTATGGGTTTTCAGTATACCACAGCGGACTGATCTTTGCAAACGCGCGCCGCCGCACGAAAAAACCGGCCCGCAAAGGGCCGGCTGTGCCGCGGCGTCATTCCGCCAGTTCGTAGGGGATGCCGTTTTCGGTGCAGAACTGCTCGGCATAGCTCCCGGCATATACCCGGATCCTGGATTCGTCTGAATCGTACGAGTACAATCCGTTGAACGCATAGTCGCTGATCTCCGTAACGCCTGCGGGGATCGTAAGGCTTTCCAGCGCGGAGCACCCGTAAAACGCAGAGTTCTCCAGAGCAATCAGGCTGTCCGGCAGCGTCAGGGAAGTCAGGCCGTTCGCCTCTGTAAACGCCTGGTTTCCGATCGTTCGTATGCCGTCCGGCACCGCATACGCTTCCGTTTTCTTCGCATAGCGGATCAGCTTGCCATCCCGATCCACCAGCGCGCCGTCCATGTTCCGAAAAACGGGATTGCCCGGCGCCACTTCGATCTCCTGCAGATCATTGCAAAATGCAAAGCACAAAACCCCGATCTCCGCCAGGCTGGCAGGAAGCGTCAGGCTGCTGAGCTTCTCACAGTTATAAAACGCTCTGTCCTCCAAGGTGGTCACGCCTTCCGGCAGGCGGACTTCGGTCAGCTGTTCCATGCCGGAAAACGCGTTGCCGGCGATGATCCGCGTGCCCTCGGGTACCGTAAAAACGCTTTCGTCAAGACGGTCAAAACAGAACAGAAGCCTTTCGCCGCCCTGATCGTAGAACGCGCCGTCCACGGTTTTCAGCATCGGATTTCCGGGGTCCACGCTTATGATGGGATGCGGGTTTTCAAAATCGGTTTCAAACACCCCCGCGCCCATCTCCGTCACGCTCCCGGGCAGGGAAACGCTCTCCAGCCTGCGGCCTGCAAAAGCGCCTTGGTCAATGGATCTGACGCCGTTTTCAACGGTCAGGCGGACCGGATAGCCTATCCAGGAAGGATCATCAAACTGAGAATGCCATTCCAGCGGCTTTGCGATCACCTTTGCTTTGCCGTCCGTCGCAGTCGCCACATAACGCGCGATCCTGGTATCGACACAGGAAAATGAGTTTTCCCCAACGGTTTCCACATTGCCGGGGATCACCAGATCCGCGGGCACGCTGGCCAAGGAAAACGCCGACATGCCGATGGCGCGCACGTTTTCCGGAATGTTGAAGCGCTGCAGGCCGTGGCAGGCGGCAAACGTGAAATCATTGATCTTTGTGATCCCCCGGGGCAGGGTGACTTCCTCCAGCACCCGGCAGTACACAAACGCGCCCTCCCCGATTTCCGTCACGCCGTCGGGGATCGCAATGGATTTTAAGCCCTGGCAGCCCGCGAACGCCTGGAAGCCGATGGACCTGAGGGTATCGGGCAGCGTCACGGAAACCAGCTCGTCGCGGTTGGCGAACGCCCGGCGCGCGATCACCGTGACCGGCGCGCTCGCGTATTCCGCGGGAACATCGTACGTTTCTCCGTCCCCTTCATAGGCGATCAGCGCCGCCGTGCCGTCCGGCAGGACGCCGAACATCGGGGCGTCCCCGCCGAACCCCCGCATGTCCTGCCGGTATTCCTCCTCCGTGTAGCCGCACAGGTCCAGGAATTCCCGCAGGGTTTCCCCGGGGGTCCGCATGTCCAGGGTATCCCGCTGATAAACGTAATACACCCGGGTCAGCGCCTCTTCCAGCCCGGCGTCGCCGGAAGCGTTCTCCAGGGCGGCGGCGTCGCCCGTGACCAGCCATTCGTCCCCCGCGGCGATCAGCGCGTCGATCCCCGCACTTTCCGCGCCCTGCGCCTGCATCAGCAGAAGCAGGCGGCGCGCAAAGAGCCAGCTGTCCCCATCCTGCGTTTCCAGGCATTTCGCGATGGCTTTCTTCGCCGTTTTCTGTTTGAACAGCGGAGCAAATTTTCTCTCCATCCTTTTGTTCGCGCCGTTTTCCACCATCCGTTCAAACAGCGATTTATACTTTTCCTGCGTCAGCACCAGGATTTCCGTTTCTTTCCACGGGTTCTCCCCTTCTTCCGCCAGGGAGAAGGCCGGCGCGCACAGCGCCAGCGCCAGGAACAGGGCCAGGATCTTTTTCAGCATACTTCTCAATCCTTTTTCTGTTTTTTTCCGTTTTTGCCATTATATCATTCCCGCCGGCCTCCTGTCAACGCGCGCCGCATCCCTTCTTTCCGCGCGTTTTTTTCCCGTTTCGCCGGGAAAATCCTCCGGTCGGCAGGATTTTTTCCGATGCATTGCGAAATGATATAAGATGTGTATTTTTGCACACCCATCATCCACAGGAGGCCGAAGATGAAGTGTCCCCAATGCGGCCATTGGAACCGCGATTCCTTTCCCCGGTGCTTTCTGTGCGGGGCGGAGCTGCCCAAGGCACAGCCGTCGGCAAAGGAAGACAGGCGCCCCGTCCCTCCCCGGGAGGTCCGGGAGGCGGGGCCCGGGAAAATCTATATACAGATCAATGAAGAAGGCCGCGCCACCCCCGCCATGGACGCCCGGGATCAGCTGGCCCGGGACATGGAAAACCTGGTGGAGCGCAAGCGCCGGGGCGAGGAGCAGCACAAGCGCCTGGCCCGCAACAGCATCGATTCCGGCATCGCCCCCTCCGGCCGCAGCGTGCAGACCCTGACGGGCCGCCGGCCTTTCCCCATTCCCCAGAGCATTTCCTACGAGCAGCCGGAGCGCGACGTGGGCGGCAGCGTGCGGCCCGACGCCATCCAGGTGTCCTCCCCCCGGATCATCGGCGAGGAATACGTGCCCCCCACTCCCGCCCAGACGGCGGCCGCCAGGCGGCAGAAGGGCAAGCGCAGCCGGGTGTCCATGACCCGGCGGATGGGCGTGCGCCGTTTTCTGCAGGCGGGCGGCATCGCGCTGGCGCTGCTGGCCCTGGGCGCGGCGGTCTGGTTCGTCGGCCTGCCGCTGCTCAGCCGTTCTTCCGCCGGGCTGGATTATAAGGTCAGCCCCTCCATCTACAACGAGCTGCCCTCCCATCTGATCCAGATCGCCGGCGAAGAAGGCCAGAATTACTGGATCAAGGAGCTGAAAAAATCCTATATCGTGGTGGGGGGTTACGCCTCCTTCGAGGTGCCGGATTACACCTGGTACGAATCCTCCGAAGGCGTTACGGAAGAAAGCGTCACCGCCACCATCACCCCCTTCCTCAAAACCGCCGCCGGGGAGCAGAAGCAGATGGAGCAGATCACCTACCAGGTGGACGTGCCCCTGTCCACCCTGAACCTGCTCAACCCCTCCTCCGCCTGGGATGAGACCTCCACCTTCCTGTACAACATCCGCTTCGAGGTGGCGAAAAACAGCACCGTCCTGATCAACGGCGAGGATTTTTCCGATCTGGTGAACACCCAGGACGGCCTGATCTCCTATAACGCCTCGGTGGCCCCCATCGGGGACAACGTTTTCACCATCGTCACCCGCTCCCCCTATTACCGGGAAAACTCCGTCACCGTCACCATCTACCGCGCCCCCCAGGAGATCCGGCTGGACCTGGCGGCGGATATCGCCACCCGCTGGAGCCCCACCCCCGTGGAAGATACCACCAAGGAAAAGGACAGCAAGGGCAATTATCCCCTGCGGGAGCCCAACATGACCGTGAAGGGCACCACCGTTTCCTGGGCCGATATCACCGTCAAAACCCCCTACGCCAATCTGGACCTGACCCAGCTGCGCACCAAGGGCGAATTCTCCTTCGAGGCCATTTTCGACAAGATCGGCCCCAACACCATCATCATCGAGGCCTCCGCCCCGGGATACGAAACCAGCGTGGTCAAGCACGAGGTCTATTACGTGCCCGTGGCCGCCATTTACACCCGCAAGGCCTGGGACATGAACGCCCAGTACTTCGATTACCTGAACAATTCCGAAAAGCGCATTGAAAACACCCAGATCTACCTGTGCAAGGGCGAGATCGTGCAGATCCTGTCCGAAAAGCCGCAGATGGCGGTGATGAAGCTGGATTCTTCCCAGGAGCGCACGGTGCTCCTGCGGAATTATACCAACGACAGATGGGCCGTGGGCATGGTGGGCCGGGTGTTTGCGGACGCCTACGGCGTTTACGACGGCACCCCCTGGCTCAACGGCCGGTATTCCTACCTGGAAACGCCGAAATAACGTGGGAAAGCGAGGGCTTCAAACATGAAACACCGGGTCATCTGCGCGCTTGCGATCCTGGCGCTGCTCCTCCCCTGCGCAGGGCTTGCGGAGCGGAACGCTTTGGCGGGCACGGCCTGGCAGGGAATAGACCGCGATACCCTCTATACCCTGACCTTCCGGGACGGCACTTACTGCCTCCAGCTTGGCGCAATCGGCTCCGAAAAGAAAAGGACCTTTACAGAAAACGAGTACAGCTTCGATCCGGAAAGAGGCGCGTACGTCGGCCAGTATCAGTGGGTGAAGCAGAAAGGCAAAAAAGAAATCATCATGACCGGCTCCATCGCCTTCTCCGTTTCCGACGACGGGCAGGCCCTGTTGGGAAGAGGCTACCCCCTTTTCCCCGATGGATTGGCCTTCGTCCGCACCGACCCGGAAGAAGCCAATGCCGGCAGCCTCCCCGAACCGCTGACCTTTGAAGGAATCGAAGAAAGGTTCCACGGCGTATGGATCGCCGACAGCGGGGAAGACGGCCCGGAGCTGATGGTATTCGAGCCGGACCACGTCCACATTCTTTCCCTACAGGGGGCGGACTCATCCGCATCCGTTTACAGCTTTACCCAGTACGGCAGCGACGTGATCCTGTACAGGCAGGAGGTCCTGCCCGTCATGAAATGGACGGACGGCGTGCTTGAAACCGAAAAAAACGGACGGCGCACCGTTTTTACCCGGTTGGCGGACGCCCCCATGGACCCGGCCCGCGTCGGCGCCGCCGCACCGCCTGAAAACACGGACAGAAACGCTTTTTCCGCCATGGAAATCATCGGTCACAGCCTGTGGCTGGCCGGCGGGGAGATGGGCGCGGACGCCCGGACGCTGATGATTTTTGAATTAGATCACGTTCATTACGTCACGCTGGACGGGCCGGACGCTTCCTCCGCTGTTTTCCGCCTGAGCTTTCTTGGGAATGCCATGATGCTGTCCGCCGACGATGAAACCGCCTTCCTGCTGTGGCAGGGGGAAACCATCGAGGCGGACCCGGAGGGCGGGCCCGTCGTGTTCCGCCATGTGCGCATGATGCGCAAGGAATAAAAAAGGAGTGAGCCACCCATGAAAAAACAGCTTCTGTGCGCGCTTTTGATCCTGGCGCTGCTGCTTCCCTGCTCCGCCCTGGCCGGGCAGGACCGGCTGAAAAATACTGCCTGGCGCGGCAGCCGGGACGCGGGCTACGGCATCACCACCGACATCACCCTGGTATTCGGGGACGGGACCTATCATCTGCACGAAATCCACGCCGCCTCCGGCGAAATCATATCCGATTTCGACGGCACGTACATCCCCGACGAGCAGCGGGGCATGTACGTGGGCGATTATCCGGTGAACGATCCCCTGACGGGCAAAGTCACCGAACAGTCGCTGCAGTTTTTCATTTCCGACGACAGCCAGGGCCTGAGCATGTACTTTGGCTCCGGCCTGACCCTTTCCTTCGTCCGGGACGGCGAAAGCGCCGGAACGGGCGGCGTCGCCGATGCCGTCGCTTCCGAAGCGGCAAAGGCCCTGCTGCACGGCGTGTGGCTGGGCACCGTGGAGGAAGGCGGCCAGTACGTGCAGGCGCTGATGATCTTTGAGGACGACCACGTGCACTATATCATCGTCAGCGGCCCGGAAGCGAACGCCGCGGTGCTGGGCTGGTCCCTGAACGGCGATACCGTCACCCTGACCTATGGAGACGCCGCCTTTGACATTACCGTGAACGGCGACACCATCGAATACGATCTGAACGGCGAGCACGCCGTTTTCACCAGGATCAGCGAGCTGTAAAAAGGGGCTGTTGCACAGCCCCTTCGATCAAATGGATCCTCCATTTGATCGACATAAAACGCCTTTTCCTCTCGTCCCTGCGGGACTCCCGGGCGGAAAAGGCGCAAGGAAAGCATTTTTGCTCTCGCAGGGCATGCTCTGCTTCGCA
>JAFZQK010000084.1 GCA_017620455.1 Clostridia bacterium
CTTTTCCGCCCGGGAGTCCCGCAGGGACGAGAGGAAAAGGCGTGTTATGTCGATCAAATGGAGGATCCATTTGATCGAAGGGGCTGTGCAACAGCCCCTTGTTTGTTCAGCACTCGCCCATATCGGTCAGGAAGGCGGCGTAGGCGCGGATGGCTTCGTACAGGTCGGCCTTGCTGATGATCTCGTTGGGGGCGTGCATGGACAGCACCGGCACGCCGCTGTCCACCACCTCCATGCCGTAGAGGGCGCAGATGTAGGCGATGGTGCCGCCGCCGCCCAGGTCCACCCGGCCCAGCTCCGCGGTCTGCCAGGAGATTTTATGATCGTCCATGATTTTGCGCAGGCGGCCCAGGAATTCGGCGTTGGCGTCGTTGCTGCCGCTCTTTCCCCGGCTGCCGGTGAACTTGTTGTAGCACACGCCGCGGCCAAGGAAAGCGGCGTTTTTCTTTTCAAAGGCGGCGGCGTACAGGGGATCGAAGCCCGCGCTCACGTCGCAGGAGAGCATGCGGCTGGCGGCCAGGGCGCGGCGGAGGCGCAGATCGCCTTCCTCGCCGGTCAGGGCCATCAGCTCCGCCACGGCGTTTTCAAAATACCGGGCCTGCATGCCCGTGGCGCCCACGGACCCGATCTCCTCCTTGTCCGCAAGCAGACAGCAGCAAGTGTATTCCGGCACGTCGGGAAGCATGAACATGGCGGCCAGCTCCGCGTAGGCGCACACCCGGTCGTCGTGGCCGTAGCCCAGGAGCATGCTGCGGTCCAGGCCGTAATCCCGGGCCTTTCCGGCGGGCACGGCCTCGATCTCGGCGGAGAGCATGTCCTCCTCCTCCAGGCCGTACTTGTCCTTGAGGATCTTCAGCAGCGCGGCCTTGACGGGCTCCTTGTCCTCGCCCTTTAAGGGCCGGCCCGCCAGCATGATATCCAGCCCTTCGCCGGTGATGGCTTCGCTGAGCTTCTTGGCCATCTGCTCCTGGCTCAGATGGATCAGCAGATCGGAAATGCCCACCACGGGGTCCTTATCGTCCTCGCCGATCACGAGGGACACCGCCGTGCCGTCCTTCTTCACCGCCACGCCGTGCAGGGCCAGGGGACGGGCCACCCACTGGTATTTCTTGATGCCGCCGTAATAATGGGTGTCGGCGTAGGCGATATCGGCATCCTCATAGAAGGGGTTCTGCTTCAGGTCGATCCGGGGGGAGTCGATGTGGGCGCCCACGATGTTGAGGCCCTTTTCCAGGGGCTGCTTTCCCATATGGAACAGCATCACGGCCTTGCCCATCTGCACCTGATAAAATTTGTCCCCGGGCTTGACCCCGCCGCCCTTCTTCACCGCGGCGGCCAGGGGGAGATATCCGTTTTCCTCCGCCATGCGCACGGCCTGAGCGGTGCATTCCCGCTCGGTCTTGCCCTTGTCCAGAAAAGCCTTGTAGCCCTGGGCGGCGCTCTCCACCGCCTTCAGGGCTTTCTGATCGTATTTCTTCCAGGCGTTTTCCCGTTCCATAAATAACACTCCTTCCGCATCATCCGGATTCCGTCCCGTTTATCCTACCACGCCGGGCGGGAAAAAACAAGGGGCGGAAGCGGGGATCATTCCTGCCACGGGGACAGCATCTCCCGCATCCAGGCGTATACGTCCATGCCGTAGACGGCGCGCAGGTTTTCCTCCGTCATTACTTCGTCCATCTTCCCCCGGCACACGCATTTCCCGCGGTCCATCAGCAGGGCGTGGGTGCCCCAGCGCCGGGCCAGGCTCAGATCGTGCACCACGGACAGCACGGCCCGGCCCGGGGCGTTCAGCCATTCCCGGATCAGCGTGAAAAGCTGCCGCTGGTATTTGAGATCCAGATGATTGGCGGGCTCGTCCAGGATCAGCACCCGGGGATCCTGGGCGAAGACCTGAGAAAGGAACGCCCGCTGGGCTTCGCCGCCGGAAAGGGTGAGCATGCTGGCGCGGCGGAGGGATTGCATGCCGGTCATTTCCAGCGCCCGGTCCACCATTTCCCGGTCCCGGGCGCTGCCGGGGGAGAAGGGGCCGGGGCGGTGGGCGTAGCGGCCCAGCTCCGCCACCTCCTCCACGGTGAAGGCGTAGGCCGCGGCGTTCCGCTGGGACAGCACGCCGATCTCCCGAGCCCGCTGCGCCGGCTTCAGGGCGCGCAGGTCCCGGCCGTCCAGGAGGATTTGCCCGGCGTAGGGCACCCCTTGGGCGATGGCCTCCACCAGGGTGGATTTTCCCGCGCCGTTGGGCCCCGCCAGCATCAGCCACTGGCCCGCCTCCAGGGAAAAGGAAAGATCGTCCACCGCGGAAAAATCTCCGTAGCGCACGGTGATATGGCTGCCTGTCAGCATCGTTTGTTCCCCGCCTTTCCGGTGCGGTAAAAAATCACCACAAAGGTCACGGCCCCCGCCAGGGACGTGACCACGCCGATGGGCAGCTGCCGCGCGCCCAGCAGCGTGCGGGCGACGAGATCGGCCACAAGCAGGAATATGGCGCCGGAAAACAGCGAAACGGGCAGCAGCCGCCTGTGATTGGGCCCCACAAGCATCCGGGCGATATGAGGCATCACCAGGCCCACGAACCCGATGGTGCCGCCGATGGACACGCACACCCCGATGAGCACCGATACCGCGATGAGCACCGTCAGCTTCACGCCCTTCACGTTCACCCCCACGTGGCGGGCGTTATCCTCCCCCAGGGCGAAGGCGTTCAGCGCCCGGCTGCTGAAGAGAAGCACCGCGCCGCAGACGGCCAGCGCCGCCAGCAGGATCATTGCGTCCCGGTACATGCTGTCGGCCAGGGAGCCCATGGTCCAGAAGGTGATGGATTTGATTTTCTCCCCGGAAAAGGTGATCACCAGGTTCATCAGCGCCGAGGCGAACATGGAATAGATCATGCCGATGAGGATGATGGAGTGGGTGGAAAAGGACCGGTCCAGCGCGTAAGCCAGCCCCAGGATCAAAAGGAGCGAAACGAAGGCGAAGGCCATGGCCGTCACCATGGCGCCCGCGTACGGCACCCCGGGAACGGTGATCCCGAAGGCCATGGCCGTCACCGCGCCCAGGGACGCGCCGGTGGAGACTCCCATGGTGGAGCCGTCCGCCAGGGGGTTGCGCAGAAGGCCCTGCATGGCCGCGCCGCACAGGGACAGGGATGCGCCGGCGAGCGCCGCGCACAGCGCCCGCTGGATCCGCCGGGACAGGATGGAGGCGATATAGGGGATCGGCGGTTCTCCTCCCGTTAGCATATTTCGCAGGGCTTCGGCCATGTCCCGGAAGGCCAGGGGCTCGCTGCCCAGCAGCACGCATAATGCAAACGCCGCCGCCAGGGCCAGGCAGCAGAGCAGGCAGTCCGCGGCGGTGAAGGTATTTTTCTTCGTTTTCTGCATTTTTCCATTCAAAGGGGGAGGGGCCGGAGGGCCGGCCCGCTCCCCGATGCGTTTATGCGGCGGGCTCTTCCGCCGTCTCTCCGTTCACGAATTCGTACAGGGCCCAGGCCGCCTCCAGCAGCCGGGGGCCGGGCCGGGTGATGGCGTTGGAATCGGCGTTGAAGATGCCGTCGTTCATCACGGCGTCCAGCCGTTCCCAGCCGTCGCGGCTCAGGATCTCTTCCACGGGCGTGGGGCCTTCGCCGAAGTACATGGCGGTGGTGACGATATAATCGGGATTGCGCGCCAGCACGGTTTCCTCCGATACCTCCACCCAGCCGTCCATATCCTCAAAGAGGTTGGTCAGGCCGCAGAGCCCGGCGATCTCATCCATGAAGGTGCCCTTGCCGGCGGCCCACAGGCCCCACTGCAGGGGAGAAACCTCGAAATAGACGGTCTTGCCGGTATCCTGGGATTTTTCAGCGATTTCGGCAAAGCCCGCCTGCATATCGGCCACGATGGCTTCCGCCTCCGCGTCCTTGCCCGTGAGGGCGCCGATCATGCGGATGGCGGTGTACACGCCCTCGATGTTCTGGGCGTCGCTGACCACCACGCGGATGCCGGCTTGCTCCAGGGCCTCCACCTGCTCCACGGTCTGGGCCATGGTGCCCATCAGCACCACCTGGGGCTGCAGGGCGATGATCTGCTCCAGATTGGTTTCGTAGCCGGACTGCACCGAGGGCTTGTCCAGCACGGAGGCTGGGTAATCGCAGTATTCGCCGCGGCCCACCAGGACGTCCTCGCAGCCCAGGGCGCAGAGGATCTCGCAGTCCGCGGCGGTGAGGGCCACGATCCGCGTGACGGGCGCGTCCAGCACGATTTCGCGGCCCATCATGTCCGTCACGGCGACGGCGGGGCCTTCGGCCGGGACGGGGACGGCGCAGCATACCATCAGCGCCGCCAGGAACAGGGAACAGAGCTTCTTGGACATAGGCATGTCCCTCCTCAAATATTGATCAAATGAATCAGCGGGAGGGGCCTTTTACGAAGCAGCGAAAAAGGCGTTCCTCCCTGAGGAACGCCAACCAGGCCTGCGGCGTCGTCACAAGCCCGATAGCATATCCCACCCCCAGGGGATCGATGGTTTCACGGTGTAAACAAGTCTCCCGGCTTTGCATCATCCTACCGACACACCTTCCCGCTTTCGCAGTGGCTTCAACGTGCTTTCGTCCGCTTCACGGTTTCTGGGACAGCCCGGAACTTTCATCCGTATTCCTTTGACGTCC
>JAFZQK010000009.1 GCA_017620455.1 Clostridia bacterium
ACGATCCTCAAGTAAAACTCATTTCAGAATTAACTGTCGTTTTTCCTCTTTACTCTGTATCGTTTTCAAGATTCCCGCGCCCCCCTCGCTTCGGCCCCTTTCGGGGCCCCCGCTTCGCGAGCGCCTGATTAGATTACCACAGCCGCTCCGCTTTGTCAACACCTTTTTTTATTTATTTTTCGGTCTTTTTTATTAAATCCGACAGCGTTGAATATCTTGTGTCCGCAGCGTTTTCCCGGTCACAAGATATAGTTTCCGGCGGATTCTTGCAATGCGGGACAGGATAGCGTATAATGACAGCGAGGACCGCAGATCCTGATCTTATCGACATTCACGGAGGCGGAACATGAGCCGGATCACGTACGTTATAAAGCGCATCGGGAAGATGGATTTTTCCCGGATGCGCGCCACGGCGAAAATGCTGCACAAAAAAACGGGCAGATCCACCCTTTGGCTGCTGACGGACATGGCGCGGTGCGCCGTCCGGTACAACGCGGGATACATGGACTACAAGATCGCGGAAATGTACCGCCTGAACGACGCACAGAAGCGCACGGTGATCACCCGGGGCATCAGCAACGAGATCGTGCGCCGGATGAACGACAAGGCGTACTGGCATTTCTTCGACGACAAGACCCAGTTCAACCAGAAATTCGCCCAATGGGTGAAGCGGGACTGGATCAAAGCCGACGGCGCGCTGACGGCCGACGCGCTCGCTTCCTTTTTAAATGGAAAGGATCGCGTCATATACAAGCCGCTGGAGGGCTCCAGCGGGCAGGGCATCGTGAAATATGAAAAGGAAGAATGGGCCGATCCGGACGCATTCCTGGCGCAGCTCAGATCCAACGGCCCGGGGATCCTGGAGGAAATGGTGATCCAGCACCCGGAAATGGCGCGGATGTGCCCCACTTCGGTGAATACCGTGCGCATCGCCACGCTGCTGGGCGACAAGCAGGAGGGTATCGTATACGCCTTCCTGCGCATCGGCAACGGCAAGGTGATGGACAATGTGGACTGCGGCGGCATGGCCGCCCGGGTGGACCTGGAGACCGGCACGCTCAAAACCGTCGGGGCGGACAAGCAGGGCAACGTATACGAAAAGCACCCCATCACCGGTACGCCCATCATCGGGTTCCGGATCCCCTTCTTTGAAGAGGCCAAGGAAATGTGCCTGCAGGCCATGCGGGTGGTGCCCCAGGTGCGGTTCGTGGCCTGGGACGTGGCCATCACCGCCGACGGCCCCCGGTTCATCGAAGGCAATTCCTTCCCCAGCCACGCCGTGCCCCAGTTCGCCGCCCACTACCCGGACGGCATCGGCATCATGCCGGAATTCCGGAAATTCCTGGACATCTGACGGCGGGATCAGGCCGTATCAAGGAGAGAATCAATGGATATCACGAAAGTCTTATTGGTTTATATGATGCTGACGGTGGGCGCCGCCGCCCAGGGGACCGCCATGCCCGACCAGCTTCCCACCCCCGCGCCGGCGCCCACGGAAAGCGCCTGGACAGAGCCGGCGCCAACCCCCGTGCCCTACCAGCCCCTGGCTGTCGGGGATCGAGGCGAGGAAGTGCGCCGGCTGCAGGAAAAGCTGGCGGAGCTGGGGTATCTGAACGGCACCATCGACGGCGTATACGGCCAGCAGACGAAACGCGCCGTGACCGCCTTTCAGGAAAACAACGACCTGACCCCGGACGGAAGCGCCGGCGCAAAGACCCTGGCGCTGCTGTACGAAGCGGAGCAGACGGAAAAAAGCGCCGTGCCCCCCGCCGTTGCCCCTCTGGGCGGCGTCACCGTGCCGGTTTATTACGTAGGCCCCGACGAGGCGCTGCTGCGCCGGGTGGACGCGGTGTGCCGGGGAGATACGGCGATCTTCGCCAACGACGAATACGCCGGCGAGGGCTTCTCGCTGGCGTCCGATCCCGCCGTGGCCGTATCCGTCAGCGGCGGCAAGGCGACCCCCGCCGCGGTGACCTTTTCCTACCGTCGGCAAAGCGCCGATCGGGCGACGATCCCCGTATCCTACCGCACGGAAAGCGGCGCGATCCTCGCGGAAACCGTGCTGCGGCCGGAGAAGGCGGGCACCATGCTGGTGGAAGCCGATCTTTCGCTGCTGCCTGCCGGGTACCGCCTGATCAGCGCCGGCACCGTCCAGGCGGACATTGCCGAAAACGGCGCGGTCCGGCCCGGAAAAGTGGTATTCACCTGCCAGAGCGAAGCCGAAGCGTGGCAGCCATCGGAAGGGACGGCGGCCATCCGGGTGGAATATGTGAACGAAAGCGGCTATCTGCTGGACGCCGCCGTGATCCCCGCCGCCTGGGGCGAGACCGTGCAGGTGTCCGCCGAAGCCGGGCGCATGGGGCAGAACAACCGCCTGCTCTCCCAGACCCCGGTGACCGTCACGGTGTCGGAAACGGGAGAAGCGGATCCGGTGACCTTCCTTTGCGCCTACCAGCCCGTGAACCCGGATCCCACCGCCGTCCCGACCCCGGCGCCGGAACCCACCGCCACGCCGACAGCGGCGCCCACCACGGCCCCCACGGCGGAGCCTGCTCCGTCCCCAGCGCCGGCGCCCACCGAAGCCCCCACGGCAGAGCCCACCGCGGCGCCTGAACCGCTACGGGAGGCCGGGGCGTCCGTGTCGATCAACGGCAGCGCCGCCGCCATCCCCTGGTACCGGGATGCGTCCGGGCGGACGATGGTGTGCCTGCGACTGCTGTGTGAGCACGCCGGCTGGGAGTATGAAGCCAACGCCGCGTTCGACGTCCGGGGCCGGACGGTGCTGGCCCTGTGGGATGACGCGGGGGTGCAGACCCTGACGGCGGACGATCAATCCTATCGGGAGAACGCCCTGGTATGGCAGGGCGAATTATACGTGGATACCCAGTTCCTTTCCGCGCTGGGCCTGGAAACGGAGGCCGCGGACGGCCTGCTGTCCGTCAGCTTCCCCCAGGGCTGAAGGCGGAAGGATCCCAAAAAGAACGGGGAGCGAAAGCAATGAATCGTCAGATCGCCAAAATCGGGGCGGCCACCGTCACGGTTACCGTACTCCTGTTCGCGGTGTGCATGATCGCGGATTTCACGTTCGGCTCCTATCTGGTGTGTATGTTCCTGCCCCTGGGCTATATCATGACGGCCGCGGGCTTTCAGCAGGAAAGCAGCGCGGACAGACGCGTGGCCGCCAATACGGGCCTGATCCTGGCGGGGGTCTACGCCGTATTGATCCTGCTGGTCTATTTTGCCCAGACCACCACGGTGCAGCTGGAAGAGCTGAACGAGCAGGCCGCCCGGGTGCTGGATTATCGGAAAGGCGGACTTTTGTTCAACTATGATCTGCTGGGCTACGGCATGATGGCGCTTTCCACGTTTTTCATCGGCCTGTCCCTTCAGGCGGACGGCAAAGCGGACAAATGGCTGAAATACCTGCTGATGCTCCACGGCGTTTTCTTCCTCGGGTGCTTCTTTCTGCCCATGACGGGCATGTTCGCCCATATGGCCGACGGCGGCAGCGGCAAGGGCGGCACCTACGCCCTGCTTTTCTGGTGCGCCTATTTCCTCCCCATCGGCATCCTATCCTATCTCCACTTCGACAAAAAATAAAAAACCCTCCCGAAACCGCTTTTTCGGAAGGGGGTCTGGGGGGAACCGCTTTTTGGCCTCAAAAAGCGGTTCCCCCCAGTTTCGTTCCTTTCGTTTCTTTCGTCCCTTACAGCAGCGCGCGCTGGATCTTGCCGCTGGTGGTTTTGGGCAGTTCGTCCTTGAAAACCACGATGCGGGGGTACTTGTAGGGCGCGGTGCGCTGCTTGACGTAGTTCTGGATCTCCTTGGCCAGGGCCTCCGACGGCTCGGTGCCCTTCACCAGCACGATGCTGGCCTTGACCACCTGGCCGCGGATGGGGTCCGGGGCGGCGCTGACGCCGCACTCCAGCACGTAGGGCAGCTCCATGATGACGGATTCGATCTCAAAAGGCCCGATGCGGTAGCCGGAGGACTTGATCAGATCGTCCACCCGGCCCACGTACCAGAAATAGCCGTCCTCATCCCGCCAGGCGGTATCGCCGGTGTGGTAAAGGCCGTCGTGCCAGTTGCCGTTGACGTTGCGGTCGTCGCTGCCGTAATAGCCGGTGAGCAGCCCGCACTGGGGGCCGTCGTCGGTATGAATGACGATCTCGCCCACCTCGCCCACAGGCACCGTTTTGCCCTGGGCGTCCACCAGGTCCACGTCATAAAGCGGCACGGGCTTGCCCATGGAGCCGGGCTTGGGCACCATGCCGGTGAGATTGCCGATGATGATGGCGCTTTCGCTCTGGCCGAAGCCCTCCATGATGGAAAGGCCGGTGGCCTCCTTGAACTTCTGGAACACCTCGGGGTTCAGCGCTTCCCCGGCGATGGAGGCGTGGACGATGCTGCTCAGATCGTACTTGCTCAGATCCTCCTTGATGAGCATGCGGTACATGGTGGGCGGCGCGCAGAACGTTTTGATATCGTACTGCTTGAACAGGGGCAGGATGTCCTCGGCGTGGAAGCGGTCGAAATCGTAAACGAAGATGGCCGCCTCGCACAGCCACTGGCCGAAGATCTTCCCCCAGCAGGCCTTGGCCCAGCCGGTATCGGAAATGGTCAGGTGCAGCTTGCCCGGGATCACGTTGTGCCAGAACTTGGCCGTCATGAAATGCCCCAGGGGGTACTTATAGCTGTGGCACACCAGCTTGGGGTATCCGGTGGTGCCGGAGGTAAAGAACATGAGCATGGGATCGTCCCCGCCGGGGCAGTCCTGAGGCCGGTCGAAATGAGAGGAAAAGACGGTGTATTCGCTGTCAAAATCGTGCCAGCCCTCCCGGCTGCCGCCGCAGTAGACCAGGGTCTTTACATCGGGGCATTCGGGCAGCGCCTTTTCGATCTCCCCCGCCGCCTGGCCGTGGGAGGTGGCGATCACGCCGCAGACCTCGCCCGTCTGGAAGCGGTAAATGTAATCCTTGCACAGCAGCTGGTCCGTGGCGGGGATCACCACCACGCCCAGCTTTTCCATGGCCAGCATGGTGATCCAGAAATGATACTGCCGCCGCAGCACCAGCATCACCCGGTCGCCCCTCTTCAGGCCCAGGGAGCGGTAATAATTCGCCGCCCGGTTGCTCATTTTGCGCAGGGTCTCGAAGGTGAAGCGCCGCTCCTGCCGGTTGATATCCAGATGCAGCATGGCCATCTGATTTGGATGCTCCCTGGCCAGCTCGTCCATGACGTCGTAGGCGAAATTGAAGCGGTCGATATCGTGGTAATGCACGGAGGTGGGGGTGCCCATTTCGTTGACCGTATAATCCACGAACCGGTCCGCGATGGTGGCGCGGTGCTCGGCGGCGGGCAGCACGGCCTCGTGGGCGGCGGGGGCCTCCGTTTCCTCGCCGGGGATGACCACCGCCAGGAACACGCAGTCCTGCCCCTCGGCGGCGATCATGCCGTGGGGGGTGGAGGAATCCAGCAGGATGGAGTCCCCGGCCCGCAGGGTTTCCGTATGCTCGCCGATCTGCACCCGCAGCACGCCGGAAATGATGTAGTCGAATTCCTGGCCGGAGTGGGTGTCGGTATGGATGGGCCGGGCCTGCAATTCCGGATCGTAGGAATAGCGGGTCATGTAGGGCTCCACCAGGCGCTTGCGGAACAGAGCCGCCAGGTTGCGCATCTGGATGCCCCGGTTGTCGGTGGTCAGTTCGCCCTGACCGTGGCGGGTAACGGTATAATTGGAAAGGCGGGGGCTGCTGCCCTCGATCAGGTCCACGATGTCCACGCCGAAGGCGATGGCGCACTTGTGAACGAAGGAGAAGGGCATTTCCGCACTGCCGGATTCATAGCGCGCACAGTCCGCCTCGCTGAACCCGGTGAGGCGGGACAGGTCCGCGGTGGTGTAGCCGGCGATGTCCTTCAGTTCCCGGATGCGGGCGCTCACATCCCTGAGCATGTCCGGGGCCTGGGGCTTATGGGAAGCTGCTTCCATGGGGGATTCCTCCTCTGTGCTTGGAACGAATCAAAAACCCGTCCCAAAGTTTCTGCTTTGAGACGGGCTGGTTTTTCAGCTCGCGGTACCACTCAAATTGTGCGCCGTGCGCACCGCTCTTCAGGCTCTTTGCAAAGCCCTCCGCCCTGACGCGGCGGTCATCGGGGACCCTTACTGCTTTCTGTTCAGGGCCCGGCTCGGGAGCCACAGCATTGGGAGGGCATCCTCACCGGCTTTCAGCAGCCGCCGGCTCTCTGCATCGGATGGCGAACCCGCCTTCTCCTTCATCGCCTTTGCTATGCGATTACGGCTAGTGTAACAGATTTTTTCCCGCTTGTCAACCGCCTTTTCCCCGTTTTTTTCCGCTGCATACAAAAGAAATACAGCTTCCCGGGATTGACATTTCCGCGCAACCGGAGGATAATTTATAGAAACGCGGCGCCCGTCACGGGCGGAAGGGAGGGGCCTTTGAAGCGGATCATCGTGATCGCCGGGCATTACGGCAGCGGAAAAACCGAACTGGCGGTGAGCCTGGCCATGCATTTGTCCGCCGGAAAGGACAGGGTTTTCCCCCGCCTGGCGGTGGTGGACCTGGATATCGCCAATCCCTATTTCCGATCCCGGGAGCGGATGCAGCTGCTGCGGGAGCACAGCGTATCCCTCTACGCCGACGCGTTCAATTCCACCGGCACCACGGCGGAGCTGCCCGCCCTGACGGCGGCCCTGCGGGCGCCCCTGGAGGACGGGGGCTGCCAGACGATCGTGGACCTGGGCGGCAACGACGCCGGGGCCCGGGTGCTCAAGCAGTTTTCCAAGTATTTTCAGGGGGACGACCACGAGCTGTGGGCGGTGGTGAATTTCCGGCGGTACGAGACCCTCACCGTGGAAAACGCCCGGGCCCACGTGGAGGCCATCCAAAGGGAACTGGACATGCCGGTGACGGGGCTGGTCAACAACACCCACCTGCTAAGGGAAACCGCGCCGGAGATCCTTCGGGAGGGCTGGGAAAAGGCGGAAGCTCTGTCGGAGCAAATGAAGATCCCCCTGCTGTTCACCTGCTATCCCGCGGGCCTCGTTTCCCCGGAGCAGCTGGCGGGCATCGCCCCGCTGATGCCCCTGGGGTTGTACATGCGGCCCGCCTACCTGGATAAATAACGCATTCGCAAGAAGAAGGGAGAAGAAAGCATGCGGTCATTCAAGCTGGTTTTCCACCCGGAAAGGTGCAAAGGCTGCGAGCTGTGCCGGAACGCCTGTCCCAAGGACGTGATCGGCATGGCCAAGGAGGTCAACCTGAAAGGCTATCATCCCGCCTGCGCGGTGAATGAAAGCGCCTGCATCGGCTGTGCCAGCTGCGCCACCATGTGCCCCGACGGGGCCATCGAAATCTATCTGAAGGAGGAGGGCGACCAATGACCACCGACAAAGTGCTCATGAAGGGCAACGAAGCCTTCGCCGAGGCCGCCATCCGCGGCGGCGCCCGGCTGTATTTCGGCTATCCCATCACCCCCCAGAGCGAAGTGCCCGAGTATATGAGCCGGGAGCTTCCCAAGGTGGGCGGCTGCTTCATCCAGGCGGAAAGCGAGCTGGGGGCCATCAACATGGCCTACGGCGCCGGCGCCGCGGGCGGCAGCGTGTTCATTTCTTCCTCCTCCCCCGGCATCGCCCTGATGCAGGAGGGCATGAGCTTCCTCTGCTCCGCGGAGGTGCCGCTGCTGGCCATGAACGTCAGCCGCGGCGGGCCCGGCATCGGCGGCATCCAGCCCGGCCAGGCGGACTATTATCAGGTCACCCGGGGCGGCGGCAACGGCGACTATCATATCCCCGTGTTCGCCCCCGCGTCCATCCAGGAGGCGGTGGACCTGCTCTACGAAGGCACCGAGCTGGCCCAGACCTGGCGCAACCCCATCATGGTCTTCACCGACGGCATGGTGGGCCAGATGATGGAGCCCGTGAAGCTGCCGGATTACAAGCCCGTCCTCAAGCCCAGCGAGATCGCCGGGCAGCGCGGCTGGGCCTGCACCGGCTACGCCGACCGGGGCGGCGACGGGGAGCGCCGGGTGGTCAAATCCCTGCGCATGCAGCCCGAAAAGCTGGAAGAGCACGTGGAAAAGCTGTTTGAAAAATACGCCCGGGCCGAAAAGGAGCTGGCCCGCTGGGAAAGCGAGAATCTCAAAGGCGCGGAGGTCGTATTCGTTTCCTTCGGCACCACCGCCCGCATCTGCCGGGAAGCCATCGAGATCCTGGCTGCCCGGGGCGTGAAGGCCGGGCTCATCCGGCCCATCAGCCTGTGGCCTTTTCCCAACAAAGCCTTCGATGAGATCGACTTTGGCACCACGAAAGCCGTCATTTCCGCCGAGCTTTCCATGGGCCAGATGATCACCGACGTGCAGCTGGCCCTGAACGGCCGCCTGCCCGTTTTCCTGGCCCACCGCACCGGCGGCATGGTGCCCACCTCGCCGGAAGTGGCCGCCCGGGCCCAGGCTGTATTGGAGGGATTGAAATGAAGCCGATTTTTGAATACACCAAGGGCATGACCGAAATGTCCACCCACTACTGCCCCGGCTGCACCCACGGCATCGCCCACCGGATCATCATGGAAGTGCTGGATGAAATGGGCGAACTGGGCAACACCATCGGCGTGGCCCCCATCGGCTGCTCCGTCATGGCGCATCAGTACATGAACGTGGATATGTGCGAGGCCGCCCACGGCCGCGCCCCCGCGGTGGCCAGCGGCATCCGCCGGGTGCACCCGGACAAGACGGTGTTCACCTATCAGGGCGACGGCGATTTGGCCTCCATCGGCACCGCCGAAATCGTCCACGCAGCGGTCCGCGGCGAAAAATTCACCGCCTTCTTCATCAACAACGGCATTTACGGCATGACCGGCGGCCAGATGGCCCCCACCACCCTCATCGGCCAGCGCAGCACCACCAGCCAGGACGGCCGCAGCAAGGAGCTCAACGGCATGCCCATCAAAATGAGCGAAATGCTGGCCTCCATCGACGGCGCGGTGTATGTGGAGCGCGTGGCGCTGGACAGCCCCGCCCACGTGCGCCAGGCGAAAAAGGCCGTGCGGAAGGCCTTCGAGATCCAGAAAAAGGGCTTGGGCTTCACCCTGATCGAATTCCTGTCCACCTGCCCCACCAACTGGGGCATGACCCCCGTGAAGGCCCTGGAATGGGTGCGCAATAACGTGATGGCGTACTATCCCATCGGCGTGATCAAGGAACCGAAGGAGGCGGAAGAAGCATGAGCACCTACAAAATGTTTTTCGCCGGTTCCGGCGGCCAGGGCGTGCTTTTGATGGGCCAGATGATCGCCCAGGCGGCCATGCTGGAAGGCAAGGAGGCCACCTTCCTTCCCTCCTACGGCCCCGAAATGCGCGGCGGCACCGCCAACTGCACCGTGGTGGTCAGCGACAAGCCCATCGCCTGCCCCCTGATCTACGAGGCGGACATCGCGGTGGTCATGAACCTGCCCTCCATGGATAAGTTCGAGCCCATGGTCAAGCCCGGCGGGTACATGTTCTACAACGAATCCATCATCGACCGCAAAGCGAACCGCAGCGATATCCAGGCCGTCGCCGTGGACCTGGCCGCCCGCGCCGCCGCCCTGGGCAACGACAAGGTGGCCAACATGGTGATGCTGGGCGAAGTGGTGCGCCGCACGGGCGTGGTAAAGCCCGAAACCATCTGCAACGAGGTGTTCGCGGAGAAGTTCACCGGCCGCAAGGCCGCCCTGATCCCCCTGAACAGGCAGGCGTTCCTGGGCGAATGATCCCCCGGCGCCGAGAACGGAAGGGCATCCCTGCTCTTCCGTTTTTCATTGCCGCCGGCGTTTTCCCCGGAAATCCGACAGAATCGGATCAGCCTGTCCGGAAAGGAACATGCGATGAAAAACAAATGCCTGCAATTATTCCTGACCTTCATGAAGATCGGCGCCTTCACCTTCGGCGGCGGCTACGCCATGATCCCGCTGATCCAGCGGGAAGCGGGGGAAAACCGGCGCTGGATCGATGAGAACGAGCTGATGGAGATCGTGGCCATCGCCGAATCCACCCCCGGCCCCATCGCCGTGAACGCCGCCACCTTTATCGGCCGGAAAACGGCGGGATTTAAGGGGGCGGTCTGCGCCACGCTGGGGGTGGTGCTGCCCTCGTTCCTGATCATCTTCGCCCTGTCCGCGGTGCTGCAGGCCTTCCGGTCCCTGCGGATCGTGGCCTACGCTTTCTTCGGCGTCCGGGCGGGGGTATTGGCCCTGATCGCCCGGGCGCTGATCACCCTGCTGCGCAAATGTCCCCGGGACCCGGCGGCTTACCTGACGATGGCGGCGGCGTTCCTGGCCATCACGCTCCTGCGGGTAAGCCCCGTCACGGTGGTGCTGTGCTGCGCGCTGCTGGGCATCGGCGCGGCGCTGCTGGGCAGAAGGGGGGCAAAGCCATGATCTGCCTGGAGCTGTTTTGGACGCTCTTCAAGATCGGCGCCTTCACCTTCGGCGGCGGCTACGCCATGCTGCCCCTGATCCAGAGCGAGGTGGAAAGCCGCGGCTGGCTGCCGCTTACGCAGCTGGTGGATTTCGTGGCGGTGAGCGAAAGCACCCCCGGCCCCTTCGCCGTGAACATCGCCACCTACGTGGGCACGGTGCGGGCAGGGCTGCCCGGAGCGCTGTGCGCCACGCTGGGGGTGGTGCTGCCTTCCTTCGTCATCATTCTGCTGGTGGCGAAGGGCTATGACCGGTTCAAAACCAGCCCGCTGCTCCGCGGGATGATGGCGTCGCTCAGGCCCGCCGTGATCGGCCTGATCGCCGCGGCGCTGCTGTCCCTGAGCCAGGCGGTGCTCTGCCCCGGCGGCGCGTCCTTCTCCATGTTTGCCGATCCCGCCTTCTGGGCTTCCCTGGGCATCTTTGCGGTCATGCTGTATCTGGCCCTGCGCAAGCGCCATCCCATCCTGCTGATCTGCCTCTCCGCCGCCGCGGGGGTCGCCATGGGCTTCGCCCTGAACCTGCCCGTGCCCTGATCCCCCGGCCGCCCGGAATAATTATGCGCATATTCCCCTGTTTCCGGCCCTTCGGGGCCGGTTTTTTCTGATCATTTTCGTCCAAAACGGTGAAAATATTACATTTTTCGTACAAATGCCGACAAACCTTGCAATAGTGGTGCCGCCATGATAATATATACAATATATTGTAGGGGAAGGGGGCGTTTGGCCATGAATGGGTGGCTGCTGTTTTTGGGTGCCGCCATTCTGGGGCTGACCGTCCTGCTGATCCAGGGGCGCATCGCAAAGCAGCATGAAGAAATGTATAAACAGCGCATGAAGGGGAGCATGCTTTATTACGAGATCTATCCCCTCATCCAAGAAGCCCACCGCCACGACCTGGACCGCGTGATCATCGAGCGCAGCCGCATCGCTTTTTACGCCGTATGTCCTCCGGGGGAGGTGGGCAGTTATCTGCTCAGCGATTACGGCCACCGCCCGCTGAACCCGGACCGGGTCTGGGCCCTGGCCCAGCTGATCGCGGATGAATTCCCACTGCTTCGGGAAAAGGGCTGCTACCGCTTCCGGCGCTTCGTCATCACCCGGCCCAACGGCCAGAAGGACGACGCCTACCAGTTCATCATCCGCACCCCGTATAAGACCGATCTGATGTACGCCCGGCAGCGCAAGCCGCAGCTGTACTGATCCCATTTGCAAAAGGGGCTACAGCGCTTTTTCAAGTGCCGCAGCCCCTTGCTTTAATCTTAAGAGATTTGAACGACGAGCACGACGAGGGCTCCGCCCTCGTGCACCCGCTGGGGTGCAAGGTGCACCCCAGACCCCGCCGGCTGCGGATATTGCAGGACTCGTCAAGCAAGCAGCTTCCCGCAGCTGCAGCAAGGACGCAGAGAACCGTTTCCGGGCAGGCCAGCTTCGCTGGCCGGGCTGTGCGCTGAGCGCACAGCAAAAGCCAGGCAGACAGACCGGAAAATGAATGAATTCATTTTCCGGCTGGCCTCCTGGCTTTTTCTCTGCCCGGAAACTCGCTTGACGTGGTTCACCCTGCAGGCGCAGTTTGTCTGTTCGTCTTTTCTGTAAACATCGCCCGAATGGGTCCAGGGGGTGAAGCCCTCTGGTGCAGGGTTTCAGGGGCCGCACAGGCCCCTGACGTTCTTCTCCTCGGCCTTTTTACATCCTTCGTATCAGTCTCCGAACAGGATGCCCATATCCCTCGCCACCTTCACCATCTGGTGATCCACGGGCACGGGCTTGGGGATACCGGCGATATCGGCCAGGCGGTTGTGGGTGATGTTGTTGCCCACCAGCGCCACGGAGAAGCCGTATTCGCCCCGGTCGATGAGCTGGGCGGCGTGGACGCCGAACTGGGTGGCCAGCACCCGGTCATAGGCGCTGGGAGAGCCGCCGCGCTGGATATAGCCCGGCACCACGGCCCGGCCTTCCACGCCCACCATTTCGGTCAGTTCTTTTGCGATGCGGTTAGCGATGCCGTTGAAGCCCTCCTCCAGCCGGGCCGCCTCCCGCTCCTTTTTTTTCATCTTGGCTTCCTTCTTGGTCATGGCGCCTTCGGCCACGGCGATGATGGAAAACGCCTTCTTATTCTTGGCCCGGGCCTCCACCACTTTAGCCACTTCCTTGATATCGTAGGGGATCTCCGGCAGCAACACCACGTCCGCGCCGCCGGCCAGGCCGGAATACAGCGTCAGCCACCCCGCTTTGTTGCCCATGATCTCCACCACGATGGTGCGGCCATGGCTGGCGGCGGTGGTGTGCAGGCGGTCGATGACCGCGGTGGCGATATCCACGGCGGTATGGAAGCCGAAGGTAAAGTCCGTACCGTAGATATCGTTGTCGATGGTCTTGGGCAATCCGATGACGTTCAAGCCCTCCTGGGAAAGCAGGTTGGCGGTCTTATGGGTGCCGTTGCCGCCCAGGGTCACCAGGCAGTCCAGCTTCATGGCGGCGTAATTCTTCTTCATGGCCGCCACCTTGTCCACGTTGTCCTCGCCGATCACCTGCATGTTGCGGAAGGGCTGGCGGCTGGTGCCCAGGATGGTGCCGCCCAGGGTGAGGATGCCGGAAAACTGGCTGCGCTTCATTTCCTGCCATTCCCCTTCGATCAGCCCGCGGTAGCCGTCCGCGATGCCCACGATCTCCGCGTCAAACATTTCATAGGCCGCCCGGGCCACGCCCCGGATGGTGGCGTTCAGGCCGGGGCAGTCGCCCCCGCTGGTCAGGATGCCGATTCTGCGCTTCATGCAAGTGTCCTCCTTCAATATTGTTTATTAAATGGCACGCCGCCTTTGATACGTATGGATCAGCGCCGCCTTCTCCCGTTCAGGCCCAGGATGCCCAGCAGATTCCGCCCCAGGGTGCGGCCCAGCTCCCGGCCCGCGCCGTTGACGGCGGAGGTGGTAAAGGAATCCAGCAGCTGCTCCGCCTTGGTCATCTCGCTGCGCTTCTTCGCGGGCCGCTTCGCCGGGGACACGGGCGCCGCGTCCACGATCGCCGGGGCGGAGATTTCCGCCTGGACGGGCACGGAATATTCCGCCGGGGCCGCCGGGATGAGCGAGGGGATAGGCCGGTCCTCATACCGGCCCGTTTCCGGGTTGTACACCTTGAAATACGTCACCTGGGGCGCGTTTTCCCCCGCCGGGGCGGGCGTTTTCTCCGCTGCCTGCGCCACCTGGCCGCCCAGGATCTCATAGGCGCTCTGCCGGTCGAAGGGCGTATCGTACTTTTCGCCCACCCCGTCCGTTTCCATCATCACGGCGCGCAGTTCGTCCGAAACGGTGCCGATGTGGGACTGGGGCGGCAGGATCACCGCCCGGCGCACCACCCCCGGGGTGCCGTCCGCCTGGAGGAAGGAAAGCAGCGCCTCGCCGGTGGCCAGCTCGCCCAGGGTTTTTTCCGTATCGAAATCCGGGTTCTGCCGGAAGGTCTGGGCCGCGGCGCGCAGGATCTTCTGCTCCCGGGGCGTATACGCCCGCAGGGCGTGCTGCACCCGGTTGGACAGCTGGCCCAGCACGGAAGAGGGCACGTCCGTGGGCGACTGAGTGACGAAATACACGCCCACGCCCTTTGAACGGATCAGCCGCACCGTCTGCTCGATCTTTTCCATCAGCGCCTTGGGGCACTCGTCGAACAGCAGATGGGCCTCGTCGAAAAAGAACACCATCCGGGGCAGGGGCTGATCTCCCCGCTCCGGCAGTAATTCGTAAAGCTCTCCCAGCAGCCACAGCATGAACATGGCGTACATCCGGGGCCGCAGGAACAGTTTGTCCGCCGCCAGGATATTCACCGTTCCCTGGCCGTCTTCGTCCCGGGTGAGGAAATCGTTCATATCCAGGGCGGGCTCCCCGAAGAACGCCTCCGCCCCCTGATCCTCCAGGATGGCGATGGCCCGCTGGATGGCGCCTACGGTGGCCTTGGCGATATTGCCGTATTCCAGGGTATAGCGCTTGGCGTTTTCCCCCACGTAAGCCAGCATAGCCTTCAGGTCCTTCAGGTCCAGCAGGGGCATGCGCTCGTGATCCGCGATGCGGAATACCACGTGCATCACCCCCGTCTGGGTCTCGTTCAGCCCCATCATCCGGGAAAGCAGCAGCGGCCCCATTTCGCTCACCGTGGCGCGGACGGGATGGCCGCTTTCGCCGAATACGTCCCAGAACGCCGCCGGGCAGCCCCGGAAGGAAAACCGCTCCACGCCGCAGGTTTCCAGCCGCTTCCGGATCTTTTCGTTGGTTTCCCCCGGCTTGCACAGGCCCGCCAGGTCGCCCTTCACATCCGCCAGGAACACCGGCACCCCCAGCTGGGAAAAGCCCTCGGCCAGCACCTGCAGCGTGACCGTCTTTCCCGTACCGGTAGCCCCGGCGATGAGCCCGTGGCGATTGGCCATTCCGGGCAGCAGGCACACCGCGCCGTCCGGGGCGGAGCCCACGTGGATCCCGTTTTCCGTAAGCATCATCAACGCTCCTTTTTCCCGCCGTCCGACAGGATCTTCCGGATCAGATACAGCCGCAGCCGGCAGGGAAGCCATCGCATCCCCAGCAGCAGCGGATTGCGGTTCACATTGTACACGGGCCGGGGACGCTTTTTTTCCAGCGCCCGGCAGATCAGCCCCGCGATTTTTTCCGGCGGCACGTGCCGGGCCTCCACCCGGTCCACGATGCGCCGGAAGCGCGCCGCGTTGACGGGGTACAGCCGCGTGTTTTCGCAGAAGGACCGCAGCTTTTCCGTGGACGCCGGCAGCAGCGGCGTATCCACCGCTCCCGGGCGCACCACGATCACCCGTTTCCCCAGCAGCTGCAGCTCCATTTGCAGCGACAGGGCGTATTTTTCCTCCGCCGCCTTCGTGGCCGCATAAATGCCGGTAAAGGGCAGCGGCGGCAGGGGCGCCAGCTCGCTGGTGACGATCACGACGCGGCCGCCCGCCCGCAGCAGCGGCATCGTCAGGCGGTTCACCCGGTACGCCGCCAGCACGTTCACCCGGAAATCCCGGATGAAATCTTCCTCCGGCATCTCCGCCAGGGAATTGAGATCATAGATCCCCGCGGTGTGCACGACGCCGTCCAGCCCGTCCGTTTCCGCCCGGACCGCGTCCAGCGCTTTTTCCGTTTCCCCCGGGGCGGTCAGATCCGCCGTCAGGCAGATCCACTTTTCCTCCCCCGTCCCCGGCTTCCGGTCCACGCCGAAGACCCGGTGGCCCGCCGCCGTCAGCCTTTCGCACACCGCCCGGCCCATGCCGCCGCAGGCGCCCGTCACAAGATAATCGCCCATGGCGTTACCGGAAGAGCACCGCCGTGGCCTGGGCGCTGATGCCCTCGCCCCGGCCCTCGAAGCCCATGCCCTCGGAGGTGGTGGCCTTGACGGACACCTGATCCACGCCGATCTTCAGCGCCCCGGCGATTTTTTCCCGCATCTGCGGGATATACGAGGCCAGTTTGGGGGCCTGGGCCAATATGGTCACATCCACGTTCCCGATGGAAAAGCCCCGCCCGGCGATCACCCGGGCCGCTTCCTCCAGCAGGATCAGGGAGGAAATGCCTTTGTATTTTTCGTCGCTGTCCGGAAAGAGTTTGCCGATGTCCCCCAGCGCCGCGGCGCCCAGCAGCGCGTCCGTCAGGGCGTGCAGCGCGGCGTCGGCGTCGCTGTGGCCCAGCAGGCCTTTCTCATAGGGGATCTTCACGCCCCCCAGCCACAGTTCCCGGCCCTCCGTCAGCCGGTGGGCGTCCCAGCCCGTGCCCACCCGGGGCGTCAGCATGCCGTTTGCCATACGCAGATCCTCCGGCGAAGTCAGCTTGATGTTGTCATACCCGCCCATCACCAGACGGACGGGATATCCCGCGGCCTCCATGAGCGCCGCGTCGTCGGTGTACCGCCCCGGGGCGGTTTCATGGGCCCGGAGCAGATCCCGCACCGGGAAGCCCTGGGGCGTCTGCATCTGCCAAAGCTCGCTGCGGTCCAGCGTCTCCAGCACCCGGCCCTCCGGGTCCGCCCGCTTGACGGTGTCCCGGGCGGGCACGGCGGCCACACCGCTGCCGTGCGTTTCCACGCTTTCCATCACCCGGCGGACGATCTCCTCCGTCACGAAGGGCCGCGCCCCGTCGTGGATCAGGGCGATGTCCGCGTCCGCAGGCAGGGCCCGCAGCCCGGCCAGGGCGGAAGATTGCCGGTCCTCCCCGCCGGGGACCACGGCCAGGGCCGGAACGCCGTAAGCTGCCAGCGCGACCCGGAACAGATCCTCATCCCCCGCCCGGGCCACCAGCACCGTGCCCGCCACCGCCGGGGCGAACGCCCGGGCGCAGCGCACCACGGACGGCACGCCGCCGATTTTCAGCAGGGTCTTATTTTCCTTTTTTCCCATCCGGCTGCCGCTGCCGCCGCACAGGATCACGGCGTACGCCTTCATTTTTTCTCCTCCGCCAGCAGCCGGACCACCGTGCCGTAGATCTCCGCCGCTTTCCGGGGCCACTGTTCCGCCGTCTGCGACGCCATCTCCCGGCTGGGCAGCATGAGGCGCAGCGTCAGCACCGGCCTATCCCGGTCCACCACTTCCAGGACCGTTTCGTACTCCCCGTTCTCCGCTTTGCGGATCTCCGTGCGGCTGCCGTCCTCGCCCTGGAAGCGGGATTGCCATTCCCGGCCCGTTTTCTCAAGCAGCGCCTGTACGCTTTTGGGCACGCGCCCGCCGAAAAGGGCCAGCGCTTCCCTGCCCGCTTCCGTCAGCTCATAGCGGTAGCCCGCCCGGGCCTTGCTGCGGGCGGCCTGGCCCTGATCGCACAGCCCGTTCAGGGCGAACATCATATCAAAATAATTCATCAGGTCGTGCTCCATCAGGAACCGTACCATTTGCAGTTCCGTGCAGGGCCCGAACTGATCCAGGCACCGGAGCAACACCAGCTTTTGTTCCTGTTCCGGCGCGCGGGGCGGGGGCTGAAGCTTCATCCTGGGCCTCCATTCGCTTATCAATCCTTAATTAATTCTGAAAAAGCCTGTCGAAATCCTGCATATCCCCGCCCATCAAATAAGAAAGATTTTTCATTCCCACAAAATATTATTATTTTTTTGAAAATAATGCTTGACAAACAATACTATGCGTTGTATTATACTTTCGGGAGGTGAGGAAACATGGATGCGCAGATGAAGCGCGGCATGGTGGAGGTATGCATCCTGTCGCTGCTGACCCGGGGGGATTCCTACGGGTATCAGCTGATCAAGGATATCGCGCCGATCATGGAGCTTTCGGAATCCACGCTGTATCCGGTGCTGCGCCGCCTGGAAGCGGCGGAGAGCCTGACGGTGTATTCCGTGGAGCACAACGGACGGCTGCGGAAATATTACGCCATCACGGACGGCGGACGGAAAAAAATCGCCGAATTCCTGAACGAATGGGCGGATGTGAACAAGGTGTACGATTTTATTGCGGAGGTGAACGGCTGTGAAAAACAATAGCGGATTCCCCATCGAGCGGAGAACCCCCGCCTTCCCCACTGGATTGGGGGATTTTGCGGAGCTGATCTACCGCCGGTCCACCGGCCTGGCCCTGGCATTGCTGATGGAGGGCGCTCCCTGCGGCGCTTTCGGACAAAAGGAGGATAAATGATATGACCCGCGAAGAGTACATGAAAAAGCTGAATGAAGCGCTGTCCGTGCTGCCGGAAAAGACCCAGGAGGCCGCCCGGAACTTCTGCGAGGAAATGCTGGACGACCGCATGGAGGACGGCATGGACGAGGAATCCGCCGTGGCCGCCATGGAAAGCCCGGAGGCCATCGCCCTGCGCCTGGGCAGCGAGCCCGGGGAATCCATCGACATGGGCAATCTGAAGCTGCCCAACCGGGACGATTACCTGCAGTTCGCCCGCCTGGCGGACGAAGCCCTGGAAGGCGTGGACAAAGCCCTGCGGGACGCGCCCGAACCGGAAAAAGAAGAAAACGCGGCGCCCGAAGCGCCGGAAGCCCCGAAAGACGCCGAATCCAGGGAAGCGCCCGGCTCTTCCGTGCCTCCCGTGCCCCCCGTTCCTCCGGCGCCCCCGATGCAGAATATCCCGGAGAACATCCGCGGCATCGTGGAAAATGCCCTGGAAGCGGCCCGGCAGGGGCTGGAGATGGGCTCCAAAGCCATGCGGGAAGCCGGGCAGCAGGCGCAGCAGCCCGCCCAGGACGGGTACGAGCAGCGGATATTCACCTGCGACGCCGACGCCCTCCGGGGCGTGTGCCTGGTATGCTCCAACATGCCCGTGGCCGTGCGTCCCTGCCAGGGCAGCAAGGCCACGCTGACCTATTACACCAGCAAGGACGAGCCCTATCAAGCCAGCGTGCAGAACGGCGTGCTGATGCTGGAGCCGCTGGGCAAAGGCCGGAGCGGGATGAAATTCAGCATCTTCGGATTGCGGTTTTTCCTGAATCATCCCCAGCCCACCGCAGAACTGCTGCTTCCCGCGGACGCGCTGGTGGATCTGACCGTGCGCACCACCAACGGCTCTGTCAAGGTGGGGGGCTTCTCCGCCCTGTGCGCCGTGGATCTGCAGACTTCCAACAGCCGCATCGAAACCCAGGCCATCACCTGCAAATCCATGGCCCTCACCACCAGCAACGCCCGGCTGATCCTGGATCAGGTGATGGCGAAGCAGGGCATCATCGCCAGGACCAGCAACGGCCGGATCGAAGCCCAGGCAACAGGCGCCGGGAACGACCTGACGATGAAAACCTCCAACGGCTCCATCCACGCCATCCGCACCGTCGCCAAAGGCAATCTGGAGGCCGTTACCAGCAACGGCTCCATCCAAACCGAGCGGATCGACGCCCAGGGGATCGTTCTGAAAACTTCCAACGGCGCCATCCGCGGCACCATCCACGGCAGCCCCGAAGACTGGGCCATCGACAGCGGCACTTCCAACGGCCGCAACACCCTGCCCAAGCAGCAGCCCGGCCGCAAAGCCCTGTACGTGCACACCAGCAACGGCAGCATCCAGGTCGGCTTCGAGGGTTGAGGATACGAAGGGGTTGCCGGGAAAAACCAAACAGCGGGGGGAACCGCTCTTTGGCGGCCAAAGAGCGGTTCCCCCCGGACCCCCTTTACGAGAAAGCCGGTTTGACCTTATTGATCGGAAAAACTATTCATCACGGAAAACGGGGAAAAACAAGAAACTTGCGGTCGGTTTTTGGCAAAGCCCTCAGCCGGCCGCAAGTTTTTTGTTTGAAATGCTTCGAGTTTACCCAGCTCCTTCGGCCGTCACGGCCCGTCGAACAGGCTGGTCTGGGCGTACGCTTCCGGGAATTCGTTCATATACCGGAAGCAGTCCTCCGGGCGGTACAGCAGGCCGTTTTTCCTACAGGTATCCTGAAACAGCCGCATCAGCCAGTCCGCGTTGGGGCTGGGGATTTCGTAGGCGTTCCCGTACCGCTCGGCGTACTTCTTTTTCAGGCCCGGAAAATGCCGGTCCAGGGCGGCGTAATAATATTCCCGGTCGCCTTCCCGGAGGGTCATCCCCATGCCGAAGCAAACGACGCCCCTGACCCCCGTGCGGACGCAGGAGTCCAGGAGGGCCTGCACGTTTTCTTCGGTATCGTTGATGAAGGGCAGAATGGGCGACAGCCACACCACCGTGGGAATGCCCCGTTCCCGCATGCGCTCCAGCACCTCGATGCGCCGCCGGGTGCCGCACACGTTGGGCTCCACCAGGCTGCACAGCGCCTCGTCCGCGGTGGTCAACGTGATCTGCACCACGCACTTGGCCCTCCGGTTGATCTGATCCAGCAGATCGATATCCCGCAGGATGCGGTCGGATTTCGTTTGCACCGCCGCGCCGAAGCCGTATCGCCAGATGATCTCCAGGCACCGCCGGGTGAGCCCCAGCTCCGCTTCGCAGTGCATATACGGGTCCGACATGGAGCCGGTGCCGATCATGCATTTTTTCTTTTTTGCCCGGAGCGCCTCTTCCAGCAGCTCCGGCGCGTTCTGCTTCACCTCCACGTCCTCGAAGGGATGGGTGAACTGGTAGCACCGGCTGCGGCTGTCGCAGTAAATGCAGCCGTGGGTGCAGCCCCGGTACACGTTCATGCCCCAGCTTTCGCCGCTGCGGTGAAGGATCCCTTTCGCCTGGGTAAAGTGCATGCCTTCGCGCTCCTTGTCTGAAAAAGATCATGGCGCAGCGCCGCCCCATTTTCCGGGACGGCCTGCGCCATGGATGCTTTCACCGTTTCACGGAAACGCTTACGCCTTCGTTTTCCGCGTCCTGGGTTTTTTCTCCTCCGGCTTGACCTCTGCCTTCGCCTTTTCGGCCTTGGGCTTCGCGGCCTTCTTTTCCGCCGGTTCCTTCGCGGCCTTGGGCTTTGCGGCCTTCTTTTCCGCCGGTTCCTTCGCGGCCTTGGGCTTTGCGGCCTTCTTTTCCGGGGCCGGCTCCGCTTTGGGCTTTGCGGCCCGGGGCTTTTTTTCGGGCACTTCCCGGAGCATGTTCTCATACAGGCTCAGGTACATTTCCGCGCTGTGGCTCCAGGAATAATCGCCTGTCATGGCCCGGTGCTGCAGCATGCGCCACACGTCCTTCTGCTGGCGGTAGAAGAACACGGCCCGCCGCAGGGTGTAAAGCATGTCGTGGGCGTTATAGTTGAAGAAGGTGAAGCCGTTGCCCGCGCCGTTGGCCTCGTTGTAGGAAAGCACCGTATCCCGCAGCCCGCCGGTCTCGCGCACCACGGGCAGAGTGCCGTAGCGCAGGGAGATCATCTGGCTCAGGCCGCAGGGCTCGAACTGGCTGGGCATCAGGAACATATCGGCGCCGGCGTAGATGCGGTGAGCCAGGTTCAGATCCAGCATGAACCGGGCGGCCACCCTTCCGGGATACTGCTGCTCGGCCCAGCTGAACAGGTTCACATACTTGCTTTCGCCCAGGCCCAGCACCACCAGCTGAATGCCCTCGTCCATGATCTCGGTGATCACCCGGTCCACCAGATCCAATCCCTTCTGGCTGCTCAGGCGGCTGATGATGGCCACGATGGGGGCGTCCGCATCCACGGTGAGGCCCAATTCCACCTGCAGGGCGCGCTTGCATTCTTCCTTGCCGGAAAGGTTATCGGCGGTAAAGTTGGCAGGGATCAGGGGATCGTGCTCCGGATCGTATTCCTTGACGTCGATGCCGTTGAGGACGCCGGAAAGGTGCTCGTGCTTGGCCCTGAGCAGCCCGTCCATGCGCTCGCCGTAGTAAGCGGTCTGGATCTCCTCGGCGTAGGAGGGGCTGACGGTGGTGATCTCGTCCGCGTACACCAGCGCCGCTTTCATGAAATTGGCGCAGCCGTAGCATTCCAGCTTGTCGTTGGTGAACAGGCTGTCCCCCAGGCCCAGCATGTCCTGCACCTCGGGAATGCCGAAGATGCCCTGGTACTGCAGGTTGTGGATGGTGAACACCACCCGCATCCGGGCGAAGAAGGGCAGATGCTGATACTGGATGCGCAGCAGGGCGGGCACCATGCCGCTCTGCCAGTCGTGGGCGTGGATGATGTCCGGCTGGAAATCCAGCATGGGCAGGCTGTTGAGCACCGCGCGGCAGAAGAAGCCGTAGCGCTCGTATTCGTCGCCGCCCATGCCGTAGATGTAGCTGCGGCCGAAATAATACTTGTTGTCCACGAAGTAATAGGTGACGCCGTCCATCTTCAATTCTTCGATGCCGCAGTACTGCCGCCGCCAGCCCAGCTCCACCTCAAAATCCAGCACGTGGCGCATCTCGTCCACATACTTGGTATTGATGGCGCTGTACAGGGGGATCATGACGCGCACGTCGTGGCCCTTCGCCGCCAGCACGGGGGCCAGGGCGCCCACCACGTCGGCCAGCCCGCCCGTTTTCACGAACGGCACGCACTCGGAGGCGGAAAAAAGGATTTTCATGGCAGGTTCCTCCTATCATACCCGGGCCCGGGGAAAAGCCTTCTCCCCGGGCCGGTGATTGATTGTTTCGCTTTAGACGGTGCTGTCCTTCGCCACCACGATGGGATAGGACTTGGGGGCCATCAGCCGGGTGCCGGGCAGCACGGTGGTCTGCTTATCCAGAATGCAGTACTGCAGTTCCGCCCCGGACTGCACCAGGCCGTCCTGCATGATGATGGAATTGCGCACCACGGCGCCCTTTTCGATGTGGACGCCCCGGAACAGGATGGAGTTTTCCACGATGCCCTCCACCACGCAGCCGTCGGCCAGCAGGGAATTCTTCACCAGGGAGCCGGGCATATGCCGGGTGGGCATTTCATCCCGCAGCTTGGTGAGCACCGGCTTGTCCGCGGGAAAGAAGCTGGCCCGCGTTTCCTGGTCCAGCAGTTCCATGGAGCAGTCGAAATAGCTCTGCACCGAATCGATCTGCCAGGCGCGGCCGGGATTTTCGAAGCCCATCACCTTCATTTCGCCGCCGTTGATGGAGTTCATCAGCAGGTTGCGGGTCAGATGGTACTGGCCCTGGGACACGGCTTCGTCCACCAGATGGATCAGCAGCTCCCGGCGGATGCACAGCGTTTCCAGATAGGTGCAGGGCAGGTGCGGGATGGTGGGGTCCACCTCCAGGGCGGTCACCCGTCCGTCCTCCTGCACCTGGATGTAGCGGCCCAGCCCGTTGCGGCGCGCGCCGGGATCCCGGGTGTACATAAGGGTCAGGTCCGCGCCGGATTCCTCGTGGAAGGCGGCCATCCGGTCAAACTGGGGATTGAAGAGGATGTGGGTGTCGGTGATCACCACGTAGCGTTCCTTGCTGCGGCGCAGGTAATGCAGGTTGGCGTGCAGCGCGTCCAGGAAGCCGGAATAGACGCCCACGTTTTCCTTGGTCAGGAACGGGGGCAGGAACACCAGGCCCGCCCGCTTGCCGTGCAGGTTCCATTCGCGGCCGGAGCCCAGATGGTCCATCAGGCTGTTGTAATTCCGCTGGGCGATGACGCCGATGTTGCGGATGCCGCCGTTCACCATGGCGGAAAGCGGGAAGTCGATCAGCCGGTAGCGCCCCAGCAGGGGAACGGCGGCCACGCAGCGCTGGGCGGTCAGCTCCTTGAGCTGCTCGTCCCTTTCGCCTGTATAAATGATACCCATTACATTTTTCATGGTCTCATCCCCCTATCAGCCTTCGCCAAATTGTTCGCCGGGCTTCACCTGGGCGCCTTCGGGCACCTGGGCGTCCTGGCCCACCACGGCGATGAGCCCTTCGTCGCCGCCGATCACGGCGCCGCGGCCCACCACGGCGTTCTCGGCCACGATGGCCCGCTTCACCAGCGCGCCGCTTTCGATGCGCGCGCCGGGCATGATGACGCTGTCGATCACCCGGGCGCCCTCCTCCACGATAGCGCCCGAGGACAGGATGGAATGGCGGATGGCGCCGCGGATCTCGCACCCCTCGGTCACCAGGCAGTTATCCACCTCCGCCGTGGCGGCGATGTGCTGGGGCAGCATGCCCAGGTTCCGGGCGTACACGCGGAATTTCTTGTCGTGCAGGTCGATCTCCGGCTTTTCGGTGAGCAGGTCCATATTGGCTTCCCACAGGCTTTCGATGGTGCCCACGTCCTTCCAGTAGCCGTTGAAGGAATAGGCGGTCATCACCTGGCCGTCCGCCAGCATGGCGGGGATGATGTTCTTGCCGAAGTCGTTGGAGGAATTGGGGTTCTTTTCATCCTCGATCAGGTATTTGCGCAGCTTTTCCCACGTGAATACGTACACGCCCATGGACGCGTTGTTGGATTTGGGATTCTTGGGCTTTTCCTCAAAGTCGATGATGTTGTCGTTGGCGTCGGTGTTCATGATGCCGAAGCGGCTGGCCTCGTCCCAGGGCACCTGGCGCACGGCGATGGTGGCGTCGGCATGGTGGCTTTCATGATGGGCCAGCATGGCGGCGTAATCCATCTTGTAAATGTGGTCGCCGCTGAGGATCAGCACGTAATCGGGATTGTACTGGGCGATGAAGGCCAGGTTCTGGTAAATGGCGTTGGCCGTGCCCTTGTACCATTCGCCCGTGGCCCCGGTCTGATACGGCGGCAGCACAAAAACGCCGCCGTCCACCAGGTCCAGGTCCCAGGGCGCGCCGCTGGCGATGTAGGCGTTCAGTTCCAAAGGCCGGTATTGAGTCAGCACGCCCACCACGTCCACCCCGGAATTGGTGCAGTTGGACAGGGGGAAATCGATGATGCGGTACTTGCCGCCGAAGGGAACGGCGGGCTTGGCCACGTGCCGCGTCAGAATGCCCAGACGGCTGCCCTGGCCGCCGGCCAGCAGCATTGCCACACAGCGTTTTTTGCGAAGCATGTGAAACAAATCCTCCTCACGTCTATTTTTGGATTCCTATAGCGCGCGGCTTCCTCGCCCGCGCGGTATTCGCCACGTTGATTTTACTTGATTTTGGAACTTACTTCAATGGAAAAATTAGGACCATTTTATCCATGCCGTTTCCGCCCCGCCGGCGCGGTATGCTCCGGCGCGTTCCTGCGCACAATAGGATGAAGCCGGCCGGACGCCGGATGAAAGCCGAAAACGGAGGAATCCATGCGCAAACCGCCTTTTTTCCACACCGTTTCTTCCACCGCCTTTCTGCGGCCGGACCCGGACGTTCCCGCCCGGATCCGCAAGGCCGCCGCGGCGCTCCGCGCCCTGCCCCGGGAGGCGCTGACCCCGTCGGAGGCCTGGATCGAGGACAACGCGGCGCCCCTGCTGCGGGAATCTTCCGCCCGCATCCGGGAGGCCCGGCAGCTGCCGCCGCTGCCCGCTATGTCCGGCGTCCCCCGGGCGCTGCTGCTGGCCAGGAAGATCTGCGCCGCGGACGATGAGGAGATCGACGAGGGGCTGGTGCTGCGCACGGCCCGGGAAAACGCCGACGGCGCGGAATACCGCTGGGACGAAATGAACGCCCTGGGCTGCGCCTTGGCCGCGGCGCTGCTGGAACAGCTGGAGGAGCCCCTCAGCCGCTGCCTCGCCGCCCCGACGCTTCACCGGCGGGCGGAAAAATGGGCGGAGGATTTTTCCGCCGAAAAGCGGACGGATCTGCCGGAGGACGACGCGCTGCTTTTCCGGGTGCTGGATCACCTTTCTTCCCTGGAAAATCCGGACGCCGTGGCCCGGGCGGACGAGTATCTTTCCGCCCGGGGCGGCGCGGAGGAGCTGCTTCGCCTCTCCCGGGAACGCCGCGGCGAAGAAGGCCAGCGGACCGGGCGGACGGTGCGGCGATTGCTGGCGCTGCCCCGGCTGCCGGTGGACCGCCTGGCCCAGCGGCTCTGCCCCGCCGCCCGCCTCCTGCGCCGGGAAACCACCTTCCGCCGCATGGACGACGACGGCCGGGCGCTGTATCTGCTCGCAGTCCGCCGGATCGCCGGGCGCTGCCGCGTGCCCGACAGCGAAGCGGCCGCCGCCGCCCTGCGCCTGGCCCGGGAGGGGGAAGGAGCGGCGGGCGAAGCGGGGTATTATCTCCTCCGGCGGCCCGATCTGCTCATGAACGCCCTGGGGAAAAAGCGCCGCCGCCTGTCCGTCCGCAGCAGGCAGCGGCTGTTCCTGCTGCCGCTTTATCTTGGCGCCGGGCTGTCCGCGGCGCTTCTGTACGCGTCGGGCGTCCCCCTGTGGGCGGTGCCCGCTGGGACGCTGTGCGCCTCGGAGCTGATCCGGCTTCTTTATTTCCGCCTGCTGCGGCGGTTTTTTCCCGCCCGGCCGCTGCCCCGGCTGCGGGTGGAGCATCTGACGGAGGAAAGGCGCACCCTGGCGGTGGTGCCCACGCTGCTCACCTCCCCCCGCCAGGCCCTGCGGGCGGCCCATCATCTGGCCGTGCTGCACTGCGCCGATCCGGAAATGGACTGTCTCCTGCTTTCGGATTTCGCCGACAGCCCCCGGGAAACGGAGCCGGAGGACGAGGGCGTCCTTTCCGCGCTCCGGGAATCCATATCCGCCCTGAACGAGCGCTTCGGCGGCGGTTTTCTTTGCCTGCACCGCGCCCGGCAGTGGGACGCGCAGCAGCAGCGCTTCACCGGCCGGGAGCGCAAGCGCGGGGCGCTGGAAAGCCTGAACAGGCTGCTCGTCGGCCGGGAGCAGGAGGACCGTTTCCTGTACGCCTCCTGCCCGCCGGACACGCTGAAAGACCGCTACGCCTACGTGATCACCCTGGACGCGGACACCTTCCTGCCCCCCGGTGCGGCCAGGCAGCTGGCGGGGGCGATGGAGCACCCCCTGCAGAAGGGCCGCGTGGCGGTGATCCAGCCCCGGATGGAGACCGCGCCGGACCGGGTGAAGACCCGGACGCAAAAATGGCTGGGCGGCCGGGGCGGAACGGACCCCTACCACCTGGCGGTGCAGGACGTATACCAGGACGTAATGGACGCGGGTTCCTTCGTGGGCAAGGGCATTTACGCCCCCCGGCTGTGGCTGGAGCGGCTGGAAGGCCGGCTGCCCCCGGGCCGGCTGCTGAGCCACGATCTGATCGAGGGCGAGATCGCCGGATGCGCCCTGGCGGAGGACATCGCGCTGTTCGACGGCCATCCCGCCCGCCTGGCCGGATGGCAGAAGCGCCTGGAAAGATGGACCCGGGGAGACTGGCAGCTGCTTCCTTTCCTCCGGGACCGGCGTCTGTCGCTCCTCTCCCGGCACAAGATCTGGGACAATCTGCGTTTTTCCCTGGTGCCCGCATCCAGGCTCGCGCTGCTGGCGCTGGGGGCGGCGCGCCTGCCGCTGCTGATCCCGCTGGCCCTGCCCTGGCCGGCCGCGGGCATGGCGGCCCGGCTGCTGCCCCTGCCGGTAAAGGCGGCGTGCTGCCTGGGCGGGGCGGCCCGGGCGCTGTACCGCCAGTTTATCAGCCACCGGCGTCTGCTCAGCTGGGTCACCGCCGATCAGGGGGAGGAAAGCCATTCCCCCGCCCTGTCCGCGCTGTTCGCCCAGGCGCTGGCCGGCACGGGGCTGGCTGCCCTGTCCCTGCTGCCCGGCGGTTTCCCGCCCGCGGCGGCGCTGGGCGTCGCCTGGGCCGCGGGGGCGCTGCTGATCCCCTGGCTGGACGGCCCCGCCGACGCGCCCCGCCCCATGACCGCAGCGCAGAAGGCGGAGGCCCGCGCCCTGGCCCGGGACACCTGGGCGTTTTTTGCCGATACCGTGGACGAAAGCACCTGTTTCCTTCCCCCGGACAACCATCAGACGGACCCGGACCGGGGCCTTGCCATGCGCACCTCCCCCACCAACATCGGGTTATACCTTCTTTCCTGCTGCGCCGCCAGGGAATTGGGGCTGATCACGGCCAAGGAAACGGCCCGTCGCCTGTCCGATTCCCTGGATACTCTGGAGCGCATGGAAAAATGGCGGGGCCATCTCTATAACTGGTACGATCTGAGCGATCTTTCCCCCCTGTCCCCCGCCTTCGTTTCCTCGGTGGATTCGGGCAATCTGGCCGGCTGCCTGCTTTGCTGCGCCCAGCTCTGCCGCAGCCATCTGAAGGAAACGCCAGGGGGCGCCGCCCTGCCCGCCCGGCTGGACGCCCTGGCCCGGGGGATGGACCTGCGCGCCCTGTACGACCGCAGGGCGGAGCTGTTCTTCATCGGCTGGAACGTGCGGGAGGGCAAGCCTACCCCGGAGCACTACGACCTGCTGGCCAGCGAAGCCCGGCTGCTGTCCTTTCTGGCGGTGTGCCGGGGCGCGTGCCCTCTGCGGCACTGGCGGCGGCTGAACCGCTCGGCGGTCCGGGCGGGCGGCGGCGCGGCGCTGCTCTCCTGGGGCGGCACCATGTTTGAATACCTGATGCCCGCGCTGCTTCTGCCCCTGATCCCCGGCACGCTGCTGGGGGAAGGCTGCAGAAACGCGGTGAAGGCCCAGATCCTCGCGGCGGGGAACAGGCCTTTCGGCGTCAGCGAAAGCGGCTGTTACGCCTTTGATCCGTCCATGAATTACCAGTACCGCGCCTTCGGGCTGCCGCTGCTGGCCCTGTCCCCGGATACGGCGGGGACGGTGGTGGCCCCCTATGCGTCCGTGCTGGCCCTGCCCTTCTTCCCCCGGACCGCCGGGGAAAACCTGACGCGCATGCGCCGCCTGGGCTGGGCGGACGGGCACGGCTTCTTCGAGGCGGCGGATTACGCCCCGGGCCGGGTGGAAGGCGCGCCGCACATCGTAAAAAGCCACATGGCCCACCATCAGGGCATGATCCTGTGCGCGCTGTGCAACGCCCTTTCGGAAAACGCCCTGGTGCGCGCCTTCATGACGCCGCCGGAGCACCGGGCCTTCACCTGGCTGCTGTGGGAACGTCCGCCCCGGCGCGCGCTCCGGCGGCCGCCGCTGCCCCCCGCCCGCCGGGAAGCCAAAGATCCCGGCTGCCTGCGCCGCGCCGCCCGGCTGGGGCTGCCCCCGGACGCCCAGGCCCTCTGCGGGAAAAGCACCGCCTGGGTGATCGCCGGCAACGGCCAGGGGTTCCTGAAAACCGGGGACTGCATGATTACCCGTTTCGATCCCGAAGCCAACGCCCAGACCGGTCCCCAGTTCTATCTTCGGGATGCCCGGACCGGCCGGACGGATCGCCTGAACGCAGGAGCACAGGCGTATTTCGACGCGGGCTGCGCGCACTTTGAAAAGGAAGCGGCCGGCCTGAAGGCTTTCCTCACCTGCTGCGTGGACCCCCTCACCGGCATGGCCGTATCCGCCCTGCGGCTGGAAAACCCGGGGACGATGCCCCGGGAAGCGGAGGCCGTTTCCTTCCTGGAAATCGCCCTGAGCTCCCGGCGGGACGACGATGCCCACCCCGCCTTCCGGGATCTGAGCGTGCGCGTTTCCCCCTTCGGAAAAAAGGGCCTGTGCGCCCGCCGTCTGCCCCGGAACGCAGCGGAAAAGGAGCTTCCCGCGGTTTATCACGCCGCCGCGGGGGACGTTTCCCTGCTTGCCTGCCAGGGGGACCGGCATTTGTTTCTCGGCCCCCTGGGCAGTTATGCCGACCCGGCGCAGCTGCACGCGGCCCCGGACGCTTCCTCCCTCCGTCTCGGGGACGTGACCGCCCCCTGCCTGTCCCTCCGGGCGTCGGTGCGGCTGCCCGCCGGCGGAGAAGCCACGGTATACTTCCTCACACTGCCCTCCGCGCAAGCGCCGGAGGATAGCCTGTTCACGCCCGCCCGGGCCCGGGCCGCCTTTTCCCTGGCCACGGTGCAGTCCCGGATGGTCCTGCGCGCCTGCGGCATCGACGGCCGGGCGCTCAGCCTGTACCAGCAGATGCTGGGGGCGGCGCTGTTCACGGGTCAGCCGCACCAGGCCCGCCGCACCCCTGCGGGCCGGGACGCCCTGTGGCGGCTGGGAGTCTCCGGCGATCTCCCGACGGTCCTTCTGCGGATTTCCCCCCGGCCCGATCTGCCCCTGATCCGCCACGCCCTGCGCGCCCACGGCTGGATGCGCATGCAGGGGATCCGGACGGATCTGATCCTGTTCTGCCCGAAGGAGGAGGACTATCGCCGCCCCTGCCGGGACGCTGCGGAAACGCTGCTTGCCGCGTCCGGCGAACGGGGACTGCGGGGGCAGGCCGGCGGGGTGCACGTCGTATCCGGAAGCGAAGCGGACATGGACGCCGCGGAGAGCCTGGCCCGGCTTTCCCTGCGCTGCGGGCTTTCCCTGCGGGATCAGCTCTCCGCCCTGCGCTGCCCGCCCGTGCCCGCGTCCCTCCTGCGCCTTTCCCTGCCTCAGCCCGCCCCCGCGCCGCGGCTTGCCGCGTTCAATTCCTTCGGCGGCTTTGCCCCGGAGGGCGCGTACTGGGTGGTGTCTCCGCCGCCCGTTCCCTGGCACAACATCCTGTGCGGGGAGCATTTCGGCACCCTGGTCTGCGACCGGGGCATCCTGGGCTCCTGGCGGGACAGCAGCCGCCTGGACCGGGTGACCCGCTGGTGTTCCGATCCCTTCCTGGCCCCCGCCAGCGAGGAATGCTACCTGATCGACGGCAGCGGCCGCGCCTGGATACTGACCGCCGGGGCCTGCGTCCACGCCCCGGGCGTCACCGAATACCGCGCCTGCCTGGACGGGGCGGACGCCGTGCTGACCGTGTTTTCCCACCGGCAGCGTGCCTGCGGGGTCCGGGCGCTGACGCTCCGGGCCGAAGCGGGCGGCGTATACCGCCTTTGCTGGCTGGTGCGCTTTTCCCCGGGGGACGGAGAAGCCGATATTCCCTGCCGCGGGGACGGGGAATGGGCCTTCGCCCGGGGAGAAAAAGGCGTGTGCTGGGCGGCGATGGAAGGGGCGCAGGCGGAAAGCTGCGCCGCCGCCGCGATCCGGCCGGAGGGGGAGCGCCTGCCCCGCGTCCTTTCCCATCCCCTGGGGCCGGGCAGCGCCGCGCTGCTGACCCGGGAAATCGCCCTGCCGCCCCGCCAGTCCCGGCGCTTCACCCTGGCCCTGGGCTGCGCCGGAAGCGAACAGGCGGCCCGGGAGGACTTTGCCGCGCTGCTCAGCGAAGGCGCCGCGGAGGCGGAGCGAAGTGTCCGGGCCCTGTGGAGCATGCGGCTCTCCGCCCTCCGGCTGTTTTCCGAAAACGAACGGCTGGAAAGGATGATGAACCTGTGGCTGCCTTATCAGGTGCGCGCTTCCCGCCTCATGGCCCGGATGGGGCCGTATCAGCCCGGCGGCGCGGTGGGCTTCCGGGATCAGCTGCAGGATCTGCTTGCCCTGCTTTTTACCGAGCCGGAAGCGGCCCGGGCCCACATCCTTCTCTGCGCCGCCCATCAGTTCCCGGAGGGGGACGTGCAGCACTGGTGGCACGCCCCCGCCCGGGGCGTCCGCACCCGGGTGAGCGACGATAAGCTGTTTCTTCCCTTCCTCACCGCCCGCTACGTGTCCGTCACCGGGGATGAAGAGATCCTGAACGAGGAGATCCCCTATCTGAACGCCTCGCCGCTGCGGGAAACGGAAGCGGACCGCTACGAAAGCCCGCCGTCCACCGCTTTCACGGAAACGCTGCTGGCCCACTGCCTCCGAGCCGTGGATTCCGTAAAGCTTGGCGCCCACGGGCTTCCCCTCATGGGCGGCGGCGACTGGAACGACGCCATGAACGCCGTGGGCGGCAGCCGGGGGGAAAGCGTGTGGCTCTGCTTCTTCCTGTGCCTTACGCTGCGGGAATTCGCGCCCCTCTGCCCGGAGGAAGCGCGTAAGCGGCTGGACGCCCTGCGTCTTCGCCTTCTCTCCGCGGCGGACGCGGCCTGGACCGGGCAGTGGTACCTGCGGGCCTGGCGCTCCGACGGGCGTCCCCTCGCCGGCCCGGACACCGATCCGCCCCGGATCGACCTGATCACCCAGTGCTTCGCCGTCCTTTCCGGCGCGCCCCGGAACAAGGCCCGGGACGCCCTGCGCCGGGCGGTGGAAAGGCTGTACGACCGGGAAAACGGCATCGTGAAGCTGTTGGACCCGCCCTTTTCCCCGGAGGAGGAGGCGGGCTACATCGGCGCATACCTGCCGGGCGTCCGGGAAAACGGCGGCCAATACACCCACGCCGCGGTCTGGCTGATCCCGGCGCTGTGCCAGATCGGGGACTGCGCCCTGGCCTGGGAGATCCTCTCCGCCCTGCTGCCGGAATCCCACGCCGACACGCGGGAAAAGGCCCTCGTCTACCGGGCGGAGCCCTACGTGCTGGCGGGGGACGTGTACGCCGGGGAAAACCCGGGCCGCGGGGGCTGGACCTGGTACACCGGCAGCGCCGCGTGGCTGTACTGGTGCGTGCTCACGGCCCTGCTGGGCTTTGAAAAGCGGGGCGACCGGGCCCGGCTGCGCCCCTGCCCCGCCCCGGAGGGCGAAGAATACACGGTCACGTACCGCTTCGGCAGCGCCCTGTATCATTTCACCGCCGCCCGGGACGCGGTATTCCCCACCCTGGACGGGGTGCGGCTGGAGGACGGCTGGGCGCCCCTCCGGTCCGACGGGCGCACCCACGAAGCCCGCTATCCCCTCCGCCGCCCGTAAAAACCGTTGACGGACCGCCGCGGATTTGCTATCATGATCCCGAGGGGCATACCTGAGCATACGGAGGCGCATATGAGAAACATCACCCTGGGGACCACGGGCATCACCACGCCGCAGAACGCCTTCGGCGCGCTGCCCATCCAACGCATCGGCAGGGACGCGGCGGTCCGCCTGCTGCGGGAGGCCTACGACGGCGGCATGACCTTTTTCGATACCGCCCGGGCCTATACCGACAGCGAGGAGAAGGTGGGCGCGGCATTCGCGGGCATGCGGGACAAAATCTTCATCGCCACCAAAACCGGCGCCCAGGACGCGGATACCTTCTGGGACCATCTGCACACCAGCCTGAAGAAACTGCGCACCGACTATATCGACATTTACCAGTTCCATATGGCGAAGCAGTGCTTTGCCCCGGGGGACGGCACCGGGCTGTACGAGGCAGCGTGCGAAGCGAAGCGCCAGGGCAAGATCCGCCACATCGGCATCACCGCCCACAAGATCGGCGTGGCGGAGGAGATCGTAAAAAGCGGGCTGTACGAAACGCTGCAGTTCCCCTTCTCTTACCTGGCTACGGACCGGGATATCGCCCTGGCGGGCGCCTGCGCCGCGGCGGGCATGGGCTTTATCGCCATGAAGGGCCTGTCCGGCGGGCTGCTGACCAACGCGAAGGCCTGCATGGCCTTCATGAGCCAGTACGACGCCCTGCCCATCTGGGGCATCCAGCGGGAGGAGGAGCTGCGGCAGTGGCTTTCCTTCTTCCAAACCCCCTGCGATATGACGAAGGAGCTGGCCGCCTTCATCCAGGAGGACCGCCGGGCCCTGATGGGGGATTTCTGCCGGGGCTGCGGCTACTGCGCGCCCTGCACCGTGGGCATCGTCATCAACCAGTGCGCCCGCATGAGCCAGATGATCCGCCGGGCGCCGTCGGAAAGCTGGCTGTCCCCCCATTGGCAGGAGGAAATGGCGAAGATCGAAAGCTGCGTGGACTGCGGCGCGTGCAAAAAGCGCTGTCCCTACGAACTGGATATTCCTCGGTTGCTCCGGAAAAATCTTACGGATTACCGGGGCATCCTGGACGGCACGGTGAAAATCTGACGCAGGAGAAAAAACCATGATCAGGAAGAATCGACAGGTATACTCCATGGCGATCACCGCCATGCTGCTGGGATTGGGCATGCTGGTGCCGTACCTGACGGGCCGGGTGCCGGAGATCGGAAAATTTTTCAGCCCCATCCACATCCCCGTGCTCATCTGCGCCCTCACCTGCGGCTGGAAATGGGCCCTGGGGCTGGGCATCGCCCTGCCGCTTATAAACAGCGCCCTGTTCCAGATGCCTCCCTTTCCCGCCAAGGCGGTGCCCATGGTGTTCGAGCTGGCGGCTTACGGCCTGGCGGGCGGGCTGATCTACGCCGCCTTCCTGCGCCGCCGGGGGTATGAAAACCACTGGCCCTATCTGGTGATCGCCCTGTTCTGCGCCATGGTGATCGGCCGGGTGGTGGGCGGCGCGGCGAAGGGCGCGCTGTTCACCTTCCTGCTGCCTGACCAGAAAAGCTACACAGTCTCCACCTTCTTTTCCATGCTCTTTGCGGATTATTTCGTGGGCACGGCGGTAGGCGCGGCCATTCACCTGCTTCTGATCCCGCCCGTCGTGATAGCGCTGGAAAAAGCGAAGCTGTCGCCCCTGGCGCTGGAATACCGGTAAAACAACCCTGTAATCAAAAACCCTCCGCCTGTCCGGAGGATTTTTCACTTTACGCTTTCTCATGGGGAAAGCGCAAGTTTCGGGCGGCGATCCGCGGATTGCCCGCCTTCTTTTCATTTTTCAACTGACGCTCGGGGATTTTTTTTCGTAAAAAAACAAATCCGGGCAATCTTGCCCGGATTTGTTTATAATCGGCCAGAGGGGGATTATTTGGCGTATTCCGTGCTGCGAGTCTCGCGGATCACGTTCACGCGGATCTGGCCGGGATACTCCATTTCCTTTTCGATCCGCTTGGCGATTTCCTTGGCCAGCACCTTCGTGCCCTCGTCGGTCACGTCCTCGGGCTTGACCATGATGCGCACCTCGCGGCCGGACTGAATGGCGAAGCACTTTTCCACGCCCTTGAAGGAATTGGCGATCTCCTCCAGCTTGGTCAGGCGCTTGATGTAATTCTCCAGCGATTCGCGGCGGGCGCCGGGGCGCGCGGCGCTGATGGCGTCGGCGGCCTGCACCAGCACGGCTTCCACCGTCTGGGGCTCCACGTCGTTGTGATGGGCCAGGATGGCGTGGATCACGTCCGGGCTCTCGTTGTATTTCCGGGCCAGCTCGCCGCCCAGGGACACGTGGGTGCCCTCCTGCTCGTGGTCCACGGCCTTGCCGATATCGTGCAGCAATCCCGCGCGCTTGGCCAGGGCCACGTCGGCCCCCAATTCCGCGGCCATGAGGCCCGCCAGATGGCTCACCTCGATGGAGTGCTTCAGCACGTTCTGGCCGTAGCTGGTGCGGAACTTCATGCGGCCCAGCAGCTTCACCAGCTCGGGATGGATGCCGTGCTGGCCGGTTTCAAACACGGCCTGCTCGCCAGCCTCGCGGATCTGGTTTTCCACTTCTTTCTTGGCCTTTTCCACGCACTCCTCGATGCGGGCGGGGTGGATGCGGCCGTCCATGATCAGCTTTTCGATGGCGATGCGGGCGATTTCACGCCGCACGGGATCGAAAGCGGAAACGATCACGGCCTCGGGAGTATCGTCGATGATCAGGTCCACGCCCGTGGCGGTTTCCAGGGCGCGGATGTTCCGGCCCTCCCGGCCGATGATGCGGCCCTTCATATCGTCGTTGGGCAAATTGATGACGGACACCGTGGACTCGGCCACATGGTCCGCGGCGCACTTCTGAATGGCCAGGGCGATGATATTCCGGGCTTTCTTTTCGCCCTCCTCCTTGGCGCGGCTTTCGATCTCCCTGACCGTAGCGGCGGCGTCGTGGAAAGCTTCCTTCTGCACCCGGTCGATCACCAGCTGCCGGGCTTCATCCTGGGTCATGGTGGCGATGCGTTCCAGTTCGCTGATCTGCTTCTGCCGGATCTCCTCGGTTTCGGCCTCCAGCTTCTGCACGTCCGCATATTTTTCTTCCAGGCTTTCTTCCCGGGCGGCAATGGCATCCTTGCGCTTATCCAGCTGGGCTTCGCGCTTGTCCAGGGTTTCTTCGCGCTGCTCCATCCGGCGCTCGGACCGCTGCAGTTCCGTGCGGCGGGCGCGGCTTTCCTTGTCCAGCTCGCTCTTCATCTGCAGTATTTCTTCCTTGGCGGCCAGGATCATTTCCTTTTTGCTGTCCTCCGCCTTGCGGGTAGCGTCGTCCAGCAGCTTCTTGGCATATTCTTCCGTGCGGCCGATTTTCTTTTCAGCCACGTTTTTGCGGTACATATACCCGATGCACGCGCCGATCACTGCGGTCACCAGCGCGATAAGTATTCCCATCCATGGTTCCATGGTTCCTGCGTCCTCCTTCCTTTCTTTTTTCTTCAAGCTTCATTTTCCATCTTTTACAGGCCAAAAACCGCGCGGAAAAACCACCGTTTTCCGCACGGCAAAGCTGTATTCTGATACCGCGCGCTTTCGCGCGCACGCCAACACACTTAAGCGCACACAGGCACACGCCTTCCGACCGTGCCTCTATGGGGAAGCGGCAAACGCCTGCAACAAAACCTGAAAGCAAATGTATCCGAAAACAGCTCCCCAACGCTGCCAGGCAGCGCCGGTTTTCAGCCGATCATATATATTTTACACGGCGCGCCCCCGTCTGTCAAGGGAAAAACCGCAATCTATAAGAAGGAAAATTTCCGAATCCCCCCGCTTTTGCGGCGTTCGGATCATTTTTCCTCCGCCGGCGGCACGGCGTACGCTTTTCCAGACCGCAGGGAAAAGATCAGCGCTTCCCGAACGGGCCGGCCCGTGATGCGCTCCAGCGCCCGGGCGTACCAGCGCAGCTGCTCCGTGTAGCGCCGCAGCAGCTCTTCCCCGTCCGCCCGATCCGTCTTGTAGTCCACCAGCACCCACGCCCCGTCCTCCAGGAAGCACAGGTCGATCACGCCCTGCACCAGGGTGTCCGCCCCGGGGTCCGGCCGCAGGTTGAAGGCCCATTCCCGGTGCACCTCGTCGGCCGCCAGCGCGCGGCGGCCCAGGGGCGATGAAAAGAATCCCCGCAGCCAGTCCTCCCGGATGGCCCGGCGCTCGGCCCCGGTGAGCAGCCCTTTCTTCTCCAGCGCGTCCAGGGCGGCCCCGTACTCTCCCCGGCGCGCCAAAGCGTAGTCCGTCAGCCCCAGCACCCGGTGGGTCACGGTGCCGCGGCGGGCGGCGGAAAGGTCTTCGTCCTCCATGAACACGGGCACGCTGCGGTTTTCCTCCATTGTCCGGCGCTTGTCCCCGGGGGATTCCCAATCGTCCCCCTCTTCCTTGGTCTGCTTGGCGATGGCGGTAACGGAGGTCTTGAGCACCGGCTGGGGCGGCAGATCGCGGGACAGCCGCCGGGCCGTCCTTTCCTCCGCCGGGCCGGACGCTTCCGGCAGCGCCGCCGCCGCCCGGGGAAGCGTATCGTTCAGCTCCTCCGCCGGATGGACGCACATCTGCCACGCGCTGCCGTTTTCCCCGGTGAATTCCCCTTCCCGCAAGCCGCCCAGGGCGGTCATCACCCAGTCCAGCATGCAGGAAGCCGCCCCGGCGGCATAGGCGCTGGCGGGCCGCGCCCATTTGCGGGCGGCGTCCTCCAGCTTCCGGGGCGAGCCCAGCAGGATCAGCTTTTCCCGGGCCCTGGTCATGCCCACGTACAGAAGCCGCGCTTCCTCGGCCACCGCTTCCCTCCGGATCCATTCCCCCAGCGCCCGGAAGGCGCAGGTCGTCCGGGTGACGCGGTTTTCCCCGTCCACGTACTGCAGCGCCATGCCGTGGCCGGCGTGCAGGCGCAGAGGGCCGGGATCTCCCTTGCGGAAGGCCCGGGCGGTCTCCATCAGGAACACCACCGGGAACTCCAGGCCTTTGGACTTGTGCAGCGTCAGGATGCGCACCACGTCTTCATTCTCTCCCAGGGTCTTGGCGCTTTTTCCGTCGTCCCCGGCCCGCAGCCGGCCCGTCTGCCGCAGAAAGGCATTCAGGCCCTCCCGGGCGCTTTCCCCCTGGGCGCGCTCCGCCAGCAGGCGCAGATTGGCCTGGCGCTGCTCGCCGTCCTCCCGGGCCCCGGCGATCATATACAGCCCGCTTTCCTCCAGCACCCGCCATACCAGCTCATCCACCGGCAGGTTCCTGGCCAGGAAGCGCCATTCGTCCAGCTGCGCCCAGGCCCGCCGCGCCTTTTCCGCCACGCTGCCTTCCTTCTCCATCACCGAAAGAAACGCATCGTAAAACGCCTGGCCCGGGGCGCGGTCCACCAAGCGGATGCGGGCCAGCTCCTCCTCGGTGAAGGCGAAGCAGGGGCAGCGCAGGGCGGACAGGAGGGGGATATCCTGCAGGGGATTGTCGATCACCTGCAGCAGATACATCAGGTCCTTCACTTCCGGCAGATCGTAAAACTGGGCGTCGGCGTCGCTGTACACCGGTATGCCCTCTGATTGCAGCATCCGGGCGATGAAGGGCGCCCGGCCGGAGGCGTTGCGGGTCAGGATGGCGATGTCCCGGAAGCGCAGCGGGCGGCTGCCCTCCCCGTCCCGGACGCTGAAAAACCGCATCAGCTCCCTGATCCGTTTGGCCGCAAACGCAGCCTCGTACCGATAGCCGCGGGAAATTTCGCCGCCCTCTTCCCCGTCCTCGCCGGTGATCAGATGGATCTCCACCGGCGCGCCGAAGGGCTGGCCGCCGCCGGGCCGCAGCATGGCCTGTTCGTCATAGGCGATTTCCGTTTCCTTTTCCCGCATGGCGTGGGAAAACACCTGGTTCACCGCCAGCAGGATGTTTTCGTCCGAACGGAAATTCTGCTGCAGCAGGATCTTCCTCTCCGGCGCGTCTTCCTCCAGGGAATAGGCCTGATACTTGCGCAGAAACAGCGTGGGGTCCGCCAGGCGGAAGCGGTAAATGCTCTGCTTCACGTCCCCCACCATGAAGGCCATGTTCCGCCCCGTTTCGTGCAGCGCCCGGAGCACCGCCTCCTGGATGCCGGAAATATCCTGATATTCGTCGATGAACAGCGCGTCGAACTGGCCGGCCACCGCCCTTCTCACCTTTTCATCCCGCAGCGCTTTCAGGGCCAGATGCTCCAGATCGTTGTAATCCAGATAATTTTTCGCCTGCTTGAGTCGATCGTAAGCCTCCGCCGTTTTTTTCGTGAGCGCGCACAGCCCCCGCAGGGCGGGCAGGGTATGGGCGATTTCCCTCTCCGCCCGGTCCGGGTCCTCCGGCAGCAGCTCCCGGGCTTCCCGGACGCGCTCTTTCCATTCCTCCCGCAGCTCCTTGTATGCCTCCGCGGCGCCGGGATCCTCCTCCGGCGGTGCCTTCTTGGTGCTGAGCCGGGCGAAAGCGGTTTTCCCCCCGGTGAGCGCGCCCCCTTCCGCCGCTTTGATCAGCGCCTCCGTCAGGGCGGCGTCCTCCCGGAAGGTGGGGGCGTACCTTTCCGGCCCCCCCGGCCGCTCCAGCGCCGCCCGCATGTCCGGCAGCAGCTCCGCCGCGCCTTCCAGGCGGCTGCGGCACAGTTCCTCCAGCAGGGGCATCCAGGCATCCGCCCCGGCGGCGTTCGCCCCGGCGTGCCCGTCCGCCCAGCCCCAGGGGTCCTCCTGGGCCATGAGGAACTGATACAGCCTTTCCATCATGTCCACGATCTGGCCGTCCTCAAACTGGGAAAACAGCGCCCGCTCCTCCTCCGTGGGATCGGCGTAAGCCTCCTCCAGCACCGTATCCCGGGCCTTGGCGCGCAGGGCGTTCAGCCGGTCCTCTTCCGCCACCCGGCTCATGGGATCGATGCCCGCGGCCTCGAAATGCTGTCGCAGCAGCCGCAGGCAGAACACATGCAGGGTGGAGATGGCGGCGCGGCCGATGCGCATGGCCTGGCGGCGCAGATGGGCGTCGAAGGCCCCTTCCTCCTCCAGCCGGCGGCCGATGCGCTCCCGCATCTCCCCCGCCGCCGCCCGGGTAAAGGTGACGATGAGCATCCGGTCGATCTCGCCGCCTTCCCGCAGCAGCGACAGCACCCGCTCCACCAGCACCGCGGTCTTGCCCGATCCCGCCGCCGCGCTGACCAGCACGCTGTCGTTCCTGGCGTCGATGGCCGATTGCTGCCCCGGCGTCCACCGCATGCCTCATCCTCCTCGCGTTTTTTCTTTATATCGTAATTGTATCTCAACTTGCCCCCGTTGACAAGGCGGGGGAAAAACGGAAAAGTTGCAAATTTCCGGAAAGCGTGGTATGATGTACCTGCACATTTTCAGGCGTGGGTTTCGACAAAAAGTGGCGATTTTCACCCTGAACAGCGCAGAAAACACCGCGAAAGTAGAGAACTGTTCCCACGAGCGGGGCAAAAAAGAGGATTTTCAGGCCCGCCGTCGAATATATGCACTGAAAACAACCAAACGAAGGAGAAGCAGCCATGGCATCGGTTCTGGATATCGGCGTCGATCTGGGCACGTCCAGCGTCGTCATTTACGGCAAGGGGAAAAACGTGGTGCTCAACGAGCCCGCGGTGATCGCCTTTGACCGGGACAGCCGGAACGTACTGGCCGTGGGCGAGGAAGCGCACCGGATGATCGGCCGCACGCCCAGCAATATCGTGGCCATGCGCCCGCTGCAAAACGGCATGATCGCCGATTTTGAGCTGGCCAGCGCCATGCTGCGCTATTTCGTGGCGAAGGTGGTGGGCAAGCGGCTGCTGGGCGGGCCGCGGATCCTGATTTCGATGCCCTCCGGCGTCAACGACACCGAGCGCCACCGCATCATGACCAGCCTGTTTGAAACCGGCGCCCGCCGCACCCAGCTGATGGAGCGGCCCATCGCCGCCGCCATCGGCGCGGGGCTGCACGTAGGCGAGGCCTACGGCGAAATGATCGTGGATATCGGCGGGGGCACCGCGGACATCGCCGTGGTTTCCCAGGGCCGTATCATCGCCAGCAACAAGGATTTTGCCAGCCAGATCGGCGGGGATTACTTCGACGAGGCCATCATCAAGTACATCCGCCGCAAGCATAACCTTCTGATCGGCGAGCTCACCGCCGAGGACCTGAAAATCAACATCGGCTCCGCCCTCCCCCGGAACGAGCAGTACTATATGGAGGTCACGGGCCGCAACCTGCTCACCGGGCTCCCCCGGGTGATGCGCATTACCAGCGACGAGATCACCGAAGCCCTGGACGAGCCCCTGCACGCCCTGCTGGAAGCCATTCAGGCCGTGCTGGAGCAAACCCCGGCGGAGCTGCTGGCGGACATTTTTGAATCCGGCATCATCCTCTCCGGGGGCGGCGCGCAGCTCGCCGGGCTGTGCGAAGCGGTGGGCATGCAGCTGAAGCTGGACTGCCGATTGGCGGACGCGCCCCAAGAATGCGTGGCCCGGGGCTGCGGCATGACGCTGGAAAAATGGAGCGAATTCGGCCAATTCCTCTCCGACCGCCGCCGGCGGCGGGGATAAACAAAAGAGGATGTTGCAGAAGCTAATCTGTAATATCCGCTTTGTTTACAGGAATATTGGTTTTCATAAAAGAATAAGCAACATTGAATACCGGGAAAAAAGAAAACCTCGGGGTGGTTTGGAGGGGCCAAAAGCCCCTCCAAGTGTAATCCGCAGCAGCGACCTGTGCGCTGCGAGGAGCATTTTTGCGAAGCAGAGCATGCCCTGCGAGAGCAAAAATGCTTTCCTTGCGCCTTTTCCGCCCGGGAGTCCCGCAGGGACGAGAGGAAAAGG
>JAFZQK010000085.1 GCA_017620455.1 Clostridia bacterium
CTGCGCCTGCATTTCTTTCAGGCGCTTGATGGAGGTTTTCACCGTCTTGAAGTTGGTGAGCATGCCGCCCAGCCAGCGGTTGTTCACGTAGAACATGTTGCAGCGCTTGGCCTCGCTCTCGATGCTCTCCTGGGCCTGCTTCTTGGTGCCCACGAAGAGAACCGTCTTGCCTTCCATGGCCACGTTGCGGATGAACATGTAGGCTTCGTCGATCTTGCGCACGGTCTTCTGCAGGTCGATGATGTAGATGCCGTTGCGCTCGGTGAAGATGTAGGGGGCCATTTTGGGGTTCCAGCGCCGGGTCTGATGGCCGAAGTGTACGCCGGCCTCCAGCAGGTGCTTCATGGAAATGACTGCCATTGGGGTTTCCTCCTCGTTTTTGTTGTATCCTCTGCGAGTTTCATCCCTGCCCGCCACCGTTTCCGGCACCGGCGCGCAGATCCGCCCGCATGCGTGATCCTGCAAATTATAACACAGGGCCTGCCGGTTGGCAAGCCCTGAAACGCTTGTTTTTCAAGTTTTTATTTCATTTATCAGCGGTTGTGATGGATCTCCGTGTGCCAGAGGATCACCTCCCGGCCGTTCTGGTCGATATACCCGGCCAGGCCGTCCCGCTCGAAGGGCGCCAGCGCCCCCAGGAACGCCCCGGCGTCGTCGTAAATGAAATCGGTGATGAATTCGCCCGCCGTGTTCATCCAGGCATACTTCCACACGGAGTCTTCCCACACATGGCCTTCCACTTCGGTCAGCCGGGTGACGGACTGGAGCCCTTCGGGGAAGAAGCGCTCGTATCCCGCGTAGATCACGTCCGCCTCCACCCACTGCCTGTCCTGCATTTCCAGCACCCATTCCCCGCTCAGGTTCATCACGCCCTCGCCCCAGAAACCGTCCTCGTGGCGGTACACCCCCAGCAGGCCCTCCGGGGACACCAGGCGCTTCTGATCCTCCCAATCGCTCTCCTGCTGCCAGACGCCGATCCCCGCCGGCAGCTGAAGCACGGTGTTCCCCGCCGCGTCGATCAGCTTTCCGTCGGCCTGGGCGTATTCGCCCCAGAATTCATACCAGTCCGAAAAACCCCGGGCCAGCACGGCGCCGGTTTGGTCGATATGCCCGAAGGTGCCGTCCTCCAGCATCACGCAGGCATAGCCGCTTGCGGAAAAATCCTCCGCCCCGGCGAACTGCGGCGGGATCAGGAAATCCCCCGCGTTCAGATCCCAGTAGCCGTACAGTTCCTTTTCCGGATCATACACCCGCAGGATGCCCCCGGCGGTCACTTTTCCCCGCAGGCCGTGGCCGCCTTCCGCAAATTCCAGGCCGCCCAGATCCTGGACCGTCCCTTCCTCGTTGAACACCAGGGCGTCTGCCACGCCCCCTTCCCCCGCATACCGCACGGCCATGGTGTAGCCGTAGCGGAAGTTTTCATAAACGTATTCATCGGCGTTCACGTTTTCGGGCAGGGCAAAGGCCTCTTCCCCCGTGTGCCGGTCCACGTAGGCGATCCGCCCACCCTTGTCCACCGGGATCAGCCGGTCCAGCTCGTAGTAAACGGATGAATCATCGTCCCGACCGCTGAGAATGCTGTCGTAGATCAGCCCGGAGAAGAAGCCGGAGGGCACGTCGAAAAAGCCGTCGAGGCTGCTGCCGCGCTCGTCGTCTTCGCGCTCCTGCCACACCAGGTACAGCCCGCCGTCCAGATTGCCGATGGGGTCGTAATTGAAAAAGCCCTGGATCGTATACCGGGGCTCCAGCACCCAGTTCCCCTGCCGGTCGATGATGCCGGTATGGTCGAATTCTTCGGGGTCCTGATCCCCCGGCACGGCGGAAGCGTAGCCCCGCCATTCCCCCGCCCAGGCGAACTGCGGTGCGATCACCCATTGGGCGTTTCCGTCGATATACCCCCACAGGCCCGTGGCATCGTCCATCGCGGGGTACAGCCGGCCCTCCTCCGCAAGCCCCGCGGGAAGAAGCAGCAGGCACAAAAGCAGCGTCAGCAGGAATTTCTTCATCTTTCTCAGCCCCTTTCGCCCATTTAGACGCGGACTTGGGCGCATTTGTTCCAATGAAAAAGCCCTTTTTGGGAAAAAAATGGTTTTTTGCAGCTACAACGACGAGGCAGGGGGCTTCTTCAGCCCCCTGAACCCCTGAACCAAGGGCCTTCGGCCCCTGGACTCCATCCCAGGAGCGCTTGGCGGCCTATGGTTTCTGGCCCGGCCGCTGAAAGCGGCCAGCCCGGATGCAAAGCATCCGGGGAAAGCCGGGGAAAAGGCCAGGGGAAAGCTCGCTCTCCCCTGGCCTTTTCCCCAGCTTTTCTTGGGCCAGAAACTTTCAAAATTTTCGTAAACCCAGTGCGGCAGGCGGAGACTGTCGGTGTTCCCAACGGCGCCGTTTCGCCAAATGGGATGCAAGGGATGAAATCCCTTGCCGCGGGGTTCAGGGGCCGCGGAGGCCCCTGCTTCGCAAGCGCTTGCCCCTTACTGTTTTTTAAGCAGTTCCACGTATTCCTCCAGGCACAGATCCAATTCCTGTATCTTTCTTGCGTGGTCCACGCCCACGTACCGCACGTGCCATTCCTCGCCGATGATGCCGGTCAGGTCCTCTTTTTCGTCGGTATAGCGCATGATGAAGCCGTAATCCCAGCAGTGCTGCTTCAGCCACACGTACTGGGCGGTGTCCGAAAAGGTAGCGCCGGGCACGTTGAGATCGAAGGCCAGGCCGGTATGGTGCTCGCTGGCGCCGGGGTCCGCCACGGTGAGCCGGGTGCGGGATTCGGCCTTGCTGCGGCTGAGTCCGTCGTCGTTCATGTATTTGTTCACCCGGCGGTTGAAGATCTTTTTCTGGTCGGCGATGGTGCGGTAAGCCCCGCCCACCTTCCAGGGGCCGACCCCGTCCTGTTTGGCGTCGCCGATCATGCGGATCAGCGCCTCCACCGCCGTGCGCACGCCCATAAACGATTCGTCGTCGTACAGCAGAAGATCTCCGGCCAGATCCTTGATCCGCACCAGGTCCGCGGGGAAATAATCCTCCGGCAGCACGTTCCATTTATTCACCAGCAGGGGGATATCCCCAGCCAGGGTGTCCAGCCCCGTGGGCATGGGGGTGGTCACGATCATCTGGGCCTGGTCGGAAAAGAGCACCGCCAGGGTCTTGGGCCCCGCCGCGCCGTCCGGGTCCAGCCCGTGCTGTTTCTGGAACACGATCACGGCCTGCCGGGTGCCGGAGCCGTAATCGCCGTCCACCTTGCCGGCATAATACCCCAATTCCTGCAAGCGGGCCTGCAGGCGCGTCACCTCGTCGCCCTTGCTGCCCACCTTCAATACCGTGGAGGCGGCCTCCGGCGCCGGGGTCGGGGCCGGGGTGGCGGTGGGCGCCGGGGTGTAGGTGGAAAAGCCCGGCACCGGGGTGATGCTCACGCCGCTGACTGTGGGGCTGGGCGCCGGGGTGAAGAGCTGCTTCCGTTCGCTGTCGGCGGCGGCCCTTTCGTTCAGCGCCTGGACCCCGAATACCCCAATAGCGATCAGAAGCGCCAGCACAGCCGCGATGAACAGGTACGGCGAAACGCCGCGTTTTTTTCTTCCGTTTCTGCTGAGCATAGCATCCTCCCGTGATTCTCTCACGGGGAATTATACCGTGCTTTTTCCCGGCTGTCAATGCGCCAGCAGCCATGCCTCCGCGTCTTCCCGGGTGTCAAAGCCCATGCCGGAAAGCAGCGTTTCCTGCTCCTCCGGGGAGAAATCGCCCACGGACCTGTCCTCATACGTTTTCTCCACCGCCATGCCGTCGCCGTAGGCGTTCCAGGTGAGCACGATCTCCCCCGCCTCGCTCACCGACAGCACCCGGTGGGCCGGGCAGAACAGGGGGATCTCCCGGGTCATTTCGATTTTATCCGCAGCAAATTCTTCGATCCGCCATACACTGTAATGGGCCTGCACTCCCTGGAAATCCGCCCCGGCCAGCTCCTGGGGGATCCGCACCCGGCGGGTGACGCTGTGGCCGCAGCGGGAAAAGCCCATGGTCTGGATCACCTGGCAGTTTTCCGACGCCCTGACGCCGTCCCCCGCCGCGTCCAGGGCCGGGCCCGGCGCGCTTTTATTCCCCGCCTGCACCCCGCGCAGCGCCAGCACCGCCATTAGCAGCGCCGCCGCCAGCGCGATCCCCCGCCGTCCGCTTCTCCTAATTTCCATGCGCATCCCTCCCGGGCGATAGGTTGCCCCGGTTGCGGCCCGGACATGCAAGTGGTATAATAACGGGGAAAGCGCCCGCTTTCCGTCCCGGCGGACAGCGCGCCGGGGCGGTGCGCGGTGGTTTTTCCGCATCCTAAGGGATGCCGTGTTTTTCCGGAGGTTTTATCGCCATGAAAAAAGCCGTGATTTTCGATCTGGACGGCACGCTGATCCACAGCCTGCCGGATATCGCCGCCGCCATGAACCGGGCGCTGCGCGCCTGGGGGCTGCCGGAGCACCCGGAGGAAGCCTATAAGTACATGGTGGGAGAAGGCGCGGTGAACCTGGCCCGCCGGGCCGTGGGTCCGCGCGCGGATCAACTGGAAAACGTGCTGGGCGCTTACCGGGCGGACTATGCGCAGAACTGCCGGGTGCGCACCGCGCCTTACCGGGGGATCCCGGAAATGCTGGAGGCGCTGCGCGGCCGGGAAATCGCCGTGTGCGTCTTTTCCAATAAGGACCAGCCCGATGTGGAAACCGTGCTGGCCCATTACTTCCCCGGTTTTCCCTTTTCCGCCGTCCGGGGCCGCCGGGAGGGCGCGCCCATCAAGCCCGATCCCGCCGGGGCGCTGGCCATCGCGGACGGCCTGGGCCTTTCGCCCCGGGATTTTCTGTACGTGGGCGACAGCGGCACGGACATGCGCTGCGGCGCCGCCGCGGGGATGAGCACCGTGGGGGTGCTGTGGGGCTTCCGCCCCCGGGAGGAGCTGGACGCCGCCGGCGCGCAATTCCTCATTGCCGAGCCTGCCGAATTGCTGCCGCTGCTGGACGTTGACGACTTTCACTGATAAAGCGCTTGAAAACGCCTTCCCCCGGGGGAAGGCGCTTTTGCTGTCCGCATCGTATTCAGTCCTCCGTGTCCAGCGCTTCCAGGATCTCCCCCTCCCGCAGGGTTTCTTTTTCCTCCAGCGCCCCGGCGAGCCGCATGAGGGCGTTCTTTTTCTGCGCCAGGCACGCCCGCGCGGCGGCGTAGCCCTCCTCCAGGATCGCCCTTCCGGCCTCCCGGGGGTCGCCCGCACCCATGTCCCATTCCTCCGCCATGGCGGAAGCGATCTGCCGGGCGCGCTGCAGATCCCCCGCCGCGCCGGTGGTGACGCCGTCCTTTCCCAGCAGCATCTCCTCCGCCGCCCGACCGCCCAGGGCCTGGGCGATGCGGGCGATCAGCTCCCTGCGGGTGTGCAGGAGCCGGTCCGGCTGGATGCTCAGGGTATAGCCCGCCGCGCCCCGGGAGGAGGGGATCACCGGGAGATAAGCGATGCGGTCCTCCGGCAAAAGCGCGTGCGTCACCACCGCGTGGCCCGCCTCGTGCCAGGCGGTGACAGCTTTTTCCTCCGCGGTCATGGGGGTGGGCCGCTCGTCCCCCGCGGCGGCGGCGCAGAACGCCTTTTCGATGTCCCCGGGGCCGATCGTGTCCGCCCCGCGCCGGGCCGCGCGGATGGCCGCTTCGTTGAGAAGCGATTCCAGCTGCGCTCCGGAAAACAGCGCCGTCTGGGCCGCCAGGTCCGGCAGGGACACGCCGCAGCCAATGGGCTTGTTCCGGGCGTGCACCCTGAGGATCTCCAGCCGCTGCGCCGCGTCCGGCAGCCCCACTTCGATATGCCTGTCGAACCGGCCTTCCCGCAGCAGCGCCGCGTCGATGGTATCCAGGCGGTTGGTGGCGGCCACCACCATGATGCGGTCCAGGCCGGAAAACCCGCTCATTTCCGTCAGGAGCGCGTTGAGGGTCTGTTCCCGCTCGTCGTTGCCGCTGTCGCGCTTTTTCCCGATGGCGTCGATCTCGTCGATGAAGATCACGCCGCCGCCCGCCTTCCGGGCTTTGCGGAACAGCTCCCGCACCCGGGAAGCCCCCACGCCCACGTACACCTGCACGAAATCCGCGCCGCTGACGGCGAAAAAAGGCGCTTTCGCCTCCCCCGCCAGGGCCCGGGCCAGCATGGTCTTTCCCGTGCCCGGCGGGCCGTAGAGCATCACGCCCCGGGGCGGGCGCGCCCCCAGGCGCGCATAAGCGCCGGGCGAGCGCAGGAAGCCCACCAGGTCCCGCATGCCCTCCAGCGTCTCCGGGGATGCGATCACATCCCGGAACGTGATCTCCGGGATCGTCCGGTCCGCCTGCAGGGCGGCGTATTTCGCCAGGCCCGCCGCGCCGCCCGCCGCCCTTCCCCGCAGCAGCGCGAAGGCAGCGGCCCCCGCCAGCAAAAGCAGCAGCAATCCCGGAGCGGCGTTTCTTTCCTCCGTCACCCGGATCCCCAGCCGCAGCAGCCTTTCCTTTCCGTCCTCCACCCGGGGATTGGGGGTCAGCGCGGTTTCGCCCCCCTTCGTTTCCACCCGCCAGTCCTCCCCGTCTCCCAGGGACACGGAATCGATCTCCCCGTCTTCTGCCATGCGCCAGAATTCCGGATAGCTCAAAACCCGGGGGGGTTCCTCCCGCCCCCGGACAAACCAAAACAGCAGCGCCGCGCCGATCAGGGCGAAGGCCGCGGCGCGCCTCCACAGCCGGCCTTCCTTCATTGCTCCGCCTCCGAAACTTCCCGTTTATTTTGCTTTTGTATACGCTCACAGTATAGCGCCTGCGGGCCCGTGCGTCCATGGTAATTTCTTGCTGCTTGGAAAAACATTCCAGCGTTGCCGCTGCCCGCTTCCGGGAAGAATGCAGGGAAGAAAACGCGCAAGGAGGCTGCCGAAAAAGTGCGCACAGGCAAGACGGGGCGGGCCGTCCGCCGGATGGAACGGCAGATGGAAAAGGAAGACGCGGAAAAACTGCGCAGTCTGGACAGAGGGCCCCGGCACTGGGGCCGCCGGCTGCTGATCGCGTTCGCCGGGCTCGCGGCGGCGCTGACGGCGGCGCTGTTCCTGGTGTTCGACGCCGGCTCCTGGCAGAAGCTGGACATGGAAAAAATCGTGAACCTGCCTCAAACCGGCGCGCTTTACGACCGCAGCGGCCAGTTCATCTCCAGCATCCGGGGCGTGCAGAACCGGGTCAGCATCCCCCTGTCCCAGGTGCCCAAGGAGGTGCAGAGCGCCTTCATCGCCGCGGAAGACCTGCGGTTTTACCAGCATTTCGGCATTGATCCCCTGCGCATTTTCGGCGCCCTGATCCGGGACCTGCGCGCCCGCAGCTACGCCGAAGGAGCCAGCACCATCACCCAGCAGCTCATCAAGCTCAGCCACCTGAGCACCCGGAAGACCCTGGCCCGGAAGCTGGAGGAAATGTGGCTGGCGGTGCAGCTGGAGCAGCGCGCCACCAAGGACGAAATTTTGGAAATGTACTTGAATTACGTGTATTTCGGCCGGGGCGCCTACGGCATCGAGGCCGCGGCCCGGGCGTATTTCGGCGTATCCGCCGGGGAGCTGACCGCAGCCCAGGGGGCGTGCCTGGCCGCCGTGGTGAAAGCGCCCACGTCCTACGCGCCCCACCTGCACCCGGAGGAAAACCGCGTGCGCAGGGAATACATCCTGCGCACCATGCGGGAAAACGGCCTGCTGGAGGAGGCGGCATACCGGGCGGCCCTGACGGAGATCGTTTCCCTGGTGCCTCAGGCCGATCAATCCTCCCCCTACGGCTGGTACACCGACGCGGTGCTGGACGAGGCGGAGCAGCTGCTTTCCCTGCCGGCGGAAGCCATCCTGGGCGGCGGCTATCATATCTACACCGCCTTCGACCCGGAGCAGCAGCAGATCGCGGACGGGCTATACGCCCAGAAAAGCAATTTTCCCGCCGACGCCGCCGACGGCACCCAGGCCCAGAGCGCCATGGCGTCGGTGGACGTGCGCACCGGGGCGGTGCGGGCGGTGGTGGGCGGACGGGCCTATCAGGTACAGCGCGGGCTGAACCGGGCCACCCAGATGCGCCGCCAGCCCGGGTCCTCCCTGAAGCCCCTGGCGGTGTACGCCCCGGCCATCGAATCCTACGGCTACATGACCGCCAGCGTCCTGAACGACACGCCCCGGAAATTCGGCAATTATTCCCCCCGGAACAGCGGCAATCTGTACTACGGCAACGTCACCGTCCGCACAGCCCTCAAAAACAGCCTGAACGTGGCGGCGGTATCGCTGCTGGAGCGCATCGGCGTGGCCGCCGCCCGGGATTACCTGCAGAAAACCGGCATCGAACTGGACGACCGGGACTGGAACCTGTCCCTGGCCCTGGGGGCCATGACCTACGGGGTGTCCCCGGTGCAGCTGGCCGCGGCCTACGCCCCCTTCGCCAACGGCGGCGCTTTCAATCCCCCGTATTTCATCGAGCGCATCGAGGATTCCTCCGGCCATGTGGTCTACCGCCACGAGGCCCAAAGCCGCCGCGTGCTCTCCCCCCAGACCGCCTTCCTCATGACCAGCCTGCTCCAGTCTGTCACCTCCTCCGGCACCGGGGCGAAGCTGAGCCAGGCGGGCACACCGGTGGCGGGCAAAACGGGCACGGTGAACATGCAGGGCGGCGGCAACCGGGATATCTGGATGGCGGCCTACAACAGCGAGATTTCCACCGTGTTCTGGATGGGCTTCGACGAGCCGGACAGCCGCCACAAATTCCAGTCCTGGGTCTCCGGCGGAGATCATACCGCCGCCATGGCCGCCAAATTCTTCAAAAGCTATTATTCCGGAAAAGAAAAGCCCGCCTTTCTGCAGGCGGACGGCATCGTATGGCTGAAGATCGACAAAAAATCCATCGAATGGGCGGGCGAGCCCATGCTGGCCACCGCCACCACCCCCAAGGATTACGCCTATTCGGAGGTGTTCCTCTCCTCCAACCGGCCCACGAAGAATTCCAACGTCTGGGCCGCGCCCCGGACGCCCTCGGCCTTTTACGTGACCCACAACGAAGGGGGCAATCCCCTGCTGGTGATCACCGCCCAGGACGCCGGGCTCTACCGCATCCAGCGGGACGCCGTGGGCGAATGCGTGATCCTGGACGAATTGTACGGCGCGGCCGGGGAAACCCTGTATTATGCGGATAAGAAAGCGAAGGTGGGGGTGGTGTACACCTACCGGATCATCCCCATCAACGCGGAGCTGCTGCAAAACGGCGTGCTGCTGGAGGGCCGGCAGGCGGTGCAGATCGCCCAGGCGAAGGCCCCCGGCGCCGGGAGCAGCCTGTGGCGGGACGTGACGGGGCTGCTTTTCGGCGGCGAATCCCCTCAGGAGACGGACGCCGAAGCGCTGTCGCTGTTCTGGCAGTCCGGGGACTGAGCCGGCTTTCCGGGCCGCAGCCCGGGCAGGCGCATCACGCCTTTCCACAGGAAATGGAACAGGATGGTGGCGGCCACGGAGCAGGCCAGCACCGCCTGGATATACAGTGGCACCTTCCTGATGTAAGTGAGGCTCTTGGTGAACTCCAGGAAATCATAGCCGAACAGCTCCACGAACACGCCGTGCATCAGATAGAATTCCAGCGTCGCCGCGCCCAGCCATTTGAGCGCTTTGTTCCCGAAGCGCACCTTCATCATCAGCAGGAAGCAGAACCCCACGAAGCAGATGCACACCAGCCACTGGCTGGCGGCGGTGCCCAGCCGGCGGGCGGTTTCCTGCAAGGGCTGTCCCACCCAGTAATAGCCCCACGCGCCTTCCGCCATGTGCCACAGCTTCGCCGAAAGGAAGATCCCGGCGAAAAACAGGGGCAGCAGCACCCAGTACGCCTTTTTGCAGGCCTTCGTTACCGGCCTTTCAAATCTGCCGAACAGAAGCCCCAGGGGGAAGAGCAGCACGCTGTTGTACCACCATTCGCCCCGCATCCACCAGCCCTGGGGATGGCCCAGGTACGCCCCCAGCACCGTGTAGGCCAGGACGAATACGGTCACCAGCAGGATGGCCAGGCCCTCCCGCTTTTTGCACAGCCTGAACGCCCCCCAGAAGGCCAGATAGAAGAAAATGATGGCAATGACGTACCAGACGTTGAAATTCGCCATGTGCAGCCCGGAAAGATACCACACCACGGTGAGCGCGTCCATCTTTTCCCCCATCAGCAGCCGGATGCCCGTATAAATGAATTCGGACAGGTAAAACGCCACGATGATGGGCAGGATGCGTTTCCGGAAAAAGCCGCGGAGGTAATCCGGCTTCGTTTTCAGGCTCTTGTACAGCCCCAGCCCGCTGCAGAAGAAAAACACCGCCACGAACAGAAAGCCCAGGGGCACGAACACGTCCATGCCGTGGACGATGAAGCGGCTGTTGTGCCAGGGCGCGCAGGTTTTCTGCGCCATGTGGTGCAGCGCCACGCACAACGCCATGAACCCCTGCAGGATCTTGGTCTGCCCCCGGGAGGTGAATTCCTCGTTCCATTCCCCGCGCCTGCAGGCCCGGCACCCGAAAAACAGAAGCGCCGCCAGCAGAAAATAGAATAAGTACATCCAGTCCATGTCCTTCTTCCTCCTTCGCGTGCATGCACAGCGGGTATATGATACCCGATTCCCGCGCTTCCGGCAACCCTTCCGGCGCGAAAAACAAAAAAAGCACGCCCCCGCCCCGGCAGCATACCGTGATACTGGAAACTGCCAGAAGGAGGCGTAACGAATGAACCAGGAAAAAAACGAATCGCCCTTCGCGGCCCTGAGCTGGGAAGAGCAGCAGCGCCGGTGGATGGAATGGCGCTCCCGGCAGTTGGATTACCGGCCCGCGGAGGAAACGCAGCCTGCGCCCAAAGCGCCCGGCGGGGGCCTGCGCGCGCCGAACCTGCCCCTGTCCCCGCCGCCCAGGCGCCGGGAATTGGACCAGGTGCTGGCCCGCCACCGCCAGGCCCTGCGCCGGGCCGGGGAATTCCGCGCTACATAAGCCCCTGCAGCCAGGAGGTGAATTCCGCCCAGTGCTGGGGGAATTCCGTCAGCCATTTTGAGATCTCCGCCCAGTGGCGGATCACGCCGATCACCAATAGGTGCGCGGGATACGCGCCGTAGCCGATCCACTTGGGCACCCGCAGGCGCCCCCGCATGGGGATCACGATCAGCGGCAGCGACAGGATGGCCCAGAACTCCACGAACATAAGCAGCTTCGTCACGTCGCCCAGGTTCTGCATCCAGGGCACCGTCAGCATCTGGGCCGACACCCCCAGGATCTCCCGGTACGCGCCGTAGTACAGCCCCCAGAACAGGCAGTACGCCGCGAACCCGGCGGCCAGGGCGCCCCGGTTTTTCCGGCAGGCGTACAATACCAGGATCAGCGCCACGCCGGTCCAGCCGTAATCCATATTGATGAACAGCGTAGGCACGAAGGCCAGGATGGGCAGCCAGATCTGGCTCCCCCACCGCCGCCAGCGGATGCCCGCGATGGCCAGCAGCCCCAGCCCCAGGGTGGGAAACACGTTCCAGTCCATCCAGCCGTGCTTCAGCGCCAGCATGAAGCAGGGCTGGGCCAGGATGCCCACCAGCGCGATGCGCAGCAGGTATTTCCAGAGATTGCGGCTGTATTCCGCCCCCACCACGATGCCCCAGCAGAACAGCGGCATGGGGATGCGCCCCAGGATGCGCAATATCTTGTACTGGGGAAACAGCGCCGCGCCCACGTGGTCCACGATCATGAAGGCGATGGCGATCAGCTTGATGACGCCTGTGTTTTCGTTGCCCGCAATGCGCGGGACGATCCGCTTCTCCGTTTGTTCCATGTGCTCCTCTTCATCCGGCATGCCTGAACGCGGGCATGCCTTTTCTTCTGTTCAGTCCACGAAGGAGATCCTGTCCTCCTTCACGGGATGGGCGTCCTTGGTGTCCGCGGGCACGCCCAGGGCGATGGCGATCACGAAATCCCAGCCCTCGGGGAAAAGCAGCTTCCTGCGGAATTCATCCGCCTTTTCGCCCTTGAAGGCGTCCCGGGGCATGCCCAGGATCACGCTGCCCAGCCCCAGGCTTTCCGCCGCCAGGGCGATGTTTTCCACCGCGATGCCCCCGTCGATGGGGGTGTAGGGGTTATCCGGCATGCCGGAAATGAAAATCACCGCGGGGGCGTGGTAAAACACGTGGAAGCTGCCGTCCCGGAAGCGCGGGCTGCGCTGCTCCGGGTTCCTGAGCATCATCTGCTCCCATACCGCTTCGTTCATTTCGTCCAGCAGCTTTTGATTGCGCACCACCGTAAAGTGCCAGGGCTGGCGGTTCACGGCGGAGGGGCTCTCCACCGCCGCCTTGAGGATGGCGTCGATCTGCTCCGCGGTCAGCGGGGTTTTTTCGTAGGCCCGGTGGCTGCGGCGGGATGCGATCAGCTTCAGCGTGGCGTTTTCCATTTTTGATTCCTCCTTGCTTGTGAAAGATCGGTATCTGTCGTATAATACAAATGAAAAAACAGCGGGAGAGGAGGCGGGGCGCCCATGACGGCGGAGGATTATATGCGCGAGGCCCTGGCGGAGGCCGCCGCGGCGGCGGGCGAAGTGCCCGTGGGCGCGGTGGTGGTGAAGGACGGGGAGATCATCGCCCGGGCCCACAACGAACGGGAGACGGGCCGGCCCTTCGCCCATGCGGAAATGCTGGCCATGGAGCGGGCCGCCGCCCGCCTGGGCACCCGGCGGCTCCACGGCTGTACCCTGTACGTCACCCTGGAGCCCTGCCCCATGTGCGCCGGGGCGCTTCTCATGGCGGAAACGGACAAATGCGTGTACGGCGCCCGGGACGAACGCCAGGGCTGCTGCGGCAGCGTGTATTCCCTGCCGGAGGATCCGGCCTTTTACCGCCGCGTCCCCTGCACAGGCGGCGTGCTGGAGGCGGAATGCGCCCGCCCGCTGCGGGAGTTTTTCCAGTCCCGCCGTCCCTGACAGTATACCACCGTATCCCCGCATCTTTCAAGGGTAAAACGCGGCGCGCCGGGGGGAGAAAAATATGTACAATCCGTGAACAGGAATGTAACTTTCTTTGAATCCGTCCCTCCGCCCCTTGCGGCAGACAGGGATTTGTGCCATAATAGCAATGCAATCATCCGCCCCGTGCGGAAGAAATCGAGGATGAAAAGCCATGAAAAACGCCCTTCGTTTCCTGTGCCTGGCCCTGGCCGTGATGCTGGTGTCCGGCGCGTTTTCCTGCCCCGCCGTCCGGGCCGAGGCCGCGGAGGCCGCCGCGGCGGAGATTACCGCGGAAACCACCCTGGCCACCTTTGACGGCGAGGAGATCCATTATCACGAAGTGTACGATACCGCCTACGGCCTGATGGAAAGCGATGACGATTCCGTCGCCGCCAATTTCGACAGAGCCCTGGAGCGCCTGATCCAGAGCCGGGTGGCGGACGCCAAGATCGCGGAGCTGGGCCTGGATCAGTTCACCGCCGAGGAGGAAGAAGCCTTCCTCACCGAAGCCCAGGCGGAATGGGACTGGGCCGTGCAGTCCTACGTGGATTACTTCCTCTCCGAGGATACGGAGGAAGCCCGGACCCAGGCATGGAAGGACGGGGAAGCCTACTTCCAGGCCCTGGGTTACAGCGTGGCGGGCATAGCGGATTCCCTGCGGTACAACGCCAGCCTGGACCGGCTGTGGGAAGAAGCCCTGAAGGACAAGGATCTCACCGTCACGGAGGAGGAGATCCGCGCCCTGTTCGAGGAAGTCGCCGCCATGGATCAGGAACAGGTCGGGGACAGCGTGATGATGTATGAAATGACCAAATACATGTACGGCCAGGACGTGTGGTTCGTGCCCGAGGGCTACCGGGGCATCATCCACATCCTGCTGGATACGGATGAAAGCCTGCTCAACACCTACAAGGACGCCCAGGCCGCCTATGAAGAGACCGTCACCGACGAAGCCCCGGAGGGCGACGCCGCTCTGCTGGCCGCCCGGGACGCCGCGCTCCAGGCCGTGCTGGACAGCAAAAAAGCGGAGATCGACGATATCTACGCCCGGCTGGAAAAGGGCGAATCCTTTGAAAGCCTCATCGCCGAATACGGCACCGACCCGGGCATGGCCAACGAGGGCACATTGAAGGAAGGCTACGCCGTCCACAGGGACAGCATCTATTTGGATCCCGTCTTTACCGCCGCCGCCTTCAGCGATAAAATGAATCAGCCCGGCGACACCGCCGATCCCGTGGTGGGCAGCTACGGCATCCACATCCTGCATTACCTGCGGGATATCCCCGGCGGTATCGTGGAGCTGTCCGAGGAGATCCATGAGGAAATCAGCGATTACCTGAAGTCCCAGAAAGAAAACCAGGTGATCGTCGAAGCGCTGGAAGCCTGGAAGGACGGGCATGAAATCGTCCTCAACCAGGATCTCATCGACGCCGCCAAGGTCCAGGCCGCCGCGGACCAGGCCCAGGCCGATCAGGAATGATCCCGGAATAAGCAAAGCCGGAACTGTCCTAAAAAATGTCCCGCCCTGCGGCGAGAACAAACCATTTCCATCTTAAAAGCCTCGGGCGGATATCATCCGCCCGAGGCTTTTGTTCACCGGTCCGTAGGGGCGGATATCATCCGCCCGAGGTTTCGTTCACCGGGTCCGTAGGGGCGGATATCATCCGCCCGCTGTGGCATGCAGGTTTTTTGCCGCTTTTCCGGCGTCTGTGTTCTGTTTTTTCGGGCGGATGATATCCGCCCCTACGGGTTGGGCGCGCACCGCACGCCGTTTCCCGCCCGCCTGAACAGCCCCTGTCATTCTCAATATTCTCAATGAATATGGCCCGGAAACTCCACCGATCCGGCGGAATTTTCAGGCCATTAAGTCCGGGCTGCTTTCAGGCCGGTATAATTTTTCTGATCTGAAACGAACGCTTTGTAATTCGTTTTCTGCGTCAGTTTTTCTGCTGCGGCAATACGACGGCGATCCTCGTGCCGATCTCTTCCCGGGAGGTCACGTCGAAATATCCCTTGTGCTTCTCCACGATCCATTTGGCGATGGACAGGCCCAGGCCCGTGCCGCCGGTGACCCGGCTGCGGGCGGGATCGGAGCGGAAGAACCGGTCGAAAATGTGCTCCAGGTCCTCCTGCTTGATGCCGATGCCGTTGTCCTGCACCTCGAAGCAGGGGCTGCCGTCCTTGACCCGGGTGCGCAGGGTGATCCGGTCCCCGTCCCCGGTGTATTTCACCGCGTTGTCCACCAGGATGCGGGCGGTCTGCTTGATCATGGCGGCGTCGCAGGAGGCGGTCATGGGCCCCCCGGTTTCGATGCGCCATTCCCTTTCCGGATGGATCATGCGGGATTCCTCATATACCTCCTGCATCATCTGGGTCAAATCCACGTCCTCGTACACCATCTGGTTGCGCCCGCTGTCCCCCCGGGCCAGGAACAAAAGCTGCTCGATCAGCTTTTTCATGTGGGCCGATTCCGTCTGGATGGCGGTGATGCCCTCGTTCAGCACGGTTTCATCGTCCTTACCCCAGCGCTGCAGCATATCGGCGTAGCCCTGGATCACGGCGATGGGGGTGCGCAGCTCGTGGGAGGCGTCGGATACGAACCGCGTCTGCTCCCGGTAGCTTTCCTGGGTACGGGCCAGAAGATTGTTGATGGCCGCCTCCAGGCCCTGGGTCTCCCGGTCGCCGGTGGAAATGCGGGCGTCGGGGGCCAGGGGGCTCACCGTGCCGATCACGTCCTCCAGATGGTGCAGCTTTTCCGGATCGAAGCGGCTCAGCTGCTCCGCGGTCATGGCCATGCGCTCCAGGGGCTCCATCAGCCGCCGGGCCTTCGCCTTGCCCACCCGCCCCTGCAAAATCAGCAGGATCAATTCCGCGCCGCCCAGCACCCCCCAGGCCTTCCCGCCCATGGACACCCACGCGTCGAAGGCCGGGATCTCAAAGGGCAGCCAGTCCGCGTTGGTCATCACGCAGATCACCGCGTCCAGCAGCAGGAACACCAGCGCCGTCCGCCGGATCCAGTACCGGTTCATGCGCTTGGCGATGGAATTCATGCGTTTGTTGTCGTCTTTCATTCGTCGTCCCTCAGCACGTACCCCACGCCGCGCACGGTCTGGAGCAATTTATTGTCATACCCCTCGTCGATCTTGCCCCGCAGGTAGCGCACATACACGTCCACCACGTTGGTCTCCCCCATGTAGCCGTAGCCCCATACCTTTTCCAGCAGCTGGTCCCGGCTGAGCACCAGGGTCTTGTTTTCCATGAAATACTGCAGCAGGGAAAATTCCCGGCTGGTCAGCTCGATTTCTTTTCCGCCCCGGGTCACCCGATGGCGGGATACGTCCACAGTGAGATCCCCGCAGGTCATCACGGCTTCTTCCTTCTTCTGGGCGGATTGCTTGCGCAGCGCGGCGCGGATACGGGCCAGCAGTTCCTCGATGGAGAAGGGCTTGGTGATGTAGTCGTCCGCCCCCATGTCCAGCCCCGTCACCTTGTCCATCACCGCGTCCCGGGCGGTGAGCATGATGACGGGCACGGCGTTTTCTTCCTTCCGCAGCCGACGCAGCACCTCCAGGCCGTTGAGCCCGGGCAGCATGATATCCAGCAGAATCAGCCCGTAGTTCCCGCCCTCCGCCTTCTCCAGCCCGTCCCGGCCGTCGAAGGCCTTGTCCACCTGGTATCCTTCGTGCTTCAGTTCCAGTTCCACGAACCGGGCCAGCTTTTCTTCGTCCTCTACCAGCAGGATCCTCGTCATGGTACCGTCCTCCCGTTGAAACCGCGCAAGAGGCGCGCCGGTGCCGGCCGCCTCTTTCTGCGCGTTTGTTGCCTGCGGAGGATCACTCCGCCTTGTTTTCGTCCCGGTCCTCTTCCCGGCCGCCGTCCTTCTGGCCGTCCGCATGCAGGTGCACCACGCCCGCGGCCTTGTCCTGGGCCTTGTTCATGGCGTCGTTGACCTTGGCGCCGATGTCCGGGCCCCGGAAGGAATACCGGACGCCCAGGCACAGGCTCACGAACAGCAGCACCAGCATGGGCAGCAGCGCATGGGGCACCCGCAGGAACACCAGGATCAGCACCGCCACCGTGATGGGCATGGCGATCATTTCCTCGCCCTTGCGGCTCACCACCAGCTGATTGGCGTTGCCCTTGCGCACCATGGTCTTGATCCAGTCCCACACCCGGGCGAAGCCACTCTTCATCTGGGCGGCGTCGGGATGAATGAAGAAGCTCTTTTCCGCCGTTTCCTGGGTGGTGTATTCCGCCTTCTCCTCGGCGTCCTTCACCTTGCCCTCGCCCTCCAGCATCACCAGCGCGTCCAGCATATCCCAATCGTTCTCCTCCAGCGCCCGCCGGGCTTCCTCATAGCTTACGTTGGCCTTGGCCCGCAGCTTTTCCACCATTTCCATGTGATCCATTTGTATTTCCTCCTTGGCGTATCGCCTTTCATTTTTGCTTTCCCCCTTGGGACGGGTATATCATATCGCCCGAAAATGAAAGGCGCAGGGGAAGTTCCATTAGAAAACGATGAGAATTCTGAGATTTTATTTTTATTTTTTCCGGGGGGGCCGCTCTTTGGGGCCAAAGACCGTTTCCCCGGGCCCCTTACGAGAAAACGGCTGGGGGAAATGAATAATATGATGTTCTGTTCTATGCTGCTTAATAAAGAAGAGAGACTATTTCTTTTGGTATTGGATGGGCTGGCTGACGCTGGGGGCGTCGGCGCCGTTGGGGGTGAAAAGGATCTGCCCGTCCCGCAGGGCAATCACCCCGGTGGAGCCCCGCACCTCCCTGTTTTCCAGCAGCAGCTTTACCAGCTTTTCGTTCAGCTGCGGCCCGCCGCCCCGGGAAAGCCCGTCCTTCCACAGGGTAAAGCGGCATCCTTCCCGCCAGGCGGAGCAGCCGAAGGCTTTCGCGTTCTCCTGCACCGGCTTCCCGCACAGGGGGCACAGCGCGCCTTCGACGGGCTTCACCGCCGCGGCTTTGCGTTTGCCGCCCTTGCCCCGGCGCATTTCCTCCGGGAAGGCCGCTTCCGTCCGGGTGGTCCGGGCGTAATCGATGAGGAAGGTGGTCAGCTTCCGGATGCCCTGCATGAACCGGTCCGTATCCCGCTGGTTTTTGGCGATCTCGTCCAGCGCCAGCTCCCACTTGCCGGTGGTTTCGGGGGAAGAAATCTCCTCCGGCGCGATGGCGATGAGCTGCACGCCCTTTTCCGTGGCCTGGATGGCCCGGCCCCGGCGGGAGGCGTAGCCCACCTGGAGAAGCCGCTCGATGATGGCGGCCCGGGTGGCGGGGGTGCCCAGGCCGGAGCCCTTCATCTGCTCCCGCAGCTTTTCGTCCTCCAATTCCCGCCCGGCGTTTTCCATGGCCGCCAGCAGCGATGCGTCGGTATGGGGCGCGGGGGGCTTCGTGGCCTCCTTTTTCACCGCGGTCTTGGAAACCGTCCGCCCGTCCCCCTCCTTCAGGGCCGGCAGCACGTCCGCCTCCTTTTCCTCGGCGGGGTACACGTCCTTCCATCCGTTCGCCTTCACCGCACGGCCGGTGGATTTGAAGGCATGGCCCTGGCTCGCCGTCACCACCCGGATCTGCTCGTATTCGTAGGCGGGATAGAACGCCGCGATGAGCCGCCGGGCGATCATGTCGTACAGCTTCGCCGCGTCCTGAGACAGTTTTTCCACCGGCGCGGTCTGGGGCGTGGGGATGATGGCGTGGTGATCGGAGATCTTCGCGTTGTCGAACACCCGTTTCGATACAGGCAGCTTCCCCCCTTCTTTATAGGGGATGCCGTCCACGAAGGGCCGGTAGTTATCCGGCAGCTTCTGCAGCGTCAGCTTGGCCCGGGAGATCATATCCATGGGCAAATACCGGCTGTCCGTGCGGGGATAGGTGATCGCCTTCCATTTTTCGTACAGCTCCTGGGCGATCTTCAGCGTCTTGTCCGCGGTGAAGCCCAGCTTCCGGTTGGCCTCCCGCTGGAGGGAGGTCAGATCGTACAGCTGCGGCGGCAGCTCCTTTTTTTCCTCGGCCGTAACGGATTTTACCCGGGCCGCCTTGCCCTTCACCGCCCTGGCGATCTCCTCCGCCTTTTCCTTCGCGGGGATGCGGGCGGCCTTTTTTTCGTCCTCCGTGCTTTCGTCGAACCACTGGCCTGTATAATCCCCGAAATCGGCGGTGACTGTATAGTATTCCTCGGGCTTGAAATTTTTGATTTCGTGATGCCGCTTCACCAGGATGGCCAATGTAGGCGTCTGCACCCGGCCGATGGACAAAAGGGCGTCGAAGCGCAGCGTGAACGCCCGGCTGGCGTTCATGCCCACCAGCCAGTCCGCCTGAGCCCGGCACTGGGCGCTTTTATACAGCCCGTCGTATTCTTTGGCGGGTTTCATGGCGGCGAAGCCCTCCCGGATGGCCTCGTCGGTCATGGAGGAGATCCACAGCCGCTCCACGGGCTTTTTGCATTTCGCCTGCTCGTAGATCAGCCGGAAGATCAATTCCCCCTCCCGCCCGGCGTCGGTGGCGCAGATCAGGGAATCGGTGTCCTTGTCGTTGATGAGCTTCTTCACGATGGAAAACTGGGATTTGGTCTGGGGGATCACCTTCGTGGGGATGCGGTCCGGCAGGATGGGCAGGTCCTCCATCCGCCATTTTTTGTATTTTTCGTCGATCTCGTCCGGCTCGCACAGCGTCACCAGATGGCCCACCGCCCAGGTGACCAGATAGTTTTCCCCCTTGAGGAACCCCTCGCCCCTCTCCGTGCACTTGAGCACCCGGGCGATATCCCGCCCCACGCTGGGCTTTTCGGCCACCACGACTTTCATGCGCATCCCGTCCTCGTTTCCCGTCAGTTCCCCTTTATTTTACCACACAACTCCCCGTTTGAAAACCCAGCCATTCCCAGCCAAAAAGGGATGGACAAAACCGCGAAAATATGGTACACTGCCATTAGTTACGAAAGTATTACGAAATTACGAAGGAGATGTTACCATGCACCGGCGCAGCGCAATGAAAAGCCTTCTGGCCCTGGCCGCGGTTTTCGCGCTGGCGCTGGGCTTTTTCACGCCCGCCGCATCCGCGGACGCCCCCGCCGCTGCGCCGCTCACCGCCGGGTCCGCCCGGAACGGGATGGTGCGGGTGCGGCTCTCCTCCTTAGGCGCGCCCGCCGTGCTGAACCTCACCGTATACGGCAGCTACACCGTGAACGGCCAATCCGAAAAGCAGATCGCCTCCGGCTCCAAGGTGACGGTGCGGTACGATAAAGCCAGCGGCGCCCTGTCCCTCACCTGCGGCGGCGTCACCGCCAATATGGGCGCTTCCTTCAAGCTGCGCCGCCACGCCGCCGACGGCCAGAACGGCGTCAAGATCGCCCAGGGCCGGGTGCCGGGCAACCTGTATCCCGGGGATTTCCTCTTCACCGTGCGGAACGGCACGTACTATATTATCGCCTACGTGTATATGGAAGATTACCTCTGCGGCGTGCTGCCCTACGAAATGGGCGCGTCCTCCCCGCTGGAGGCGCTGAAGGCCCAGGCCATCGCCGCCCGCACCTACACCATGCGGGCCATGCAGCACGCCTCCTCCACCCTCTACGACGTGGTGGATACCACCCAGGACCAGGTGTACAGCGGCACGCCCTCCGCCTCCACCGCCTGCACCCAGGCCGTGAACGCTACGAAGGGCATCGCCCTCCAGTCCGGCGGCTCCTTCGCCGCCACCTACTATACCGCCTCCAACGGCGGCCAGACCGAGAGCATCAAAAACATCTGGGGCACCTCCGGCTACGCCTACCTGGGGGTCAAGGACGACCCCTACGACCTGCAGAACCCGGACGCCCGGAAAACCTCGTTCTTCGTCAGCGCCTCCGGCGTCCAGCAGAACGCCAAGCTGCAAAGCCTGCTTGCCCGGAAGGCGGCGTCCGCATTCGGCGCGGAGGCAGTCCTCACCGGCGTCACCGCCGTTACGCCCCATACTCCCAAATACCCCGCCCCCAGCAAGCTGTACACCAAACTGGATTTTTCCGTGACCTACCAGAAGGACGGCGGGGCCCGCGCCGGCGTTCTCACCTTCGATATTTTCAGCGAGCTGGAAGGCCCCCTGGGCATGAGCATCAATTCCGGGAAAAACGAACTGTGGTCCGTGTCCCCAGCGGTGGGCGGCTTCACCGTCACCGCCCGGCGCTACGGCCACGGCCTGGGCATGAGCCAGCGCGGCGCCATGCAGATGGCGAAAATGGGCTATTCCTGCGCCCAGATCCTGGGCTTTTATTTCGCGGGCTGCACCCAGGTGCAGTATTCCCTCACCCGGTCCATCCTGAGTCCGGTGGTGTCCGGCCAGGAGAGCCGGGAGCAGGTCACCGCCGAGACCCCCGCGCCCATTGAAACTGACGCCCCGGCCCAGGGGGAGATCCTGGCCCGGGTGAACACCCAGAAGGGCTCGCTGAACCTGCGCGTTTCCCCCTCTTCCTCCGCCCGGGTGCTGCGCACCATCCCCCAGTACGAGATCATTCCCGTGCTGGAAAAGGGCGACAGCTGGTGCAAAACCGTATACGGCGGCACGGAAGGGTACGTGATGACCGCGTTCCTTGCCTTTCAGGCCGGTCCCGCCGGGGCCTCTCCCACGCCCATCGCGGCGTCTCCCACTCAGGCCCCGTCGGCAACGCCCGCGCCGTCCGCTGCCACGGCCTGGGTCAATACGCCTCAAGGCAGCCTGAACCTGCGCCTTTACGCCCGGGACACCGCCAAGGTGCTCCTCACCATTCCCCAGTACGAACCCGTGTCCGTCCACGAAACGGGCAGCGTCTGGTGCCGCGTCACCTATCACGGCGTCACCGGCTGGGCCATGACCCGCTTTC
>JAFZQK010000086.1 GCA_017620455.1 Clostridia bacterium
GCGCCGATGGCGATGCCGTTATCCGCCACCGTCAGGGCAGGCGCGTCGTTGATGCCGTCGCCCACCATGGCGACCTTCCCGAGGGGCTTAAGACTGCGGATCACGTCCGCCTTGCCTTCCGGCAAAACGCCCGCGATCACCTGGTCCACTCCCGCCTGGGCGCTGATGGCCCTGGCCGTCCTTTCGTTGTCGCCGGTGAGCATCACGGTCTGGATGCCCATGTTCTTCAGCTCCCGGATGGCCTGGGCGGAATCCGGCTTGATGGGATCGGCGACGGCGATCATGCCGCAGAGGCTTCCGTCCAGGGCGAAGAGCAGCGGCGTTTTTCCCTGCTCCGCCAGGGCGTTTGCCCGCGCGGATACGGCTTCGCTGACCAGCCCCCTGGACGCAAGATATTTCAGGCTTCCGCCCAGCAGCTCTTTGCCGTCCAGCCGGGCGCGGAGCCCGTGGCCGGGCAGCGCTTCAAAGCCGGTGACTTCCGAAAGCGCCAGGCCCTCCGCTTCGGCGGCGACGGCCCTGGCCAGGGGATGCTCGCTGTTTTTTTCCAGGGACGCGGCCAGGGAAAGCAATTCGTTTTTCTCCATGCCCAGCGGGATCACATCGGTCACGCGGGGCTGGCCCTCGGTCACGGTGCCCGTTTTATCCAGCGCGATCAGCTGCGTCCTGCCCGCGCCCTCCAGCGCGGCGGCGGTCTTATACAGCACGCCGGTTTTCGCGCCCACGCCGCTGCCCACCATGATGGCAACGGGCGTGGCGAGCCCCAGGGCGCAGGGGCAGCTGATCACCAGCACCGAGATGCCCCGGGCGATGGCAAAGGAGAAGGGCTTTGCGGCGAGCAGCCAGCCGGCCAGCGTCAGCAGGGCGAGCCCGATGACGGCGGGCACGAAGATCCCGGATACCTTGTCCGCGATGCGGGCCAGCGGGGCTTTTGTCGCCGCCGCGTCGGAAACGGTGCGGATGATCTGCGCCAGGGTGGTGTCTTCTCCCACGCGGGTGGCGCGGCATTCAATATACCCCTGCTGGTTCATGGTGGCCGCGGAAACGGCGTCGCCCGCGGCCTTGTCCGCCGGGATGCTTTCCCCGGTCAGCGCGGATTCATTGACCGCGGTGACGCCCTTGAGGATGACGCCGTCCACCGGGATCTGCTCCCCGGGACGGACCACGAACACGTCGCCTGCGCGGACCTCTTCGACGCCCACCTCTGTTTCCGCGCCATCCCGCAGCAGTACGGCGGTTTTGGGGGCCAGCCGCATCAGCCCTTTCAGCGCGTCCGTGGTGCGGCCCTTGGACATGGCCTCCAGCATTTTGCCCACGGTGATCAGGGTGGGGATCATGGCTGCGGATTCAAAGTACAGGTTCATGCCGTACTTCATCACCGTATTGTGATCGCCTGCTCCCTGGGCCAGGATCATCAGGAACAGCTCCGTCAGGGAATAGACGAAGGACGCCCCGGACCCCAGGGCCACCAGGGTATCCATGTTGGGCGCGCCGCGGACCAGGGAAGAAAAGCCGGAGGTAAAAAACTTCCCGTTGACGATCATCACCATCACGGCCAGCAGCAGCTCGAACAGGCCCAGGAACACATGGTTGTCGAAAGCCGCGGGGGCGGGCCAGCCCCACATCCCGTGCCCCATGGAGAAATACATGAGGATCAGCAGGATCGGCACGGAAAACAGCAGCCGTTTTTTCAGTTTGGGCGTTTCGTGATCCTTGAGCGCTTCCGCATCCGCCCAGGAAGGGGCCTCGCCGGGGGCGGCTGCTTTCGCCGCGCCTTTCAGGGAAGCGCCGTATCCTGCGGCCTCCACGGCGCGGATGATATCGGCGGGCGAAGCCGTGCCCTCCACGCCCATGGAGTTCGTCAGCAGGCTTACGGAGCACGAAGTTACCCCCGGCACCCCGGACACCGCTTTTTCCACCCGGCTGGAGCACGCGGCGCAGCTCATGCCGGTCACCTGGTACTGTTCCATTCCTGTTCTCCCCGAATTTACTTCATCAGCTTCTGCAGCGTTTCCATCAGCGCGTCCACCGTTTCATCGCGCCCGGCGCGGATATCCGCCGACACGCAGGTGCGGATATGATTGGCCAGCAGCACCCGGCAAAAGCTGTTCAGCGCGGAATTGACCGCCGATGCCTGGGTCAGGATATCCGGGCAGTAGGCGTCTTCCTCCAGCATCCGCTGCAGGCCGCGCACCTGGCCCTCGATCCGCTTCAGGCGGTTCATCAGATCGTGGCGTTCATTTTCATCCCGCACCTTTTTCCGTTCCGAATGATCGTGAGCTCCCGGCAAGCCTTCCATTGCGCCGCCTCCGTTAAATACCCTGCGGGGGTATGATTGATGCAATAGGAATTATATACCCCCGTGGGGTAATTGTCAAGAGGGTCTGCATGAAAAAAGAGGACGCCCGGGAAACGGAGGGAGGGCGTGTGGTTCTATGAAAACTGACATTTATTTTCCGATCTGTATACTCATTTCTGCGGTTTTATAGTATACTTACATCAGCATTTCGCACATTCTGGGAAAAAGAGGAGGACGGACGCATGAAAAGAATCTTGCTTTTGCTGTTGGCGCTGGCGCTGATGCCGTGCTTTGGGCATGCGGCGGCGGAGGAAGCGGGGATCCTGGGGAAGCCTTTCCCGGATTTTACCACAACGGATACCGAGGGAAATCTCTTTACCCTTTCCGGGCAGTTCGCGGATCACGAAGCGGTGCTGATCAATTTCTGGGCCACCTGGTGCCCGCCGTGCGGCGCGGAAATGGGATTTCTGAACGAAGCCTACGAACAGTACAAAGACCGCGTCGCTTTTATCGCGCTGTCCAGGGAAGAAGAGGATACGGCCGAAATCATCGAAGCCTATCGGAAAGCGCACGGCCTTTCCCTGCCCATGGGTCGGGATGAAGGAGCCGCCCTGTATAAGTACATCGGCGAAGAGGGCATTCCCGCCACGGTGATCGTGGACCGCTTCGGCAACGCCGCTTTCCTGAAAACCGGCAGCTTTTTGAGCGCAGAAGATGTGATGCGCGTGATCGAAGCCTTTCTGGGGGACGGCTATACCGGAACCGCCGTTTTGTCTGAAATTCCCAAGGACGCTTCCACCCGCGCTTTTCCCGTGTCCTCCGGCCGGGCGATCCGTGTGGAAAACGACGGCGCAAAATGCGTCCTGTTCCGGGTGGAGGACGATCCCGATCCCCAGCCGGCTTATGTAATCTATGACGATGCCGCGCATCTGCGGCTGGAGATTGCCGCCTCCGACGATCCGGCTGCCGTCGCCTATTATAACTACAGGGACATTTTTACGCTGCAGAACCTGCTGGACGCGGAGCGCAGCGCTTATGTGATCGACCAGCCTATGCCGGACGCGGAAGCGGAGGCGCATTATGTTTGCGCATGCCTGATGGGAGAAGAGGATGAAAACGCCTTGTGCGTGTACCTGATCCCGGGGGATGAGTACATCGAAGAGCTGGCCGAAGCCATGCGTTCCTGGGGCTATGACGTCACCTGGGAATACGGCGATTTTACCTGGCCGGAAACGGCCCTTTCGCAGGCCTATCTTCTGCATATCGTGGATCAGGACGGCGTGCCTGTTCCGGGCGTCATGCTGAATTTCTGCACCGACGCGGCCTGTATCCCGCGGAAGTCCGACGCAAACGGGAACGTCGCCTTCGACGGCGCGCCGGACGTTTATCATGTGCAGCTGATCAAGGCGCCGGAGGGATACGGCTTTGATCCGGATTTTGAACTGTATACGGACCGGACCTATGGCGAATGGCTGCTGCGGATCCGGAAAAACGGCGACGCGTCCGCGCCGGCCAGATAGGGCGGCGCGCCGGGATCGTCGGAGGACCGGGGGTTGCCCGAAGGCCTTCCCGCCGCTGGAATGACCGGAAAAAAGAAGGAAAGGGCAGGCTTCACCGGGCATGGAAAATCCGGGCTTTTAGCCGGCAGGCGGAGGGCCCGGATTTTTTTGTTCGCCGGGTGAGAGATAGGGGCGGCGGCCGCATGAAAATATTGCAATCATTCAGAAATCTGTGGTATCATATCCATTGTGATCCTGTCTGCTGTGAAGCGCCCGGACGGCGGCGGTCCCCGCGGGATCCCGTCCGGCAGCGGGGCGCTTTTCAGGCCCGGCGCAATGATAAAACCGACACAGAAGAACAGGAGGAGCCTATGGATATTGATTACTTGCTGGTACTGCAGGATTTCCGGAAAAACATCGGCGACGCGCTGACGCCGTTCATGGAGGGTCTTTCCCTCTTTGCGGTGACGTTCCTGATCATGCTGCCCGTATTCGTGTACTGGGTCATCGACAAGAAAAAGGGCCTGTACACGCTGGTATCCTATTATCTCTGCTGCGGCGTCAACGCCATGGTGAAGCTGACGGCCTGCGTATACCGCCCCTGGATCCGGGACGCGCGGGTGCTGCCCGCCGGAGACGCCATCAGCACGGCGACGGGCTATTCCTTCCCCAGCGGCCATACCGTCACCGCCGGGCCCATCTGCGGCGGACTGGCGGTAACCACCTGGCGGTGGAAAAAGCCCGTGGCCGTGGTTTTCCTCCTGCTCGCCCTGCTCACGGCGTTTTCCAGGAATTACCTGGGGGTGCACACGCCGCAGGACGTGATGGTGGGCCTGCTGGAATCCGCGCTGGCGCTGATCGCCGCGGCGAAGATCTTCAAATACCTGGAAAAGCATCCCGAAAAGGAAAACCTGTTCCTGCTGATCAGCTTCGTGGTGGGCTGTCTGGGCATCGTGTATATCACATACAAGTGGTATCCTATGGATGTTGTGAACGATAAGCTGCTGGTGGACCCGCAGAAAATGATGAACGACGGCTACGGGGACACCTGCCTGCTGATCGCCTTCCCCATTGCGCGGTACATTGAAAAAACCTTTGTGAAATTCAAGCCCGCGGGGCTGACGGGCCGGGGGCTGCTGATCGGCGCGGCGGGGCTGGTGCCGCTGGCGCTGATGATCCTGTATCTCAAAAAGCCGCTGGACGGCCTGCTGGGCAGCCACTGGGGGCATTTCTGCTATACCATGATCGTGGTGCTGTACTGCGTGGCGCTGTACCCGGCGGTGATCAAGGCGTTCGCAAAGCCCGAACCGTCCGCCGCGGACTGACCGCCGTATCCTCGATCCTTAGAGGGGTAAACCGTGATTTCATTGATCCTGTCATTGGCCGTCCTGCTGGCGGGCTTCGCCGTATACGGCCGCGTCACTGAGAAGGTTTTCGGCCCGGACGGCCGCACGACGCCCGCGGTGGCCGTCAACGACGGCGTGGACTGCGTGCCCATGAAGCCCTGGAAGGCGTTCCTGGTGCAGCTGCTCAACATTGCGGGCACGGGGCCGATCTACGGCGCGCTGATGGGCGCGTGCTTCGGGCCGGTGGTGTTCCTGTGGATCGTGTTCGGCTCCATCCTGGGCGGCGCGGTGCACGATTATATGTCCGGCATGATCTCCTGCCGCCACGGCGGGGAATCCATCGCGGAGCTTTCCAGCCTGTATATCGGCAGGCCGGCCAAATGGATCATGCGGGTGTTTTCCGTGGTGCTGCTGGTGCTGACGGGCACGGTGTTCGTCAATACGCCGGCGGCGCTGATCACCAATCTGGTGGGCGATTCGGGGCTCCCGATCTTTCAGAACATCCTTTTCTGGATCGTTGTCATTCTCCTGTATTACGTGCTGGCGACGCTTCTGCCCATCGACCGGGTGATCGGCAGGCTTTATCCGGTGTTCGGCATCCTGCTGATCGTGATGGCCCTGGGCGTGCTGGGCGGCATCGTTATCGGCGGCAAAGCGATCCCGGAAATCACGCTGCAGAACCTGCACCCCGCGGGGCTGCCGGTATGGCCTTTCATGTTCGTCACCGTTGCCTGCGGCGCCATTTCCGGCTTCCACGCCACCCAGTCGCCCATGATCGCCAAGTGCATCACAAGTGAAAAGCAGGGCCGCAGCATCTTCTACGGCGCCATGATCGCCGAAGCGGTGATCGCCCTGATCTGGGCCGCCGCGGGCGTGGCCTTCTACGGCGCCACGGAAACGCTGGCCGATGCCATGACGAAAGCAAACGGCGGCCAGTCCCACGCGGTGCTGGAAATCTCCCAGACCCTGCTGGGCACCGTGGGCGGCGTGCTGGCGGTGATCGGCGTGGTGGTATGCCCCATCACCTCGGGGGACACGGCGTTCCGCAGCGCCCGGCTGATCCTGGCGGAAACCACCCGGCTGGATCAGAAAAGGATGAAAAACCGGCTGATCATCACCCTGCCGCTGCTGGCCGTGGGCGCCGTGCTGACGCAGCTGGATTTCGATGTGCTGTGGCGGTATTTTTCCTGGTCCAACCAGACCCTGGCCATGATCTCTCTCTGGGTGGCCACCGGCTATCTGGTCAAGGAAGGAAAATACCGGTTCGGCTCCCTGCTCACGGCGCTGCCCGCCGCGTTCATGTCCGCGGTGAGCATGACCTATATCCTGATGGCGCCCGAAGGCTTCAGCCTGTCCGCCGCGGTTTCCCGGCCCATCGGCGCGGGCTTCGCGGTGGCCATGTTCTGCGTGTACGCGGTGCTGTTTTGGAAAATGAAAAAGAAAACGGTGGGATAAAGCGAGGCCCCGGCCGGGGAGCGCGGACCGACCCGGAGGCGGATGTTCCCGGGCGCGGCAGGATGCCGCCGGAACGCCTCAAGAAATTGATTCTTTTTCCAAACATAAGAAATCCGAGCTTTCAGCCGACAGGCGGAGGGCCCGGATTTTTTGTTTTCATACGTGTGTTATTTAGCGATCAAAAAGTGAAAACGGCCGGAGTGTTTTCCAAACGGAAAACGCTCCAGCCGACGATTGCGTGACGGATTGCACGCTGCTTATTCCTTTATACCGTGGCTGAACTGCCGATGCTTCCCGGAAGAGAAACCGCCTTTTTACGAAAGCGGGCCGGAGCAGTCCAATGCGTTTGGCGATGCCGCGCGGCGTTTCCGCCCCGCTGCGCTTTCGTAATCATTCCGCGCTGTCGATGAGCTTGATGCGGGAAACGTCCTCCTCCGAAAGCAGGAAGGCCTCGTTGTTGGAGCGCGGCCGGCTGTTGGAACGCTGGACCATCAGGGAAATATCGAAGGCTTTCACCTGATTGATCTCCTCGAAGATCAGCGCCCGCCTCTCTTCCCGGATGAACCGCAGCAGATCCGGGGAGGAGAAGTTGATCGTCTTGTTGTCCACGTCGCTGAACAGGAAGAAGATCTTCATCCGGCGGTATTTTTCCGCCATGGTGTTGAAATTGTCCATCAGCAGGCTGCTGTCGGAAATCTTCTTGATGGCTTCATAGCTGTTGACCACATAGATCAGCGCGGGACCGGAGGGGATGGCGTCCTCTGCCTGGCGCGCTTCAGCCAGGCGCTTTTCCAGCACTTCCAGCGTTTCGGTGAAGAAGCCGATGATGTCGTCCGGATCATAGGAATAATTGAGGATGCCGGGGGCCGACTGGTAAGCCTTCAGCTTGCGTTCGTAACCGTCCAGGATGCGGATCTGGGCCTCGTTCCGGGATGCCATGTCCATGGCGTATGCCAGGAACAGATCCACGAAGCGCCGCTTTCCGCGCTGGTCTCCGCCCACCAGGGCCAGGGAGAAATCCTTCATCAGATCGATCACCGCGGGCATGACGGACGCATAGTCCATGCCGAAGGGATACTGCAGGGCGGGATACTGGCCGGCGAAAGTTTCCTGGATCCAGGCGGTGGTCAGCAGGGAAGGCACGCTGGGAATGGGCCTGGCCTTGGGCTTGCCGGAATGCTCCTGCACGAAAGCGCGGATGGCCTGGGCTTTCTGGGCTTCCGTTTCGCCGTCGAAGGCCTCGAAGGTCTGGCCTTCGTAGAACTGCTTGTTCATGGAGATCAGCACGCGGCCCGCCGTTTCCAGCGGCGATACGCGGCAGCCTTCCAGCACGGTGGAGTATTCCGACTGCTCGCCCATGGGCAGCACGATGCGCTGATTGAAGAAGAACAGCTTCCGGTAATTCAGGGCGGCGGCCTGCTGAACGGTCACACAGAAGGTGATCCCCAGGGCGGGGCCTTCCCGCAGCAGGAAGGTGATATCGTCGCCGTAGCGCTCTTCGTACAGCTCTTTGAACACCGCGTAGTTGTCGATCAGGATCAGGATAGCGTGGGCGTCGGGATGGATTTCCCGGTAAGCGGAGAACGACGTGACGCCGGCGTCCATGAACCGGGCTTTGCGGCTGGCAATCTCGTCCTTGAGGAGCTTGAGCAGGTTCTTCAGCCTTTCTTCCTCGTCCGCAGTGACCACGCCGCCGATGACGCTGAGCTGGCTCATGGTCTTGAGCGCCATGGTATTGAAGTCCATAATGTATACCTGCACGTCGCTGGGCGTCAGGGAGGAGGCGATGCGCCGCAGGAGCACCATCAGCAGGTTGGTCTTGCCCATCTGGGTACTGCCGGCAATCAGGGTGTTCCGGCCGGTGATTTCCAGCTCCAGGGGATGCACCGCCTGGGAGTCCGGATCGTCGTAGATGCCCACCGGGATGCTGTACGTCTTTGAAAGCGGCGGCTCTTCATAAGTGAGAACAGTCGGGATCGGGGGCTGGCACAGCTTTTCGGGATAGGCAAACCCGGATGCGCGGAACGCCTCGATGATGGATTCCAGCACGGCTGCGCACTGGGTCCTGTCGCTGGAGACGACCTGGGGGGTATGCTTGAAAATCAGCGTCTTTTTGGCGGAAAGGTTCAGCTGATACAGCTTGAACGCCTGATCCTTCTGCTGATCGCTGGATTCGGACTGCCCGGAATAGCCGGACTGGAACAGATCAAACTGGCTGGTGCGCCCCACCTGCAGGTAGCCGCGGCCGGGCTCGCGGATTTCCGCCGCCAGAGGAGATTTGAGCATCTCGTTGCTGTCTTCCTTGGTCTGAACGCGGAGACAGAGCTTAAAGTCGCTGTTGCTCCAGATCTGGTCGTCCACCACGCCTGCGGGCTTCTGGGTGCAGAGGATCATGTGAATGCCCAGGCTGCGGCCCACGCGGGCGATACTGATCAGGTCGTTCATGAAATCAGGGTGCTGGCTCTTGAGCTCGGCGAACTCGTCCACAATGATGATCAGGTGGGGGAGCGGAACCTTGGCGCGCCCTTCTTTGTAGGCCTTCGTATATTCGCTGATGTTGCTGGCGTTCACCTGGGGCTCCGCAAAGAGGGCCATGCGCTTGTTCTTTTCCGCGTTGATGGATTTCAGGGAACGGGTGATTTCGTGCTTTTCCAGGTTGGTGATGGAGCCGGCGATGTGGGGCAGGCCTGGCAGGTGCTTGATGATGTCGCCGCCTTTGAAGTCGATGATGCAGAAGGCCACGTCCTCCGGCGAGAAGCGGCTGGACAGGGAAAGCAGATAGCTGATCAGCACCTGGCTTTTGCCGGAGCCCGTGGTGCCTGCCACCAGCCCGTGCGGGCCGTGGGCCCGTTCATGCAGGTCCAGCATCAGCACGTTTCCGGTGTCCATCACGCCAAGCGGCGCCGCCAGGCTTTCGGCGCTGTTCGCAGAGCGCCACTGCTGGAGGATATTCAGCTCTTGCGCATCGTGCACGCCCATCATGTGGAACAAGGATTCGTGGGAGCTCAGGCTGGTGGCCAGGTTCACTTCGCCGCTGTACACGGGCGCCAGCCGCTCGGACATTTTGCGCAGCTGTTCGTGTGCCAGGCATTTGTAGCTGAACAGCTGATCCGGCACGTCGGTCTTCATGGATACGATGACGCCGCTGAACTCGTTTGTGGCCAGCAGGACGCGGTAGCTGCATCCCTGGGGCAGCAGCTCCCGGTGCTGGGTGAGGAAGATGAAAGCGGCGTGCAGAGAGGACGCTTTTTCCACATACCGGATGACGGGGTGCTGCATCAGGGCGGATTCGTCCGCATAGACGAACACCACCAGCCAAGGATACTGCTCGGGCAGGGTGCCGATGGCCTCGCGGTCGGAAAGCTCTTTGTAAAGGTCCTCCGTGATCACCGTCTGGCTTTCTTCGTCATGGGCGATATTCCGCCGGTCCAGGCGTTTGTTTTTCAGATGGGGGAGAGAGCGGAAGCATTCTACTTCCCGGCGGAAAACGTCCGACAGGAACAGATACAGCTTCACATCGTCAAAATACTGCCGGGTGGAAAGATCAAGCATCATGTTTTTGACGGTTTCTTCCAGCTTGTCCTCGTCGCCCACGATGCCGATGGCGTTCGCCTCCCGGAGGGGCACCGCGGCCGGCATGTCGTGGATGAACTCAAACTCTTTCTGCAGCCGGTTGGGCAGGGAAAACAGCTCGTCGGACGCTTCGAAAACCTCGTGCTTTTTGCATACGATCTTCCGGGAGGACCGCAGATCGCCCGTGCCCAGACGCACATCCAGGAAGTCCGCGTCCGTCAGATGCCGGTCGAACAGATCGCCGGAAAAGTCCCAGACGTTCTGCAGCTCCGTTTCGGGGTCAATGTAGATGGCGCTCTGGATCTCGCGCTCCTCGTCCCGGGCGTCCCGGATCATTTTCCGCTGCTGCTGGATATATTTATTGTATGTCTCGACCCGCTGCTGGCTTTTTTTCTTGTTCTCTTTGCTGGTCTGAATGTAGGTCAGCACGCTGGTGACGCCACCGATTGCCAGGGAAGCCACGCTGAAAAGCACCATTCCCAGATTGGAGGAGGACGTGCCCCGCAAAAACAGCGTCAGCAGGATCATGGCGGAGACCGGCAGCAGGGACATCAGCAGATTGTTTTTATTCTGATTGTTGTTGTTTGGGGGGTCCTGGATCTCGATCGGTTCCGTGCTCCGCTGGTACTGGAAGCGGGAGGTGCGGTTTATGCGGGGATATTCCAGGTGGCTGTTCTGCTCTTTTTCATCCACATAGTGAAGGGTGTGGATCTCGATCCCATCGTTGCTGGGGATGTGCAGCTGCCCGTCGTGCCAATAGGCGCGGAAACCGACGCAGAACAGAAAATCCCCGTCCCGGACGGTGGCGGACCCATTCGTTTTGCGGGTATTGACATAAACGCCCATCGGGACGGGACGGATCTGCTCCAGCAGCAAGGCCTTCTGCTTCCTGCGCAGGCGGAACGCCTCGTCCGGGATCAGGCTGTGCCGCAGGGGAATATCGGCGTTCCGGCCGGCGCCCACCAGGATGGATTGGTCTTCGCTGATATCAATGGAGCGGTCATAATGGGGAAGCGCCTCGTCGGGCAGCATGGACGCCTGGATGGACAGCGGCTTGCCGTTGCCGATATCCAGCAGCGTCCATTCGCCTTCGGTTTCCCCCTGCAGCCGGATGATCCCGCTCTCGGATCCGGCCAGCTTCCCGCCGTTCTGCGCGGCGATGGTGAAGGCGTCCTTTTCGTACGCGCACCGCAGCAGCACCCCCTGGGTGCAGCCGGGAACGGAAATATCGACGCCCGTGCCGCCGATGGTGATCTCATGCCGGAAAGGAAAGGTGCGGAAATAGGCTTCCCATTTTTCCGTCCGCAGTCTCATCATCCAAACCATTTTCGCTTGATCCTTCCTTTCCTATTAATCCATGTACAGGACGCTGCCGTCGCGCAGCCCGAACTGCTCCAGCGTGGCGCTGCCGCAGATCAGGCTGATGGGATTTACGGACCGGATGAAGCCTGGGTTTTTCCCTCCCGGGGTCAAAGAAGCGTACAGCGCGTCGATGAACGCGTCGGCCCGGATGTCGGTCTGCACCTCCATCTCCACTTCCTTGCCCGAGTTCAAATAAATGATAATACGCTTGCCCGTCACAGGGAGCACCGCCTTTCCACGATCACTTATTGATTCTTTGGGCCTGAAAAATAAAGGTAGACAGGGTGATGCGGTCTCCCGAACGGAAAACGCGCTTCTGCTCGGGCGGGAGCGCCCTGCCGTTCAGAAAGGTACGGTTGGTGCTTTTCAGATCGGTGATGTAGTAGGTGCCGTTTTCCCAGGTGATCCGCGCGTGGGAATGGCTTATTTCGGGAGAAAAGGAGATCACGCCGTCGCAGCTTTCGCTTTTGCCCAGCACGAATTCGGGTTTATTGATCAGGTATGCAGCGCAAATCGGCGTATTGACGCCGCACAGCATCATATCGGGAGAAAAAACAGCGCTGCTTTCCTCGGGCAGCTCTGCGCCGGTTTCCGCGGGGGTGTCGCCGTTCATCATCATGGCTGTTTCCTTTCATACGGAGCGGCCCGGGCCATAAGCCCGGCCACATCAAGAATGGGGCTGCCGCGCAATGAGCCCGCGGCAGCCCCATCGATCGGGTAAGGCAGCGAAAAAACGCCCTTCCTCAGCTTCCGAAGGCTTCGTCGACTTCCTGGAACTTGTCAGCCATAGACTTCAGGTTCTGAGCCATGGTGGTGAGCTGTTCGGGGATCGTCTTTTCCAGGGTGGGCTTCACCTTTTCAAAGTCGGACACATAGCGCTGCTGCGCCTGGCCTTCCCAGTTGGAAGCCACAGCCTTGATGTTGGAATCGATGCTCTTGGCCAGAGCCTGAGCCTCGGTGCAATTGTTGAGCAGCTTTTGGGCGTAGGAACGCAGTTCATCGGGTGACATTTTGATTGCCATTTTGTTTTCCTCCCTGTCAGCCTGACCGGCTGTCTTTTTTTTATATTGTAAACGATTTATGCTTGAAAATCAATATACAATATGGTAAAATTGAAAAAAATCATTCATTGAGCCCAAGGGGATGAGCTTATGAGCAGTGATTCCACGGAATACAGGCCCACAGAGGAAGAAAAACGGTCCAAGGAATGGCAGCGGGACAGCAATAAACGCAAAATGAACGAGGCCGAGAAGAATATTAATTCCCTGGACCAAAAAATGAAGCGGCTGAAGGAAGCGAAAAAAGTGCTGGAGACGGAAAACAGCAGCTTCAAAAACATGATGCGCACCATCGACAACTCGGATATGAAAATTATCCATCGATGGAGCGGCAATCAACACGAAAAGGTCTATAAAGGAACTGTCAAGGATTTTGTCAGTTACTATTCAAATACCAGAAACCAGGCGGTGAACCAGGCGCTGGACAGCCTGAACTGGGCGATTCAGGACGTACAAAGTCAGATCAACAAGCAATGGGGCATCTTCGGGGAGGCAAAATCCCTTTTTGAGAGCGCCCTTACCTGGCTTGCGAACTGGTTCAACTGACAGGCGCACGGGCCGTAAAAACCGGAAAAGGAGAATTAAAATGGGTACGTTTAAGGGCATCGCCGCCATGCTGATTAAAATGGACAGCGCAAATCTGATCTTTGAAGTGGCCGGAGTCACTGCCGCGGCCAACGCCCTGGTGGGCGAGGGGTGCCTGCTCAAGGGGGAGGGCCTGGGAGGCATGAAGGGCGCTCAGGCCATTTTGGCATGCGGCAAGGATCTTCAGCGGGCCATGGAACTGTACAAGCAGCTGGCCGATAAAAATGCCAAACGCGTGCTGGAGTACAGCAAAGCGATTTCCGAAGTGGACCAGAAGCTGGGATAACACACGCCCGCCGACCGGGGGATCGCAGAGTGCAGGGAGGAAACGAAAGTGGGTTACGTTTTTGATCATCCGTCGCTGATCGAATTGATCTATGATATGAATAAACAAAAGCCGGTCTGGGACGAGGGGCTTAAGAAAATGGGAGACAGCTCCCAGAAACTGGCAAACAGCACGCATTTTTCCGGAAAAGGCGCAGACAACATGAAAAACTATTTTGCAGACGTGTATCCGCAGATCACGTCGATGCTGAGCGGCTGCGTTTACGATCTGAGGGGCATTCTTTCCATGTACAACGAGGCTTTTCAGACGATAGAAGAAGACCGGAAGAATACCAGCGAAGCGCACTACGAGGAAAGGGAAATGACCGACTTTGCGGACGCCCTTTCCTATCATCCCGGCACGACCCAGCTCATCGATAACAATACCAGAACGGCCCTCAACAAAGTGGCCGATATTGCGTCGATCCCCTATGCCGGCACCGAGGGGTTTGAGAATGATCTTCGCAAGATGATCAAGAAGATCAGCGAGCTCAACACCCAGATCATCGAGATGGAAGCGAATTATTCCGGCCCCGGCATCGAAAAGGTGCAGGCGTCTATCGCTGCCGTCATTGAGTTCCTGCAGGATCAGCTGGCGATGAAGGACATTGCCAATTATTCTCCGGAAGCGTTGGTGCAAAGCCCGAGCTACCAGAAAATGGCCAAAACGTACAATGAAATGTACGACGAGATCGAGGCCAACGCCGAGAAGATCCAGCATGCGCAGGAAGCGGAAGGCGAAATGCTCCAGGCGCTGTACGAAAAGCGCGTGGAGGAAGCCAAGAAAGCCAAGTTCTGGGCGTCCGTCGTCTGCATCGTTATTTCCGCCGCGGTCACCGTGGCTACGGGCGGCGCGGCCGCGCCCCTGGTCATGGCGGCCACCGGCGCCGTGACCGGCGCGATTTCCGCAGGCGTCGGAAGCTATTATGATCAGAAGATCGGCTCTCCCGCCTGCCCCGGAGAGGTCAGCTGGGGCCGGGTGTTTACAGACGCCGCGGTGGGCGGCGCGGTGGGCGCCATTACGTCGTATGCCGGCGGCGCAATATCAAAGGGCGCGTCCGCCGTGGCCGGGAAGGTCACTTCCAAACTTGGCCAGACAATGATCAAGGCGGCGGGCGGCGGCCTGAAAAAAGTGGTCAATAACGGCATTACCAACGTGATCAATTCCGGCTATGAATCCATCCGGGACGGCACCAGCTTTACAGACAATATGAACGCCAAATACGGCGGCGGCGGCTGGAAGGGTTATTTGTCCACTATTGGCGGGGACTTTGTGGCCGGCACCACCAGCTCTCTGGTGAGCAGCGCCAGCAGCGGCCTCCTTTCAAAGACGCCCCTTGCCGCCTCCGGGGACGACAGCTATATGGAGCGCATCATTAAAAGCGGCGTGGAAGGCGGCGTTTCGGATATTGCCTCCGGTATTTCCAGCCGGTATACCAGCACGGTGACCAAGGAAATCATCGGCAGCGCTATCGACGGCGAGCCCATTGATTTGGGCGCCATCCACGAAAAGGCCAAGGATAAAGCCCTCGACGGGGATGAGATCCTCATGGATGCGATTTCGGGCACCGTGGGCGGGGCCGCCTCCGGCGCGGGCAATCTGAGAAGAGAGCGCAAAGAAAAGGCCGAATTTGAGAAAAAGCAGGCCGAGCTGGAAAAAGCAAAGGAAGAAGAAAAGATCGCCAAGGCCAAGGAAAAACAGGCGGAGGAGAAGCTGAAGGAGGTCGCCGCAGAGGCGGACGACGCGGAAAAGGACCTCAAGAAAGCCCAAAAGAATCTGGCCAAAGCCAACGAAAAGAAAGAAGCGGCCGAAGCGGATTTCGATGAAAAAGACAAGCAGATGGACAAATACCAGGAACAGGTGGACGAATTCGCGCAGAAGAAAAATTCGCCTAAGCTGGACAAGGAAACCGGGGAGTATTTGGATTGCGCGGAACGTGCGGAAAAAGAAGGGTTTGAAGGAATCACCAAGACGGAAAACGGCGGCCCCGAGTTTAAGGACAGCGAGTATATTTACGTCAATGAAAACGGGGAGAAAGCCGTCGTGAAAATAAAAATCACCACGACCGGGAACGAAGGCTCCGACCGGAGACAAGACTATAAGAACACATACGACGCCCTGGTGGAACAAGGCGTTCTGTCTCCGGAAAACTCGGAATACAAGAATGGCGGGATTTATGTAGACGGAAAGAGATACACCGTGCAGCACATGGATGATTACGATGTGCGGAGCGGGGAAAGCACCGTGGAGCTGGTGGAGAGAGACGCTCACGAATCCACTTACCCCCACGGAGGCAGCGTGTCGCAATCCAAACAAGCGCATGAGGCCGGCTGCAACGATCAGACCCGTCAGGAATACGAGCAGTCCAGATCCGATATGAAGGACGCTCAGAGGGATGCGCGCAGCGCCCAGAAACAGGAAACGCAGGCGCAGCAGAATTATAACGAGGCCAAGGACAAATATTCCAATTCGCAGGAAGATTACAAATCCGCCAAATCCGAACGCACCGAAAAAACGGCTGAAAGAAAAGAAGCCCAGAATGGTTACGACGAGGCCAAGAAGCAGGCCGATCAGACGGAGGAGAACCGGCAGAGCAACGTCGACAAGGGTCGCGGCCTGACCAAGGATACCAAGACCAACACCAAGAATACGCGGGATATTGGCAAGTCCTCCAAGGAGGAGAAGGATTCCGCCGGGACGTCCAGCCCGCCGCCCAGGAACATGCAGCTGCAGACGTCTTACTGATGCGCGGAAACAAAGAAGGAGATGATTTGAATGGCTGAATTTCGCTTTATCGAACAGCCGCCCCAGGGAGCGCACCCCGTTACGGCGGAAGACCTGGACAGAGTGGAAAGCAAATTTCATTTTTCCTTTCCCCGGGTGCTCCGGGATTATTACCTCCAATATAATGGCTGCGATGTGATTTTCAGTCAGTTTACCCGGGACGGCGATATCTGGGACGTGCTGGAAATGCGCGCCATTGGCAAAGGCCGGTGGAATCTTGAAGAATTGATCCGGCGCGACAGGGCGTATGACTTTATTCCCGATCACCTGATTCCTCTTGCGGTCAGCAGCGTGGATGGGTTTTATTACTGGGATACCCGGGATGAAAAAGTTTACCTGACTTACTATGAAGAAGAAGGCGATTTCAAGCTCATGTGCACCGGCCTGGATACCTTCTTTGACATTCTGAATCACGCCTGCGAAATGCAGGATGAGAATAATATGTACGACATCACAAAGTACAGTGAGGAGAGATGAGCCATGAGACAAAGCGATTTCCTGCCCCTGGGGAGCATCGTGCTGCTGGAAGGCGGCGTACAGAAAATGATGATCGTAGGCCGTGGGCTGAACGTGAAGCGGGGCGACGGGATTTACTTCTTCGATTACTCCGCCGTCATGTTTCCGGATGGGCTGACGGGCGATCAGGTGGCCTACTTCAACCATGACGGGATTGCCAAGGTCATTGCGTATGGGTATATGGACGAGGACAGCGACATCGTGGATAAGAACCTGGAGGACTATGTGGACGAGCATCCGGATCTCAAGCGGATCACGCCTGAAGAATGGAGGGCGCTGGGGGACTGATGCCCCAGCGCCGCTTTCTGTTATGCGAACAGGCCTGGCGGATAGCGCAGGCTGATGTATTTCTGCCCTGAATGATGGGTCTTTTCTTTGTATACTGGAGGTTATGAACTGTGAGCAGCGGCATTGAAAAATTCCTGCCCCTTTGGGGAGAATGGATCGTAGAAGAAAAACTGGGGGAAGGCAGCTTCGGGTCTGTGTATAAAGCGAAACGCGAAACGTACGGCTACACGGACGTGGCGGCGATCAAGCATGTGTCCATTCCCAAGGACGAGGCTGAACTGAACAGTATCTATGACGAGCTGGGCACCCGGGATGTTCAGGCGGTGAAAGCCTATCTGAAGGATGTTCAGACGCAGTTGATAACCGAATACCGGAAAATGATGGAGTTCGAGGGCAACACCAATATCGTTGCCTGTCACGACATCATGTCCAAAGAAAAAGAGGATTCCCTGGGGTACGATATTTTTATCCGGATGGAGCTGCTGGAGAGCGTCAGCGTGCGCGCCATCGAGAACAAAATGACGCCCCAGGAAACCATCAAGCTGGGCATAGATATCTGCAACGCGCTGACGCTGCTGCAGGAGCATCAGATGATCCACCGGGACATCAAGCCCCAGAATCTTTTTGTGAATGAGCGCGGGGATTACAAGCTGGGCGACTTTGGCACGGCGCGGTCCATCCTGGGCAATTCGGCGCAGATGTCCATCAAGGGCACCGTGGCTTACATGGCGCCCGAGGTGGCCAACCGGGGAGAAGTCAGCTACACCGCCGATATCTACTCCCTGGGCCTGGTAATGTACCGGCTGCTGAACGGCTATCGCACGCCGTTCATTTCTCCGGACGAGTCCAGCTCCGTGGCGCATATCGACCTGGCCAACGAGCGCCGGCTCAAGGGAGAGCAGCTGCCGGCGCCGTCCGAAGCGGACGCGTCTCTCTCCGCCATCATTCTCAAGGCCTGCGCGTTTGACCCGAAGGATCGCTGGCAGTCGGCCGCTGAAATGCGGGAGATGCTGCTTGAATTGCACCGGGGCACCTCGACCCGCCTGGATTCACTGACGGACGAGGAAAGGAAAGTCCTGGAGAAGGAAGTGGAGGAAGCCAAGAAGCGGGCGAAGCGGGAGGAACAGGACCGCATCCAGGCGGAAACGATCTCCAAGAAAAAGAAGAAGAAAAAGCGGATCACGATCGTGATCTCCTGCGTGGCCGCGTTCCTGCTGCTGCTGGCGGGGGCTTTCGTGGGCTATTTGTTCTATGAAAAGAACGTACGGTACAACGACGCCATCGCCGTATACGACGAAGGGAACCTGGAAGAAGCCCTGACGCGGTTTGAGGCGATGAGCGGCTACGGGGATACGGACGAGTACATTCAGAAAATCCATGATGAACAGAACCGCCGGTCCACGTATGCGGAAGCCAGGAAGAAACTGGACGAGGGCAAATACGAAGAAGCGCAGACGCTGTACGAAGGCCTGGGCGAGTATCAGGACGCCGCAGAACAAGCGATCAAAAGCGCGGACCTGAAGGAGAAGGAAAACCGGTATCAGCAGGCGTTGCAGAACATGACGGACGGCAAATATGAGGACGCCTATTCGCAGTTCAGCGACCTGACGGAGTACCGGGATGCCGTGGAGCAGGCAGAAACGGCCCGGAAATGGATAAAATATAAAGAAGCGGATGATCTGTTCAGCCAGGGCAAGATGGCTGAAGCCAAGAAGATTTACGATTCTCTCGGCGATTTGGGGGATGCCGCGCAGAAAAGCGGGCAGGCGGCGGAAGCCATCAGGATCGAGAATCTCTATACAAAAGCCGTAAAACAGTATAACGAAGAAAAATATGAGGAAGCCCTGGAGATTTTCATTCAGCTGGGTGAATATTCCGATGCGCCCAAGTATGTCGAGGAAACGCAGAAAAGGATCGATGCGAAAGCCGTATATGCGCGTGGACAGGAACAGCTTGAAAAGAAGAATTATGAAGAAGCGCTGAAAATATTCAATTCCATCAGCTGGTTCTCGGATGCGGCCGGCAAGGCCAAAGAGGCCGAGGCGCTGATCAATAAAGAAGGGACGTATAAAGACGCGGTCCTGGCGGAAAGAAACGGGTATTACGAGGATGCCAAAAACCTGTATACGATGCTGGGCGATTTTTCCGACGCCAAGGAAAAGGCGCAGGAAATGCAGCAGTATCTGTATCTGAAGGACGCCAATGACAAGATCCAGAAAGAGGATTATAACGGCGCCCTGAAGATCCTTACCAATCTGACCATCGAAGCGGCAGAGGATGCCAGGAATGCCGCGGAGCAGGGGCTCAAACAGCAGAATGCTTACAAGGCGGCCCTGCAGCTGGAAAAAAGCGGGAAATATGCCGAAGCAAAGGAAGCCTATGATCAGCTGGCCGGATACAAGGATGCGAAAGACCGCAGCGCTGAAATGCAGCGGCATCTGGATTACGCCGCCGCGGTGGTCCTGCGGGACGAGGGCAAGCTCGAAGAAGCGCTGAAGGCGTTCAGCGCGCTGGGGGCTTTCAGCGACGCGCCCGATCAGAAGGCTGCCATCCAGACGAAGATCCAGGAGCAAAACAGGCAGAAGGCGTATGCGGCGGCGCTGGAACTGGAAAAGGAAAAGAAATACGAAGAAGCGTTGAAGGCGTATACGAATCTGGGCAAGTATGAAGATGCGGAAGACCGGGCGCAGACCATGAGCAACTGGATCAAATACATCAAAGCCCAGAATCTGATGGATGAAGA
>JAFZQK010000010.1 GCA_017620455.1 Clostridia bacterium
ATCGCGCACCGGCTGTCGACCGTCCGGAACGCCGACCTGATCCTGGTGGTGAAGGACGGGAAGATCGTCGAACAGGGTACGCACCGGCAGCTGCTGGAGCAGAAAGGCCCGTATTACCGGCTGTATACAAGGCAGTATGAGGACGAGGCCACCAGCAGTATCCTGGCATAATATTCTTTAGCCATTACGAAAAGAATCAAATAACAGAACAGATTCTTACATCGTCATGTATGTGAACCGTTACCCAAATCAAAGATTTGGACGGTTCATCATCGGCCTGCGGCCTCAGAATGACAGACTGGGAGGTGCATTCCCCCAAGTGTCATTCTGAACGTAGTGATGTAAGAATCTGTTCTGTTGCTTTATGTTTTGGGCAAGGGGGACGGTTCTTCCTGCCCAATGATTCGAAGTTGTTTTCCTGATGTAGTTGATTTTATTGGGCGGGAAGAACCGTCCCCCTCGCCCAAAGACAGCTTGCACCGTTTTCTGATGCAGGCTGGTTTCAATATCTTTCTTACTTCACCACAATCGTCATGATCCGGCCCTTGACGTAAGAATCTGTTCTGTTGCTTTATGGCGCTGGAATATGATTCAGCCGAGTTTCGCGAAAACCATCCGCCCCGCGGAGGTCTGCCGGACCGCGGTGACGGTCACTTCCGCCTCCTCGCCGAGGCGGTCTTTTCCGTTCTCAACGACCACCATGGTGCCGTCGTTCAGGTATCCGACGCCCTGCCCGCTTTCCCGGCCTTCCTTAATGATTCGGAGGGTCATTTTCATGCCGGGGGTGACGGCGGTGCGCAGCGCTTCCGCCAGGGCGTTCACGTTCAGCGTTTTGATGGAGCTGATCGCGGCGGCCTTCTGCAGGTTGTAGTCCGTGGTGATCACGGTGCCGCCGCAGTCGCGGGCGGCCCGGAGGATTTTCACGTCCACGTCGGTAACGGAAACGTCGTCTGTCGGATCCACGGTCATCAGCCCGGCTTCCCGCATGGCGGAGAGCATGTCCAGGCCGCGGCGTCCCCGCTCCCGGGTGCTTTCGTCGGAGGAATCCGCCAGGCGCTGCACCTCGTCGATCACGTACTGGGGCAGGATGACTTCCCCTTCGATGAATCCGGTCTTCAGGATCTCCAGGATCCGGCCGTCCACCACCGCGCTGGTGTCCAGGAACTTCCGGGCGGCGTATCCGTGGCGGATGATCTTCCGCTTTTCCCGTACGCCGGACAGGCGGGTGATCATGGCGCCGAACTCCCGGCTGCGGCGCTTGCCGAGATTGTATCCCAGGGCGCCGAGCAGCAGATACAGGATGGCGCTCATGGCCATGTTGGCGATCGTGCCGGCGTCGGGAAGCATCGGGCGGAGCAGCGCCGCGATGATCAGGCCCAGGATCAGCCCGGTGATCGCGCTGATGATCTGGTTCAGGGGCATCTTGTCAAACTGCCGCTGCATTTCGCTGGACAGCCGGGTCACATGGCGGATGATCCGGTTGCTGAAAAGGATCAGGATCAGCGCGCCCAGCACCGCCGCGCCGGTATAGCCGGCCACGGGAAGCCACGGGGGAATTTCCTTTTTCGTCAGCTCCAGCAGCTGCAGCACCAGCTGGAACAGCGCCAGGCCGATACCCGCGCCGAGAAGAATCAGCAGCAGCCGCAGCAGCCGCTCAAGGCCTTTTGATTTCATCTGTAATCATTCCTTTCCTGGGGGTAAATCGCCATCTCCATTCGCCGGGTCAGACACCCAAAGCGCGGATGAGGCGGATTGCGTCGGATGATGCCAAACAGGACATTCCCGTTTTCGTGTTAACAGCGCCGGACCCGCCTGAAATCTCGATTTCCCGATTTGATGACCGACATTCCCGACGCCGTGTTAAGCTGTCAGAAAATGATGCTCAGCGCCTGGGCGACGGTATCGACGCCGATCACTTTCACGCCTTCCGGCGCTTTGATCCGGCCGGCGTTGGCCCGGGGAACGACCAGCGTCGAGAAGCCCAGCCGGGCGCACTCCGAAACCCGGCGCTCGCACTGGGGCACCGTCCGCACTTCGCCCGCCAGCCCGACCTCGCCCATTACGGCGATCTCCGGGCCCACGGCCCGGTCCTTCAGGCTGGAGGCCACCGCCACGCACAGCGCCAGGTCCGCCGCGGGTTCGCTGAGCTCCAGCCCGCCGGCGACGTTGATATATACGTCCTGGTTATACGTCCGCTGGCCGGCCCGCTTTTCCAGCACGGCCAGCAGCAGGGCCACGCGGCCCGCGTCCGCGCCGTTCACCGCCCGCCGGGGGGTGCCGAAGAAGGTGGGGCTCGTCAGGGCCTGCACGTCGCACAGCAGCGGCCGGGAGCCTTCCATCCCGCAGAAGACGACGCTGCCGCTGGCGCCCTTGGCCCGGTGGCTCAGCAGCTCCTCGCTGGGGTTTTCCACAATCTGCATGCCCTGGCCGGTCATGCGGAAGACGCCGAGCTCGTTCACGGAACCGAAACGGTTTTTGACCGCCCGCAGCAGGCGGTAGTCCTGCTGCCGGTCGCCCTCGAAATACAATACCACGTCCACCATGTGCTCCAGGATC
>JAFZQK010000011.1 GCA_017620455.1 Clostridia bacterium
CGGCGACGTGTGGATCGAGTTCTCTCCCATCGGCGACACCAACGTGGAATTCGAGTTTGAAGACGCCGTGGTCGGCGGCGCCGTGCCGCGCAACTTCATCCCCTCCGTGGAAAAGGGCCTGCGCGAGAATATCGTCAAGGGCGTGCTGGCGGGCTATCCCATGGTGCACCTCCATGCCAAGCTCTACGACGGCAGCTACCACCCGGTGGACTCCTCCGAAATGGCCTTCAAGACCGCAGCCCGCATCGCCTACAAGAAGGGCTGCATGGACGCCAGCCCCGTGATGCTGGAGCCCATCATGCACGTGGAAGTGTTCGTGCCCGATGAATACATGGGCGATATCATGGGCGATATGAACAAGCGGCGCGGCCGCATCATGGGCATGGATCAGGTGGACGGGCTGCAGCGCGTCACCGCCGAAGCGCCCATGGGTGAAATGTTCAAGTACGCCACCGATCTGCGCTCCATGACCCAGGCCCGCGGCTCCTTCACCATGCGGTTTGAACGCTATGAGGAAATGCCCGCCGACGCCGCCAAGAAGATCATCGAAAGCGCGCAGAAGGACGAGGAAGAAGAAGAATAATCCGCATTCGGGAACGCCCGGCTTTTTCGCCGGGCGTTTCTCCATCTTCGGATCTTTTTTGAAGGGAGCGGACGCTATGAAAAAAACGATCTGGCTCATCCTGCCCGTGGTCATCATCGCCGTGGTGCTGGTGGCCATGTACGCCGGCCAGCGGAATTCCCTGTCCGACCAGAATCAGGAGCTGACCCGTCAGCTCAGCGAAGCGGACCTGGCCGTGAAAACTACCCAGGAGCTGGCCGACAGCCGGGTCGCCGCCGTGGAAAGCGACCTGGACGCAGCCAATCAGCAGAAGGAAGAAGCGGAAGCCGCCCTCACCGAAGCGGAGGCCGCCCTCAACGCCGTCACCGCGGAGCGGGACGATCTGCAGGCCAAAAATACCGCCGCCGTGAGCCAGCTCAACGACGGCATCCGCCAGGCCCAGCAAGCCCTGTACGCCCTCACCGGCGAGGAAGCCGGCCCGGAAAAGGATCTGCGGGAAGCTAAGACGCAGCTGGAGGAGACCCAGGTGCTGCTTTCCTCCGCTCAGGATGAGATCGCCGCCTATCAGCAGGCGGCCGCCGAGGCCGAGGAAGCCCACCGCCAGGCGCTGGAAGAAGCCCAGAAGGAAACGAAAGCGGTCAATCAGGCGCTGCAGGACGTGCAGGCGGAATTGTCCGCTTTGCGGGACAGCCTCCCCGGTCGGATCGACGAGGCCGTCGCCGCGGCCCTGGCGGAAACGGAACAAACAAAAGTCACCGTGGTGCAGGGCGAAGCGCGCGAAGCCATCCTGGAGCTCGACAGCCTTTCCGCTTTGGAGAACGCCGATCTGGCCCCCGGGGAATATGTGCTGATCCTCCGCATTCTGCACGGGGACACGGAAGCGGGACGGCTGGAGCTGCCTTATGCCGTTGCGGCGCAGGAAGAAGCCCCGGCGGAGGGAACAGAGGAACCCCCGGCAGAGGAAACGCCCGTGAAAGCCGTGCCGGAGGAAACCCCGGCGGAAAAAGCGGACCCCGCCCCGGTATCGGAAGAAGCAGCGGCCCCCGCCGAACCGGACGCTCCGGTGAAGGAAGAGGATGCCGCCTGATCGCTGTACGCAAAAACCCGCCGGACAATCCCGGCGGGTTTTTCTGTGTGTCGGTCGATCAGCTGGCGCTGGGTTCCTCCGGTTCGGCAGCGGCCTGTACCGGCGCGCGCCGCGGACGGCGGGCGGGCTTGGCCGGCTCGCCGTTTTCCAGTTTCGGCTTTTCCCCGTTTTCGATGACTGCCTTGGTCACGGTGCACTTGCGCACGTCCTTTTTCCCCGGCAGATCGAACATGGTATCCAGCAGCGCGCCTTCGATGATGGAGCGCAGCCCCCGGGCGCCGCTCTTGCGGGCGATGGCCTGCCGGGCGATCTCGCGGACGGCGTCTTCGTCAAACGCCAATTCCACCCCGTCCAGGGCCATCAGCTGCTGATACTGCTTGACCAGGGCGTTCCGGGGCTCGGTCAGGATCTGCATCAGCGCGTTTTCATCCAGCGCGTCCAGCGTCACCGTCACGGGCAGCCGGCCCACGAATTCCGGGATCAGCCCGAACTTCATCAGGTCCTCCGGCCGCATTTGCCTGAGCACGTCCCCCACGTTCTGGCTGCTCTTCCCCTGGGGATCGGCGCCGAAGCCCAGCGCCTTTTTCCCGATCCTCTGCTCGATCAGGCGGCTCAGCCCGTCGAAGGCGCCGCCGCAGATGAAGAGGATGTTGGTGGTGTCGATCTGCAGGCATTCCTGGTGGGGATGCTTGCGCCCGCCCTGGGGCGGCACGTTGGCCAGCGTCCCTTCCAGGATCTTGAGCAGCGCCTGCTGCACGCCTTCGCCGCTCACATCCCGGGTGATGGACACGTTTTCGCCCTTCCGGGCGATCTTGTCGATCTCGTCGATGTAAATGATGCCCCGCTGGGCCGCCTGGATATCGTTTCCCGCGGCCTGGATCAGCCGCAGCAGGATGTTTTCCACGTCCTCGCCCACGTAGCCCGCCTCCGTCAGGGCTGTGGCGTCCACGATGGCGAAGGGCACGTTGAGGATCTTGGCCAGGGACTGGGCCAGGTAGGTTTTTCCGCAGCCGGTGGGCCCCACCATCAGGATGTTGGATTTCTGCAGCTCCACCCCATCCTTGGGCAGCTTCGCGCCGATGCGCTTGTAATGATTGTACACCGCCACGCACAGCGTGCGCTTCGCCTGCTCCTGCCCGATCACGTATTCATCCAGCACTTCCTTCATTTCCGAAGGCGTGGGGATCTCCTTCATGGTGGGCGCTGCGGCCATCAGGTCCATATCGTCGGCCAGGATCTCCTGGCACAGGGCGATGCACTCATTGCAGATGTACGCGCCCGGGCCGGCGATGATCCGGCGCACCTGATCCTGGGTTTTGCCGCAGAAAGAGCAGCGGTGCTTGGGCATATTGATGGGTTCCTTCGCCATGGCATTCCTTTCTGGTCCTGTCCGGTCTTATTTCTTCCGGGGCTGATAGATCTCGTCGATGATGCCGTATTCCAGGGCTTCCCGGGCGGACATAAAATAGTCCCGCTCCACGTCCCGCTGCACCTTTTCCAGCGGCTGACCCGTCATTTCCGCCATCAGGGCGTTCATTTTGTTCTTGGTGCGCAGCAGCCATTCGGCATGAATGGTCACATCCGTGGCCTGGCCGGAAGCGCCGCCGGAGGGCTGATGGATCATGATCTCGCTGTTGGGCAGGGCCAATCGCTTGCCCTTTTCCCCCGCCATCAGCAGGAAAGCGCCCATGCTGGCCGCCAGACCCACGCACACCGTGCGCACCGGGCACTTGATGTAGTTCATGGTGTCGTAGATCGCCATGCCTGCGGTCACGGAGCCGCCCGGGCTGTTGATGTACAGGTTGATATCCGCATCCGGGTTGTCCGTTTCCAGGAACAGCAGCTGCGCCACGATGGCGTTTGCCACCTGGTCGTTGATCTCGCTGCCCAGGAACACCACCCGGTCCTTCAGCAGCCGGGAATAAATATCGTACGACCTTTCCCCATGGGCGGTCTGTTCGATCACATACGGGATGAGAGACATCTGCATCCTCCTTCCGTCAACCACTATCTTATGAGGTTCCGCCTGTCCTTATTCTTCCCCGGCCTTTTCGGCGGCTTCGGCGGCGGCTTGCACGGCCTTGGCGGCGTCCGCGGCGCTGACGCGCTCGCTTTCGTCCTTCTCCTCCACCTGGGCACTTTCAACGATCAGGTCCACCACCCGGCGGATGGCGGCGTTTTCCTTGAGGTATTCCTTCTGCCGGTCGCTGAGGGAAGCCTTGAATTCGTCCGCGGGCTTGCCGGCGCGCTGAGCTTCTTCTTCAACGGCCTTGTCCATGTCTTCCTCGGTGGGCTCGATGCCTTCCTTCTTCACCATCGCTTCCAGCACCAGCTGCATCTTCACCCGGTTCTTGGCCTCGCTGCGGTACATATCCCGCATCTGCTCTTCGGTCTGACCGGTGTACTTGAGATAATCCTCGTATTTGAGGCCCTGGTACGCCATGCGCATCTGCATTTCCCGCAGCATCATGTCGATTTCGCTTTCGATCATGGCGTCGGGGATATCGCAGTCGGAGGCGTCCACCGCCGCCTGGATCAGCTCGTTTTCCAGCTGCACGGAGGCGTTCTTCTGCGCCCGTTCGTTCAGCTCCTTGACGATGTTTTCCCTGTAGGCGGCAAAGGTGTCGAATTCGCTGACGTCGGCGGCGAAATCGTCGTCCAGTTCGGGCTTCACCCGCACCTGGATGCCGTTCACCTTCACGTGGAACACGGCGTCCTTGCCCTTCAAGTTCTCGGCGTGGTATTCGTCCGGGAACTTTACGTTCAGATCCTTTTCTTCCCCGATCTGCATGCCCACCATCTGCTCTTCAAACCCGGGAATGAAATGGCCGCTGCCGATTTCCAGGGTCTGCTTCTGGGCGGTGCCGCCCTCAAAGGCCACGCCGTCCACGCTGCCTGCGTAGTCCAGGTTCACGATGTCGCCGGTTTCCACGGCCCGGTCGGTGACGTCTGCCATGGTGGTGGCCTTTTCCACATCCTGCTGAATGCGGGCGTCGATTTCCTCGTCCGTCACCTTATGGGTATACTTGACGCCCTTGAGGCCCTTATAATCCCCCAGCTCCACGTCGGGCTTGACGAACACCTTGACCGTGAAAAGCAGGTCCTTGCCCGCGCCGATCTGCTTGAGCTCGTCCATTTCAGGCCGGTCCACCACCTGCAGATCGTTTTCCTTCACCGCCGCATCGTACTCGTCGGGGAACACGATCTCCAGGGCGTCGTCATAAAAAACGCCTTCGCCGTACATATTTTCAATGATCTTCCGGGGCGCCTTGCCCTTGCGGAAGCCGGGCACGTTCACGCGGCCGCGCATTTTGAGATACGCCTTCTGCATCGCCTCGTCAAATTTTTCAGCGGGCACTTCAAACGCGATCTTCACCTGATTGCCGGAAATCTTTTCAACCGTGTAACTCATCTCAGGAACACCCTCCAATTTCGCCTCTCTCGGCATGGTCGGCTTTGGCCCGGGGCACAAAGCGCTACCGTGCATTCTACCATAAAAAAACAGGAAATGCAAGCATTTCCCGTTTATGTCAAACAACAGATTTACAAATCATTTCACCCGGTACGTCATTTCAATCTGTTTCCCCGCCAGAAAAAGGATCTCCTGCCGCCGGGTCGACGAAAGGTTTTCCGCCGCCTCCTCCAAAGTCAGCCAGGCCGTGCGGGAAATTTCTGTTTCATCGCAGGCTGCCAGCGCGTCCATCTGCGCCTCCGCCAGGAAGTAAACCACGGTTTTGATGGTGTCCGGCCTGCCTTCCCGGGCCAGGGGATGGCTTTCCTCTTCCCGGAAACCGCTTACCAGACGAACGTCCAGCCCCGTTTCCTCCCGGATCTCCCGCAGGGCGGTTTCCTCATCCGTTTCCCCTGCCTCCACGTGGCCCTTGGGAAAGCTCCAATGCCCGTCCGACTCCCGGACCATGGCAATGCGCGTTTCCTCCCCGTTTCGGGCAAACACCACCGCCCCGCTGCATTTTTCATTCTTCATCCGTCTTTCCCTCCCGCAAGGCTTTCAGCAAGAACGCGCCGATCTGGCTTATGCTGGCCTTGCTCTCCCTGAAGCCGAAGGCCTGGAACACATGGCACATTCCCGCCCAGCGGACGATCTGCGCGTCCACCCCGCAGACGAGCAGCTTCTTTTCCAGCATTTCCGAATCGCTGAGCAGGATCTCGTTGGCACCGCAGTGGATCAGCACCGGCGGCAGGCCCGCAAGATCCGCGTACACGGGCGAGATCTCCGGGGCCGTCAGCCGGGCGGGGCAGCCCGCATAGGCGAGGGCGTCCTCCATCAGGCTTTCCGCGTCCAGCGTGGCGTCCACGTCCGCAAGGAGCGCATAGCTTTCCCCCGTCTGGGCCAGGTCCACCCACGGGGACATCAGCGCGATGGCGGCGGGCAGGGGCTTTCCCGCGTCCCGGAGCTTCAGCGCCAGCGCCAGGGCCAGGTTTCCCCCCGCGCTTTCCCCCACCAGGGCGATCTTTTCCGGCGCATAGCCCAGATCCATCAGATACCGGTACGCCCGCATGGCGTCCTCCAGCTGGGCGGGATAGGGGCACCGGGGGGCCAGACGGTAGGAAAACGTCAGGGTTTTCACCCCCGCCGCGCTGCAGATGGGCGACGCGATGGCCCGGCACTGCAGGATGCCGCCGCTGACGAAGGCGCCGCCGTGGAGGTGCAGGATCGCCCCGTCCTCCACTTCCGTTTTCCGGGGAGAAAGCATCAGCGCGGGCATGCCAAGGCCCCGGACCGGATCGGCCCGGGTGCCGCTCATGCGGATCTTCGCCACGGTGTCCGCCGTGGGATTCACCCGCATGAGCCAATCCATGCCGAACCCCATCGCCGCTTTTTTGTGCGACCGGATCATGTTCAGCGTTTCCTGACTGCGCCGCGTGGGCATGCTATTCCTCCCGTTTCCCGCCGAGTACGAACCGCTCCACCGCCCGGGCGAAGCCGCCCTCCCGGCAGTCCGCGGTCAGAAAGCGCGCGGCCTTCTTCGCCCGTTCGCTCCCGTTGGCCATCGCCACGCCGAAGCCCGCCACCCGCAGCATGGGCGCGTCGTTGTCGTGGTCCCCCAGGGCCATCACCTGTTCCATGGGCACTCCCAGATACGATGCGAATTCCCTCAGGCCGCTTCCCTTGTCCACGCCCCGGGGCATGACCTCCACGTTGTTTTCCGTGGACCGGGTCAGCGTGATGCCGGGGATTTCTCGAAGCGCCCTGCGCAGCGGCTCCAGGGGCACGTTATCGCAGATATAGAATTTATGCACCGGCCCCAGCACGATCTCCCGGGCGGCTTCCGGCCCGTGCACATAGACGATCCCCAGTTTTCCGATCCGATCGCCCTGGGAAAGCTCCGAATGGTGGTGGGCGTCCGGACGGGTGGTGCAGATGGTCCTGTGCCCGAAAATGAAGCTGTCCGCCCCGAAGGAGAGGATGACCTCCAGCGTCCGTTTCGCCGCCTCCGTGTCCATCACGTGCATGGCCAGGGGACGCAGCTGCGCATCCACGATGTTGGCGCCGTTCTCCCCCATGATGGGGCAGGTAAGCCTGCTGTCCTGCATTTTCAGGTACGCGTTTTCCGGGAACCGCCCCGTGGCGACGGCCACCGTGACCCCCCTCTCCTGGGCGGCCCGGATGGCCCCCACGTTCTCAGGCACCATCTGCCCCCTGTAATCCAGCAGCGTTCCGTCCAGATCCGTGGCGATCAGGCGGATGGGAAAATCAGTCATATCCTGCTCCTTTTTTCAGAACGGCGGCTCCACCGCGAAGGTTTTTCCGTCCAGATAAGAAAGCGCGCCGCCCGCGTGGAAGGTCATTTCCACGGCGCACAGGCGCAGCGTCCGGGCTTTCAAGCGCTTGTTCAGCGCCCGGTCGCCGTATTTATCGTCCCCCAGAATGGGATGGGAAAGGAAGGCCATGTGCGCCCGGATCTGGTGGGTGCGCCCGGTGAGCAGCGTCACCCGCAGCCGGGATACCACGCCGTCAAAATCCAGGGTCTCATACCGGGTGGCGATGGGCAGCGCGCCGGGCGTTTCGTGGGTGACGATCCGCACCCGGGCCTGCTGCGCGTCCTTGATGAGGAACGCCTCCTTCGTGTCCGCCGGCGGGCGCATTTCCCCGCGCACCAGGCACTGGTAGATCTTTTCCATCCGCCGCTCCCGGAAAGCGTCCAGAAGCAGGCCTTCGCTTTCGTCATCCTTGCACAGCAGCAGCAGCCCCTGGGTGGGATTGTCCAGCCGGTGGCACAGCCGCGGAACGTACGCGCCCCCCGCCCGTTCCGTCAGCAGGCTCAGCACCGTCATGCCGCCCCGCCCGTCCTCGTCGCAGGAGATGCCCGCGGGCTTATTGACCAGCAGCACCCGTTCGTCCTCGTACACCACGGGCAGCTCCGCCGCGTATCCGGTGTACAGCGTCACCTGCACCCCGGGGATCACCGGGGTATCCCCGGCGCAGCGCCGCCCGTCCATCTTCACGTCCCGGCGGGCGAAGGCGTCCCGCACCGTCCGGGCAGGCAAAAGCGGCATGGACAGGGCGATGTACCCGTCCAGCCGCATCCCTTCCGCCTCCGGCGGGACCAAAGCAGCATAGATCCGCATCAGTTCAGCACCGCCGGGGCCATGCCCAGCCAGCGCACGGTCTGGGTATGCAATTGCTCCAGGCACGCCAGCATCCGGGGAGAGGGCAGCACGCACAGCGCGTTTTCCAATACCTCCCGCATTTCCGGAAGCGTCGCCCCCTGCTTGGCCATCATCCGCAGGTCCTCCAGCACGTCCCCCTCGTCCAGTTCGGGGCGCACGGCGCCGCACAGTTCCCCCCGCATGGCGGCCCAGCTGGCCCTTTCCTCGGGCAATACCTCGTTCATCCCGCCCAGCATCATTTCCCGGGTCAGATGCACCTGAGTGCTCTCCATGCCGCTCAGCCCGGCAAGCAGCTTTTCCGGGTCCGCCAGGCCGGGATGCAAAAGGATGATCTCCCCCTGGGGCGTTTCCGTGTAATCGAAGGCCGCCCGCAGATACCGGGCCACCAGCAGCCGCACCACCGCGCCCTCGTCCCCCGTCCACTGACGGCGGAAATGCTCCATGGGCACGGCGGCATGCAGAAAGCCGGACAGATACAGAAGCGAATGCAGCGTGGCGTCGAAGGAAAAAATCATCCGGCGCACCTGGGCATATTCCGCTTCCGTCATGGCCCCGGTCACCGCTTCCATCAGGGCCGGGGACAGGCGCAGCATGGCCGTTTCGTCGTCCACGATCCCCAGCGTGCACCACAAGCGGGAAATCAGCGCTTCCGCAGCGCTGATCTCGTCCCAGTCCTGCAGGGGCGTTTCCCCGCCGCCGATCAGCATGCGCTTCACCAGATCGTCCTCCCGGGGCGTAAGGAAGCACGCTTCCTTCCTCACCCGGGCGCGTACCAGCGCCCGCAGCTCGGACAGCTCCATTTTCTTGCCCCGGTTTTCCTTGGCGTAAAAAGACACGGCGAACAGCTGCGCCGCTTCATCCTGGCACAGATCGGAAAAGAGATCCTTCGTCGGGCAGCGGGACAGGCGGTCCTGGCATGCTTCCAGCTGCTGCTCCCGAAGCACGCTCATGATCTTGTCACTCCATCCTTCTCTTCCGCTCACCGCCGCCCGTAGCATCCCCGCATCGCCCCTTTCCCTGCTGGATCAGCGCGTTTTTTCTTCCGTCGCCTGCTTACGATTATACAGGCATTTATACCGCTGTCAACCTTTTTTGACAGGATTCCCATTTCAGCCGATATTGGCCAATTCACGATCCCCGGGCCCTTACGTTCCCCGGGCCAGACGGATCAGCTCCTCTTCCGTGATCACGGGGATCCCCAGGGCCCGGGCTTTCGTCAGCTTGCTGCCCGCGCTTTCCCCGGCCACCACGTAAGCGGTCTTTTTACTGACGGAGGACGCCGCCGTGCCGCCGTGGGCGCGGATGAACTCCTCCGCCTGCTGGCGGCTGAAGGTGGGCAGGGTGCCCGTCACCACCAGCGTTTTCCCGCTCAGCGCGCCGCCGGACTGCTTCTCCTCCTCCTGGGGCGTGACCCCCGCCGACAGCAGCCGGTCGATCATGCGCTGGTTTTCCGGGAAGGAGAAAAAGTCCACCACGCTCTGGGCCACGATCTCCCCCACCTCGTCGATGGCCAGCAGCTCCTCCGCCGTCGCCGCCCGCACCTTTTCCAGGGCGCCGAAGTGCGCGGCCAGGTCCCGAGCGGTGCGGCGGCCGATATTGGGGATGCCGACGGCCAGCAGGAACCGGGACAGGGCGCAGTGTTTGCTTTTTTCCAGGGCGTCCAGCAGGTTCTGGGCGCGCTTGTCCTGGAACCCCTCCAGGGCCTGGAGCTGATCCACCGTCAGGTGATACAAATCCGCCGCGTCCCGGACGCCCAGGGCGTCGTACAGAAGCCCGGCGGTTTTTTCCGAAAAACCGGTGATGTCCATGGCGTCCCGGGAAGCGAAGTGCGCCAGCCGCGCCACCGCCTGGGGGCGGCAGCTTTCCCGGTTCAGGCAGTACAGGTTCGCCCCCCGCGCCGTCACGCTTCCGCCGCAGGCGGGGCATTTGTCCGGTGGCAGGATCTCTCCACCCGTTCCATCGTCCTCCACCCGGCCCGTGATCTCCGGGATCACGTCGTTGCTCCGCCGGATCCACACCCGGCAGCCCAGCGTCAGCTTCTTGCGCAGGATATCGCCGTAATTGTTCAGCGTGGCCTTTTTCACCGTCACCCCGGAAAAATCCACCGGCGTCACGTGGGCCAGGGGGGTCAGCTTCCCCGTGCGCCCCAGTTCCCAGGTCACCTTCTCCAGGGTGGAGGTGGCCTCCTCCGCCTCAAACTTGTACGCCACCGCCCACCGGGGGAATTTATCGGTAAAGCCCATGGTTTCCCGGGTGCGCTGATCCATCACCTTGATCACCGCCCCGTCGATGAGGAAGTCCAGCCCGGGCCGGTCCGCTTCGATCTGCCGGATCAGGGCGATCACCCCTTCCCGGGACGCGGCCGTTTCAAAATACGGGCTGACGGGGAGGCCCTGCTCCCGCAGGAAGGAAATCATGCCCGTCTGATCGCGGAAGGGCGGGTTTTCAATGGTGCCCACCTGATAGAAATACGCCGTCAGGTTCCGGCTGGCCGTCACCGCGGGGTCCAGATTGCGCAGGGCGCCGGCCGCGGCGTTCCGGGCGTTTTTCAGGGGCTCCGCCGCCGTTTCATTGTATTTTTTCAGGGCGCTCAGGCGCATGATGCACTCGCCCTGCACTTCGATTTTTCCCTTCCAGGGGATGGAGAGGGGCACGTTTTTCACCGTCCGGGCCTGGGGCAGGATGGCCTCGCCCACCTCGCCGTTCCCCCGGGTGGCGGCCTGGGTGAGCACGCCGCCGTCGTAGGTCAGATTCAGCGTCAGGCCGTCGAATTTGTATTCCACGCCGTAGGTAAGCGGCGGCAGCGTCCCGTCCTGGGCCCAGAGCTTTTCCGTCCGGTCGAACCAGGCGTTGAGCTCCTCCTCGCTCTGGGCCTTGTCCATGCTCCACAGGCGGGTGATGTGCCGGTGCTTCTGGAAATCGGAAAGCGGCTCGCCCCCCACCCGATGGGTGGGCGAATCGGGCAGCACCGTGCCCGTTTCATTTTCCATTTTCAGCAACTGATTGTACAGCCGGTCGTACTCCATGTCGGAGATCTTCGGATCGTCCAGCACATAGTACGCGTGGGCCATTTGATTCAGATAATCCACCAGGGAGCGCATGTCCCGGAACTGTTCCACGTCTTTTCCCTCCCGGCTGTGCCGTCATTCATCCGCAATTTTCACGATGGGCGCGATGGAAACGGAGAATTCCTTCGTCCCGTAGGCCGGGAAGGAAATGACGATCCTTTCCTCCGCGCCGCTGCCCCTGACCTCCGTCACCGTGCCCTCCCCGAATTTCCGGTGCATCACCCGGTCGCCGGCGCGGAACACGGCGGCCTTCGCCGCGTACGCCCGGGCGGGAGACGCCACAAACCCCTTCTGCACCCCGGGAATATTCAGCGCGCCGCGGCTGCCCGCGGCCATGCCCGGGGCGCCGAAGCCCATTTCCTGTCTCTGGGGCTGCCTGGACGGCTGCGGCGCGCTCCGGGGCGCGTTCCCGAAGGGCTGGCGCTCCGCCGCGGCCCATTCGTCCGTGATCAGCCGCCGGGGGATCTCCTTGAGGAAGGGGGACGGCGCGTTATGGGTGATTTGATTAAAGAGCAGCCGACGCCGGGCGAAGGAAAGGAACAGCCGTTTTTTCGCCCGGGTGATGCCCACGTAGCAAAGCCGGCGCTCCTCCTCCAGCCGCTTTTCCTCCATCACGGAGCGCACGGAGGGGAAAATGCCCTCCTCCATCCCGGCCAGGAACACCGCTTCGTACTCCAATCCCTTCGCGGAATGCAGCGTCATCAGCGTCACGTACTGGGGCGCGTCCTCCTGCCGGTCCAGATCCGTCACCAGGGCGACGTTTTCCAGGAACGCTTCCAGCGTCTTATCCTCGGACTGGTTCTCGAATTCCTTGGCCGCCCCGGCGAATTCCATCAGGTTTTCCAGGCGGGTCTGGGCTTCCTCGCTGCCTTCGATTTCAAACTGGGCCCGCAGCCCCGTTTCCCCGAGCACCGCCTCCACCAGATCGCCCAGGGCCATGGTATCCTTCATGGCGGTGAGGCGCATGAGCAGCAGCGCAAACTCCCCGATGCACTTTTTGGGCCTGGAGGACAGCGTTTCCGGCGGATCGCACAGCACGGAGAACAGCGGCATCTCTTCCTCCCGGGCGTGCGCCTGCAGCGCTTCCACCGTGCTGTCGCCGATGGCGCGCTTGGGGGTGTTGATGATGCGCAGCAGCGACACGTCGTCCGCGGGATTCACCAGCACCCGCAGGTACGCCAGCGCGTCCCGCACCTCCTTGCGGTCGTAAAACCGGGTGCCGCCGAAGATGCGGTAGGGGATCCCCGCCCGGGTGAACATTTCCTCCAGCACGCGGCTCTGGGCGTGCATGCGGTAGAGCACCGCGATCTGGGACAGGGGCGTGCCCTCCTGCCGCTGCATTTTCCGGATCTTTTCGCAGATCCAGGCGGCCTCCTCCCTTTCGTCCCCGGCGCTGAACAGATGGATCTTTTCCCCTTCCCCCGCGTCGGTCCACAGCACTTTTTCCTTGCGCCCCACGTTGTGGGCGATCACCTGGTTGGCCGCGTCCAGGATATTGGCGGTGGAGCGGTAATTCTGCTCCAGCTTGATCACTTTCGCATCCGGGAAATCGCTTTCAAAATCCAGGATATTGCGGATATCCGCTCCGCGCCAGCCGTAAATGCTCTGGTCGTCGTCCCCCACTACGCACAGGTTCCGGTGCTCCTGGGTAAGCAGCCGCACGAAGGTATACTGGGCGGTGTTGGTATCCTGGTATTCGTCCACGTGGACGTACTGGAAGCGCTGCCGGTAATAATCCAATACCGGCGGATGATCCACGAACAATTCCAGGGCCTTGAGCAGCAGATCGTCGAAATCCAGGGCGTTGGCGGCCCGGAGCCGCTCCTCGTAATAGCAGAACAGATCGTGGATCTGCTGGCTGCGGTAATCCTTCAGGGATTCCTGAAACCATTCGTCCGGCGTCAGCATCCGGTTTTTCGCATCGGAGATCGCGGCGCGGATCTCCTTGGGCGGCATGCGGTTTTCGTCCAGGCTCAGCCGCTTGAGCCCGTCCTTGATCAGCCGCAGCTGATCGTCGTCGTCGTAGATGGTAAAGGACCGCTGATAGCCCAGCTTTTCGATGTCCCTGCGCAGGATGCGCACGCACACGGAATGGAACGTGCCGATCCACATGTCCTGGGCGTCGGCACCCACCAGCTTTTCCACCCGGGCCAGCATCTCCTTCGCCGCCTTGTTGGTGAAGGTCAGCGCCAGGATGTGCCAGGGCAGCACCCCGTGGTCGATGAGATTGGCGATGCGGCAGGTGAGGGTGCGGGTCTTCCCGCTGCCCGCCCCCGCCAGGATCAGCACAGGCCCCTCCAGCGTTTCCGCCGCCCTGCGCTGCATGGGGTTCAAAGCGTCCAGATTCATGCCTTGCCCTCTCGTTTTTTCATGCGTTCAATGGCCAGGCGGTATCCGTCCGCGCCGTAGACCAGGCTGCGGTTCACCCGGCTGATGGTGGCGGTGCTGGCCTTGGTGATTTCCGCGATCCGGGCGTAGGTGAGCCCCTGATCCAGCAAAAGCGCCACGTCGTAGCGCTGCACCATGCTGTTGATCTCCTGGATGGTGCACAGATCCTCCAGGAACGCCATGGCCTCCTCCCGGCTTTTTAGGCTCAGGATGGCGTCCAGCAGTTTTCCCGCGTCGTCGTGCTTCATGGTCGGCCCCCGCTTTCTTTTGCTTTACGCGCTTTCATGCTTTAGTATATCACAGGATCGCAGAAAAGAAAAGCGAAAAAAACCGGCCCGCAGGCCGGAATCAGTCTGTCGAACAACCCAGGGGATGCATCGAAAGGGCTGCGTTCAGAAAGCGATAAACTGGAATTTGTCTTATTCTTCCGCGAAATCGGTGTCCATTGCAACCTGAAGTTCATAGTCCGGGAACGATTTCTGTACATCAGCGACAACTTCATTGCACACAGCCCTGCGATCCTTTGCGTCAAAGCTGATCACAAGATCGAAGCGCATTGTTTTCTGATCCTTCAATAAGTAGAAGCCATGCATCTGCCTGACATGTTCATGGGTAAAGACGATTTCTTCAACCTGCCGTTTTGTCTGGATGATTTCCTCATCCTTCGTATTCACCGAGTAGACGCCAATAGCCGTCAGGATAACCTGATGCTCGTGGATCACCTTCATAGTAATCTCGCGGAGAAGTTGATCCAACTGATCTGCGGAATATGTATCAGGAACCTCAATATGGATGGAGCCATTCCACGTGTCCGGCCCGTAATTATTCAGCACAAGGTCATAGGCTCCCTGTACATCGGGAAAGCTCATGACCGTGTCATGGATCGCCTTGGCCAACTCAGTATCATTGCGCTCTCCGAGGATTTGGGAAATCGTTTCACGGAGCATTTCAATACCGGATTTGATGATCACGACGGAAATGATCGCGCCGAGCCACGCCTCAAGGGAGATGTGGAAGATGAGAAAGATTCCCGCAGCGACCAACGTGGAGGCCGAAATGACGGAATCCAGTGTGGCGTCCTCACCGGAATTGATCAGGGAATCCGAATTCACCTTGACGCCTACACCTTTGACGTAGCGACCCAACAAAATCTTGACCACTACCGCAACGGCGATGATGATCAGTGAAACCACATTATAATCGGATGTTTCCGGATGGATGATCTGCTTTACGGATTCCCCGAAGGATGTTATGCCTGCGTACAGCACAATCACAGAAATGATCATGGCGCTCAGGTATTCAATCCGCCCATACCCAAACGGATGCTTTTTATCCGGTTCTTTGCCGGCCAGTTTCGTTCCGACAATGGTGATCAATGAACTGCCCGCGTCGGAGATGTTGTTGACCGCATCCAGCACGATGGCGATGGAGTTGGTCATCAGCCCGATCACAGCTTTGAAGCCAGCGAGGAATACATTTGCTATGATTCCGATAATGCTGGTCTTGACGATTGTTTTTTCACGAGAAATCGCATTGTCTCCCGTTCCTCTGGCTTCTGATAATGTAGCCATACTTACCTCCACAAATCCCGATTTGTCCTTATCATCATATCATGGGGAAGAATAGAAAACAAGGGCGCAATGATACACCATACCGGTGAAATTGCGTCCTTTTGTGTTTTATCGCTCCATGAATGTGACCGGGATCGCAGCCCCTTCGATTGTCATCCGCAGGCGGCATGTACGTCGCCGAGGAGCAAATGGAATTTGCTTCCTCTATCTTCCTCTTTTTCTTATGCCCGGTTGCGCAGGCACGGCCGCTGACGGGCCGAAAGGCTGCCGCAGGCCTCTTACGTCATGATTCTCCGTCCGCTCAGCCGTTCCCTTCCCAGAACCAATCCAGCGGTGCCAGGCACAGCTTTCCGTCCCCGGTCATTACGATCCACTGCCGCGTTTCCTGCCGGATGCCCACGATGGCTTCCCCGCCCTGCAGGGCAAATCCCGCTTCGCCCCCGCCGTCGATGCGCAGAGGGCGACGCCCGATAAATTCCTCCCGTAGAAACAATTCGGGAAACGCCTGCCGCACATTTTTGAGCGCGCCGCCCAGGGCCAGGTATTCCCGCATCATCCAGCCCTCCAGGCAGTCCCCCTGCCCGACGCGCACCCGCACCCAATCGCCCTTCTCCTCCAGCACCCGCAGGGGCGTGCCGTTGTAGAATTTTCCCAGAGAATCGCCGTTTTTTCCGGGCGCCGAGCGCAGATGCAGCCGGTCTTCGGGGTTCGGGTTCATCACCGCCGCCCAGCCCGCGGTATCCATCTGTGCCGCCGCTTTCTCCCCGGACGGGGGGAGCCCGTTCAGATCCGCTGCAAACAGATCGGCGAAGGCCGGCGTGCCGTAGGCGTAAACGCTCTCATACAGCCCGTCCCATTCCAGACAGAGCCCGTACCAGGAGAGGACGTACTCCCCCTCCCCGGCCCAGGCCCAGGCCATGCGCCACTGCCCGTCCGCCTGACGGACGAAGCCGCACTGATATTCCCCGTCTCCCCGCATCCATTTCACGCACAGCTCCCCGTCCCCGCTGTGGAACAGATCCAGCCCCGCGCCGGAAGGCAGCGGCCTGCTTTCCCGCACCTGCCACACGCCCTTTTCGTCCATTTCCGCCACGGCGACGCGCCGTTCTCCCTCCCGCTCCGTCAGGGCCAGGAGGCAATGGGACTGCAGATCGTTTGCAAGGATCTTTCCCTGAATGGGAATGAGATCCCGGTCCCAGGCGTCCTGGGTAAGAAACACGCTGCCGTAACCGCTTACGTCCAGGAGCCCGGCCGCCCCCTCCGTTTCCAGCCTTTGGAGCAGCGCCGCCGACAGGGGCACGGCCAGAGATTCGGTTTCCCATATTTTCCCTTTCTCGCTGCTCAGGCTCATCCTGCGGACGGTCAGCCGCCTGTCTTCGACGCGGTAAAAAGCGGCGTCGGCATCGGTGCCGTCGTTGAACATTTCATACCACGCCATCGTCCACCCCGGCAGCAGGGCCGCGGCCGCTTTGCTGCCGATGGCGGCGCGGGCGCGCATTTCCTCCGGGGTCTTGGCCAGGGAATCAAAATCATGCAGCCAGTTTATCAGTTCTTCCTCGATGGGGATCACTTCTTTTTCCCCGCCCCCGTCCGGGAAAAACGTCACTTCTCCCTCGCCGATGACGGCGTATCCCCGGTAAGCGCCGCCGTCCCGCCAGGCGGTGAGGAAAAATCCCGCGCCCCGGCTTTCATACCGCATCCAGGCGTCCAGGCTTTCGCTCTCCACCCGGAAAGCCGTTTCCCCCTCCCGTGCGAAACGGGTATCTCCGCCGTCGGGCCACAGGCTCCCGGACCATTCGCAGGCCCATTCGCCGGACGCATTTTGCCTGTAACCCCATGTTTCCCCGCCGTCCCCGGCGATCAGGCACCAGGCGCTGCCCGCCGCGTCCCGGAGATTCAGCACGTCCGATACTGTTTCCATGCCGCCCGCATCGGCCAGGAACAGCGTCTTCACTTCCCGCGGCATTTCTTCCCCCAGCGCCGTCAGCGGCAGAAGCGCCGCCGCCAGCAGCATGCAGCAGATGAATCTTTTCATTCGTTTTTCCCTCCCGTTTCATTCGCTTCATCCATCATGACGCCCGGAACGCGGCGATTGTTTCATTCAAAGAAAAAAACCGCCGCAATCAGCGGCAGTTTGTCGGCCGGCATCAGTTCACCGTTTCTCCCGTCAGGGCTTTCCAGGTGTTGCGCAGCGTCACCTGGTTGTTCACCCCGTAATTGGGATCGTTCTTCTGGGCCTCCGCCATGTCCCGCAGGAAATGCACGCACAGGTGGCCGCCGAAGCCGTTATCCGTGATGGTGCCGTACAGGTGGGGCCGGTTGTGCATGGTGGCCACCGTCCATTGGCCGGAGGGCAGCTTCACGTACACGGGATGAATGTTCCAGTTGGTGGCCCCGAAGGCCCGGTTCATGATCTGGGTGTCCCGCCAGGTGGCGGGCTGGCTGTCCGCATGGCGGCCCAGGGAATAGAACACCAGCGTCCAGCCCAGGCCGGAATTGGGATCGTACACGGTGAACGCCTGGCCCGCTTTCACGGTGGGCTTGATATCGTTCACCCAATGCAGCAGCTTCATTTCGCTCACCGCCGGGGCCGCCATCTTCCCCGCGTCGGCGGGCAGTTCCTCCACCGGCGTGGAATACGGCTTGCCCCCGCCGCCGTGAAGCACCTGCCTTGTGAGGGGATCGGCGATGCCGCTGATGGTGAGGCCGTTGCGCTGCTGAAAAGCCACCACGGCGTTGTGGGTGCTTTCATTGTAGGTGCCGTTGACGGCGACGGGATAGCCCAGGGCTTTCAGATCCGTCTGCACCTGGCGCACCCCATCGCCGGTATCGTCGATGCGCAGGGTCTCATAGGAAAGCGGCGCGGCGTCCGCCCGCCGGGCCGAGGCGCTTTTCAGGGCGGCAAAGGTCTGCTTTCCCGCCAGGCCGTCGGCGGTCAGGGCGTTCTGGCTCTGGAAGCGCTTCACCGCCTCAAAGGTGGCGTCGTCATACACGCCGGTTTCCGCCGCGCCGTAGCCCAGGGCCTGGAGCCGCGTCTGCACCCAGGTAACGTCCGCCCCCGTCATGCCCTTGCGCAGCGTGCGGGTATAGGCGGATGGGTCCTCCTCCCGGTCCGTATTCTGCATCGCCGTCGTTTCCCCCAGCACCGTCACGAATTTCGTCATTACAAAGCCCGCCTGGCCCTGATAGATCACCCCGCACCAGGCGTCTCCCCGGCTGGTGACGGTAACGGCGGAGCCGTTGGGCATTTCCGCGATCACCCGGGCGCTTTCGCCGGGGGCTTCCCGCAGATTCAAAGTGCCTCCGGAAGTGGTTACGATCGCCGTACCCAGGCCCGCCGTCTGCGCGGGCGGCGCGGTGGGGGCCGCCGTGGGGGCTGCCGTGGGGGCTGCCGTAGGTATTGCGGTGGAAGCGGCGGTAGGAACGGCGGTGGGAACGGACGTGGGCAGCACGAACGCGCCCTCGAAGCGCAGATATCGGCTCATCACATATCCGTTCATCCCGCCGTAGCGGACCGCGCACCAGGCGTCTCCCCGGGCCGTCACCGTCAAAAATGCGTACTGCGGCACGGTGGCGAGCACCCGGGCGCTCCCGTTCGCCTGCTCCCGCAGGTTCAGCGATCCCCCCGGCGTCACCACCTGGGCCTGTACCCCACCGGCAGGGGCCGGCGCCGGAGTGGAAGGCGCCGCCGTGAGGGCGGCGGCACTCCCGAAGGACAGGAATTTCGTCATCACCCAGCCGGCCATGCCATTGTACCACACCGAGCACCAGGCGCTGCCCCGGTTCACCACCTGCACCTTCCCGCCCTGAGGAATGGTGGTCAGGATCCGGGCGCTGCCGCTGGCTTTCTCCCGCAGGTTCAGGGAGCCGCCCGGCGTGCTCACCGTGGCGATGACGCCGGCATTTTCCGGTACGGCGGTATTCTGGGCCGGCGCCGCGCTCTGGCCGCCGCTGCCCGGGACCAGGGAATACAGCAGCCCCAGGGTCTGATTTCCCGCCACGCCGTCCACCTTCAATCCGTATTTCTGCTGAAACGCCTTCACCGCCCGCTGGGTGGCGGGGCCGTACTTCCCGTCCGGATCAAGGGAAAAGCCCAGGGAAGACAGCGCCTGCTGCATGGTGAGCACCTGAAGGCCTGCAGCGCCTCTTTGCAGCTTCTCATAAGCCAGCGCCGTGTTTCCCAACAGCATCAACGCGGCCAGGACCGCCAGCAGCCGCCTGCCCGTCCCATGCTTCATGCGTATCGCCTCCCTGCTTTCGTATCAGACAGCAGTACTATACCATATCATTTCAAAATTGTAAACGAATATTACGATATTGTTACAAGTTACCAGATCCCACCCCGCGCCGTCCGCATCTTTTCGGTTTTTTCACTTGCCCGGACAGGCGGTGTATGGTATGATATATACTGGTCATGCAGAATCAAGGAGGCTGTGGCCCCATGGCGCCTTACACCCATTGCGAACTGTCCGACGTGACGCCGCTGTGCATGCCCTGGATGCAGGAAAACGGCCAGGCCGTCCCGGTGTTTTCCCCGGGAGCCGCCGCGCTGTCCCTGGAGCTGGCGGCCAGCGCGTACCGGATGGACATGTCCGCCTGGCGCGCCGGCGGCTGGACGGATATTTCCTATCTGACGGACAATACCCTCCTCACCGGGCCGTCGGCCAACGGCGGCACGGGCGGCGGCCTTTCCGCCATCATGAGCGGCTATTACCAGCACATGGCCCGGTCCCGTATCCGGCGGATCAACCCCGTCACCCAGGTGCTGGGCACCCTGCGTCAGCGGGAGGGCAGCGATACCTGCAAGGCCGTCACCATGATCCATCCCGCCCCCGGCGGGCGGTACGTAGTGGCCGTGGGCTTCATGGGCACCGGAAAAAGAGTCTTCGACTGGATCAGCAATTTCCGCCTGGCCCACGAGGACGGCATGCACTTGGGGTTCCTGCAGCTGACAAAGGAATTTGAGCGCAACTGCGATAAGATCCTGTTTCCCGAAACCGCCCGGGCCCTGGGCCTGGAACAGCTGACCCTTCAGGATATCCTGCTGGAATGCCGCCGGGCCGACAGCCGCTTCCGCCTGTGGATGGCCGGGCACAGCCAGGGCGGCGCGGTGATGCAGCTTTTCGCCTGGCGGGAAACCCGCCGGGGCATGCTGAGGCAGCACATGATCGGCTACGGCTTCGCCTCCCCCAGCGTGCTGTACGAAAACCCGGGGTGCGATCTTGCCACCCTGCCTTTGTTTCATCTCATCAATGCGGATGATATGATCCCCCGGGTGGGCGCGCTGCTCCACGTGGGCAGGTGCCGGGTATTCCCCCCGGATGCCGGGATGCGCGCCGTCTGCTATTCGCCCTGCTGGGCGGACCCGGCCTTCCGCGCAGTGCTGGGGCTGCTCTATCTCAACCGGGACAGCGGCTCCGCCCTGCTTTTTATCCAGGCGCTGCTGGAAGCGGTGCAGAAGCTGCCCGGGGAAGAATCCGCGGGGGCGCTCAAGCCTCTGCTTGGCCGCTTCCTGCCGGAAAGGCTGCTTTCCGCCCTGGACGGGCACATCGATTCGGGGATCCGCCATCTGATCCGCCGGGTACAGCAGGGCTACGCCCTTTCCACCGGCCACGGCGCGCCGCCGGAAACGCTGCTTGCGCCCATGCGCATCCGCATTGAAGAAATGATGGCCCGGTTCGGTTCCCGTGGGTTCAGCACCGCGCTGGGCCGCGCCCTGATGCTTCCCCACCGGCTGGTTTCCGCCGATCCCGCGGGCGAAGCGTCCTATCAGTACATCGTCAACCGCCGCACCGGCGCGCTGCGCCAGCAGATCTGGTACGGCCCCGCCATTTCAGGCGCGGCGGCCCGCCGGCCCACGCGGCGCGCATCCGGCGTCCGGCC
>JAFZQK010000001.1 GCA_017620455.1 Clostridia bacterium
CGCAAGGAAAGCATTTTTGCTCTCGCAGGGCATGCTCTGCGAAAGCAAAAATGCTCCTCGCAGCGCACAGGTCGCTGCTGCGGATTCCACTTGGAGGGGCTTTGGGCCCCTCCAAACCACCCCGGGGTTCTTCGATTTCCCGGTATTCACTGCAGCTCATTCTTCTATGAGAACCAATATCCTTGCAAACAAAGAGGATGTTGCAGATTGGCTTCTGCAACATCCCCTTTGATTCCGAAGCGGGATCAGACGTCGCCCAGCACGGAGCGGTTCACCTGCTCGGCCACGGCGGTCAGGTCCAGGCCGTCCGGATCCGTGGTATACACGGACAGGGAGTATACCAGCCCCGAGGGCGCGTCGAACCACTGGCACAGCTCCACGAAATCCTCGCTGCCGGTCTGGGCCAGGCCGAGGGTGCCGGGGCAGCCCTGGATGCTGACGGCCTCTTCCTGTTCCCAGGCGAGATAGATGCCGGAGATATCCTGCATTTCGCCGTCGTCCCGATCCACGGGCAGGATGCGGGCGCAGTATTCATCCCCGTCCAGGGTGAACTGCATTTCCGCCAGGCCCATATCGGGCAGATAGCGGTAGATCACTTGCTCCGCGCCTTCCGGCACATAGAAGGAGATGCAGGAAGCGCTCGTCAGCTCCTCCGCCGTCAGGTCCAGCCAGGGGTTGGCCAGGCCCGCGGCGTTTTCCATCGCATAGCCCACGAAGCCGGTTTCGTTCTTTTCGCTGCACAGGAACCAGTTGTCCAGCTCGGCGGGCGGGTCCTCCCGGTCCATGACGTGGGCCCAGAAGAGCAGTTCCTCGCTGAAAATGCTCACGGGGGTGCCGGGAGCGTACAAAAGCATTTCGTCCCCTTCGGTGAGGCCGTACACCTCGTCCACGGTGACGTAGCGCACGCCGTCCTCGATGGCCTCGGGCACCTGGCCTTCGGTCAGGGTCAGGGCGTCCACCCGGATCTTCACGGCGTTGTTTTCCGCCTCTCCCGCATAGGAGAACCGCCCTTCGAACAGGCAGCCGTAGATCGTGCCGTTGGGATAGTCTTCGCCGGTTTCGCCCAGCTCGCCGTCGTGGAATTCGCCGGTGAAGGAGCCGTCCGCCTCCACGTGCAGATCCGTGGACCAGCCGCCCACGCCGCTTAAAAAGCTCCATTCCATCTGGGACATCTCTTCAAAAACCGTTTCTTCCTCCTCGGCCCATACGCCGGCGGCGGACAGGACCAGCATCAGGCTCAGCAGCCATACCATCGCTTTTTTCATTTGAATTTCTCCTTTCCCGGAAGGGCGTTTTGCCGCGCCTTCCTATGAATATACGCAGCGGCGGGGGCGTTTTGTTCCTGAAAGTGAAAATTTTTTTCCGGGGAGAGGAAAGAACGGGCGATCCGGGCTTTTTTTCTTGTCTGTCGGGCGGATTTCCTGTATAATAACGGGGAAGAGGATACCCAATCGGAATCAGATGCAAGGAGGATCACGGCAATGAAAAAAACGATGCTGTTTCTGCTGGCCCTTTTGCTGCTGCTGACCGGCGCGGCCTTCGCGGAGGAGGACGGCGGCCTGTACGCCGCCGCGCAGGCGCCCGCTCCGTCCCCCGAATGGGTGACGGCGCTGCCTGCCGCCCAGGATGCGGCGGTGACCCAGCTTTTCGTGGTGGCCGGCATCGGGCAGGACCTGACCACCGCCTCCATATCCATGCACCAGCGGGACGAAAACGGCCAATGGATCCAGATCCTGTCCACCCCCGGCTTTGTGGGGAAGCGGGGCCTGTGCCCGGACGCGGACCACAAGGAGGGCTGCGCCCAGACGCCCATCGGGGTGTATCATTTCAATAAGGCCTTCGGCATCGCCCCGGACCCCGGCTGCGCCATCCCCTATATCCAGGCGGACGACAATACCTACTGGTCCGGCGATCCGGACCGGCAGTACAATCAGATGGTGGATATCCGGGACGTGCCGGACCTGGTGATGGACGACAGTGAGCACATCATGGATTATCTGTACCAGTATCAGTACTGCCTGAATATCTCCTTCAACGAGGAGGGCGCCCCCGGCCGGGGCTCGGCCATTTTCCTGCACTGCTTCGGCCCCCTGAAGCCCTGGACCGGCGGCTGCGTGGCGATCCCGGAGTACGCGATGATTCGGGTGATGCGTTCGGTGCAGCCGGACTGCGTCGTGGTGATCGACACCCTGGAGGCCCTGGGCGGCAGCCTATAAGAACGCTGACACCTCATCAGTCACCTCAAAAGGCTTCCCCATCCGGGAAGCCTTTTTGATGCGCTTCTCATTTCTTGCGTATATCTGCCCGGAAGCGGATTTCTGCTCATGAATTGCTTGACGGGAAACGTATTTTCAGATACAATGTATTTGACAGAATATCGTTTCAAACCCATACCAACCGCATAAAAAAGGGGAGGAAAAATCATGAATCGAACGCGAATCCGCCTGGCGGCGCTGACGCTGGCGCTGGTGATGCTGCTGGGCATGGCCCCCGCGGCGCAGGCCATCATGATGGACCCCACGGATACCGTATGTATGTACGGCGGGGATCATCAGTGGATGGACTGGGTAACGGACCCGGAGCCCGGGTGTATCACGGAGGGGAGGAAGACCCGCTACTGCGGCGTCTGCCAATACCAGCAGACCGAGACGATCCCCGCCCTGGGCCATGATTTTAGGGACGACTGGTCCGTCATGAACGAGCCCGGGTGCGAGACCGACGGCATGGCGATCCGGTTCTGCCACCGCTGCCAGCAGGAGGAGACCCGCTCCATCCCCGCCCTGGGCCACGACTGGGACGGCGGCAAAGTGACCAAGGAAACCAGCTGCCGGGAGAACGGCATCATCACCTATACCTGCAACCGCTGCGGGGCAACCAAGACCGAGTACATCCCCTTGGGCCCCCACGAATGGGAGCTGCGCTATACCGAAGCGCCCACCTGCACCGAGGGCGGCTTTGAGCTGTACGGCTGCAAGCACTGCAACGCCGATAAAACCGTCGATCTGGGCCCCCTGGGCCACGACTGGGACGGCGGCAAAGTGACCAAGGAGCCCACGGTGGACGCCGAGGGCGTCAGGACCTATACCTGCAAACGCGATCCCAGCCACACCAAAACCGAATCCATCCCCAAGCTGAACCCCCCGCCGCCGACCAACCCGCCGCCGACCAATCCGCCGCCGGTGACCGATCCCCCCACCCATGAGCACAAATGGGGCGATTGGTTCGTGGAGGAGAAGGGCACCTGCGTGAAGAAGGCGCTGCTGCGCCGCGTCTGCTCCTGCGGGGCGGAGGAATACAAATACGGCGATTACGGCGATCACGTGTGGGGCGAATGGCACACCGTGAAGGAGCCCACCTACACCCAGCCCGGCACCGAGGAGCGCATCTGCAAGATCGAAAGCAGCCACCGGGAGGAACGGGAAATCCCGCCCACCGGCGGCGGCGCGAACGCCGTCAGCATCCGCGTGGTGGAGGAGGGCTCGGGCAAGGATCTGCCCGGCGCTTACGTGCAGCTGCGGAACGGGGACGGCAGCGTGATCGACGAATGGACTTCCAGCGGCGCCGCCCGCATCATCGGCGGGCTGGAGGACGGCACGTACACCGTGGAGGAAACGTCCGCGCCGGAGGGATATTCCGCCCCGGCCGCCTTCTCCTTCGCCGTGGGGGACGGCATCGCCACTACCGGCCCCATCGGGCAAAGCGGCGATCTGCTGCTCATCAATTCCAAAAAGCCCGTCAAGGCCGAGCTGACCATCTTCCTGGAAGCGCAGGATTACGACACGGAAGTGCCCAAAACGGAATTCCGGGAGGGCGAGTCCGTGTGGTTCTACGGCTACGTGGTGAACACCGGCACCGTGGATCTGGAGCTGCGGGACTGCGTGATGGACATCTCCGGTGTATGGCACTGGAACGGAGCCACGGAGGATACCCAAGACGGCATCGTGCTGAAGCCCGGCGAAAAATATGAAGGCAACGCCTATTGGTTCATCAGCACCAACTACAAACCCGTCAGCGCCGCCGACGTGGCCCCCGGCACGGAGACCGCCGAGCTCTACGGCACCATCACCTACAGCGTGCAGGTGCCCGGCTATAAGCCCGGCACCGACGAAGTGCTGTGCACCGCCGCGGCGAGCAGCACCATCGGCGTGCTGAAGGACGAAAACGCGCTCAAGCCCAGCCTGCTTTTCGCAGATTCCTGGGCGGCGGACGCCGGCGTGGGCAAGCGCTATGTGGGCGCCGTCGTGAACGTGGATCATACCCTGACCAACACCGGCAACTGCGATCTCTACCTGCCCGGCATGGATGGCCTCGGGGATTCCATCGACGCGCCCCATCCAAAGGGAGACGGGGAGCTGTCGGACTGCTATCGCCTGGCCCCCGGGGAAAGCCTGACGGTGCATAATTATCACCGTTATGTTAAAGAGAGCGAAGTAGAAAAGGGCGCGCTTTATCGTAATGGTTTTTCGAACACCTATACCGCAAAATACATGAACGAGAACGGAGAAAAAAAATACATTGACTCCAACTCCTTCGAAGAAAACATCCCCCTCACCTATCCCGACGGCACAACCCCGGAAGAAAAGAAGCCCCAGCTGACATTGACCTTCCTGTACGACGACCCGGCCAAGGAAGTGTACGACCCGGATGATGAAGCATGGGCGTGTTTTTCCCTGGCGAATACCGGCAACGTGCCGCTGAAAGCAGTGGCGCATTTCACTTCCGACGGTGTGGTAGAATGTGACTACGACGAATTTTTCTTTAAACCCGGCGGTTCTGTAACAGAAGAAGGCTGGGGCTGGTCCAAGATTCAAAAAGGCATTACCCCCGGCACGGAAACCGAAGACCTGCTGGGTACCGTGACCATTCATTTCTACTACAAAGGCCTTGACCCGGATACCGGGGAAGAGCTCTGCCGCACCCAGACCATCACCCGCACCTGGAAGGTGGCCAAGCCCGGGCCCAAGCCCTGGCCCATCCCCGAGGAAAGCGGCATCACCGTCACCGTGCAGGTTTCTCCCGGCTATGAATCCAGCGATCCGGCGGGCTACCAGCTGGGCGAAAAGTACGGCTTGGACACCACCATAACCAACACGGGGAAGGTGGCCATTCCCGCCCATGGGATCACCCGCTATGACCCCTACGACGGATACACAGATACAAAGTTTCCAACGGCTTTCATGCCCGGAGAAACGGTTGGGTGCAATCCCGGCGGGTGGAACAAAGGAACAATCACCGAGGAGGACGTGGCGCGCGGGTATATCTACTTCCCGCCCGTCCAGCATACCTGGACCGACCCGGACAGCGGCAATGAAAAAACCGCATACTCCAACGACCTGACGCTGAAGGTGATCAGCAAAACCGGCCTGGTGCTGGAAAAGCAGCTGCGGACGGCCCCCGGGCCCCTGGGCTATTTCCAGGCCGGCGACAAGCTGGAATGGCGGCTGACCATCAAGAATAACAGCAACGAGCCCGTGCGGAACGTGGTCGTCACCGATCAGGGCGAAACCGTGGGCACCTTTGCGGAGATCGCCCCCGGCGAGGAGTACATCATCAACCCGACGCCCTATACGGTGACGGAATACGACGTGGGCGTGGGCGAAGTGAGCAATTACTTCACCGTCACCGGCACGGACCTGCAGGGCGCGGAGCACACCTGGACCAGCGCGCCCGTCACCGCCCCGTGCAATAAGTTCAGCCCCGTGCCGCCGCCCGTGCCCCCCACCTTCCCCGAAAAGGGCGAAACGGAGGAGCCCAAGGAGGATCCCGGCGATCCCATGGGCCCCATCCACGAGCTGAAGGTGGGCGCGGCCGTGCGCAAGGAAGAGGACGGCGGCCCCCTGAACGGCAGCTATTACGAATTGGATGAAGAAGTCAAATTCGTGATCTTCGTGAAGAACACCGGCGAAGTGCCGCTGGAGAACGTCACCGTGTACGACAGCCTGAACGGCTTCGTGCCCATCGGCACCGCCGCCAGCATCGCCCCGAACGCGGAAGTGCCCTTCAATTTCTCCCATAAGGTGACCCAGCCCGATATCGACGGCATCTGGATCATCAACAGCGCCTCCGTCACCTATGAATTCGACGGCGGCAAGCCCGGCACGCCCCAGAAGAGCAACGAAGTGAAGGTGAAGGCCGGGGATAAGGAGAACAACACCACCGGCGGCGGCGGACACGTGGATCCCCTGCCGCCTCCCACCACCCCCGGCGGCGATCCCCTGGTGCCCGTCACCACCCCGGACGGCACCCCCGTCACCACCCCGGACGGCACGCCCATCGTGGCGCCTCCCGGCACGGTGCCGGTGCTGGATCCCGACGGCGTGGTCGTCACCACCCCGGACGGCGATCCCATCCTGATGCTGCCGGACGGCACGTACTTCATCGTGGGCCCGGACGGCACCATCATCAAGACCGATAAGGACGGCAATCCCCTCTACGACGGAAGCAAACCGGACTTCAACGGCAAGACCCGGAGCTGCGAGCTGCGGCTGAACAGCCTGGGCGACAGCGAAGCGGATTACACCCTGCACGCCTGCAGCGAGCACGCCGGCGCGGCCAAGGACGCCGAGGCCGCGGGCCTGGCGGGCAACTGGGCCGGCGCGGCGGAGATCTGGCGCGGCGAAGTGGAGAAGCTGTACGAGAAATTCTACGAGGCCGCCGACGACGCGGCGAAGGCCGCCCTGGTGCAGGAGCGCGCGGCGTTCCTGGCCTATGTGGACGCCTGGCGCGCCCTGGCCGGCGATGAAGCCGCCGCGGAAACGCTGCGCCTCAAGTGCGCCGATATGTGCTGCATCCTCCACACCCTGCCCGCCGAGCTGCCCGGCAGCATCGTGGGCAGCCACAGGGAAGTGATCAACGGCGAAGCCTGCGACGTATCCGCCCGGGAGATCGGGGCCCTGAAGGGCGCTGACAGCAAGGTGACCGAGCGGTACGCCGGCGGCGAAGCGCGGGCCCTCAAGGACGTGCGCGCCATGCTGGCCGAGGCGAAGACCCACAGCTACGACGAGGTGTTCTACCGCGGCCAGCGCGCCTGGCAGATCGCCCTGGACGCCGCCGCCAACACCGCGTATAAGAACGCGGACCGGGAGACGCGCAAGAAGATCATCGCCTGGCGCACGGCGCTAGATACCCTTTACGCCGCCGAACAGCCGCTGCTGGAGCTGATCTATCCCAGCGGGAACGCCACCGTGCAGGAGACGCTGATGAACCTGTACAAGGACGCCGCCTTCGACGCCCTAAAGCTGAAATAACAAAACCAACGGACAAAACCAACGGCCGCCGGCACACGCCGGCGGCCATTTTTGCGCTATACGATCGTTTCGGCATTTTATCTGATGAAAAAAAAGAACAGATGGTATATAATTCAAAATGCAGCCGGAAGAACATGAAGGGGGAAAGACCGCCGTGGGAAAGAATTACCAAAGGACGTTAAAAGCCTGCTACCTGGGCTTCATCACCCAGGCCATCGCGGCGAATTTTGCGCCGCTGCTGTTTCTGAAATTCCATGCGGATTACGGCATCTCCCTGGGCAGGATCGCCCTGATCTCCACCGCCTTCTACTTCACGCAGCTGGTGGTGGATGTGTTCTGCGCCCGGTTTGTGGACAGGATCGGCTATCGAAAGAGCGTCGTCGCCTCGGAGGTGGCGTCCGTCCTGGGGCTGGTCGGGCTGGCTTTCATCCCCGATCTGTGCGCCGAACCCTTTGCGGGCATCATCGCCTGCGTGATCGTGTACGCCATCGGCAGCGGGCTGATCGAGGTGCTGTGCAGCCCCATTGTGGAAGCCTGCCCCTTCGACCATAAGGAAGCGGTCATGAGCCTGCTGCATTCGTTCTACTGTTGGGGATCGGTGGGCGTGATCCTTCTGTCCTCCCTGTTTTTCACAGCCTTCGGCATCGGCAGCTGGCGCATCCTTGCCTGTGTTTGGGCGCTGATCCCGCTGTACAACATCTTTAACTTTGCCACGTGCCCGATCGAGCACCTGACGGAAGACGGCAGGGGAATGACCATCGGGCAGCTATTCAGGAAGCCGCTGTTCTGGGTGGCGATTCTGCTGATGGTCTGCGCAGGAGCGTCGGAAATGTCCATGGCGCAGTGGGCTTCGGCCTATACGGAGGCGGCGCTGGGCTTTTCAAAATCCGTAGGCGACCTGATCGGCCCCTGCATGTTTGCGGTCACCATGGGCGTCAGCCGGGTGATTTACGGGAAATACGGCGCGAAGATCACGCTGAACCGGTATATGATCGCCTCCGGGATCCTGTGCCTGTGCTGCTATCTGCTTTCGTCCCTGTCTTCCAGCCCTGTTCTGGGCTTGATCGGCTGCGTTTTCTGCGGGTTTTCCGTGGGCATCATGTGGCCCGGCACCATCAGCATCACGTCGCCCCGCCTGCCCCAGGGCGGCACCGCGCTGTTCGCTTTTCTTGCCATGGCCGGCGATTTGGGCGGCGCGTTCGGGCCGAGCCTGGTGGGCGCCGTTTCCCAACAGGCCGGCGACAGCCTGCAATCCGGCATGCTGGCCGGGAGCGTATTCCCGCTGGTGCTGATCGTTTCGCTGCTGCTGCTCGGCAGGAGCGCCGCAAAAAAGCAGGCCGCGCAGAAAAACTGACGCCGATGCAACCGAAAGTTGCGTATGCTTATGAAAACGCAATTATAGGTTGGTGGAAAACGAGGGCTTTTTCCGGTAATCTGTTCCTGCACCGCGGAGCAAAAGATTTTTTTTCAAGAGAAATGATTTGAAGGAGGATGGCCATGAGCTTTGGGAAAAACCTTCAATATCTGCGGCAGCTCAGCGCAGGCATGACGCAGGAAGCATTGGCGGAAAGGCTGAACGTAAGCCGCCAGACGATCTCCAAATGGGAAATGGACGCGGCGAACCCCGAGATGGAAAAAGCGCTTGAGCTCTGCAAGATCTTCAACTGCACCCTGGACAATCTTTTCAGGGATGAAATGGATCAGCGCAGCAGCGCGTACACAAACCTTCGCGTCGAGGAGGTTCCGGGGTTCCGGTATGTGGAGCATACCGTCATCAGCACGGAGCCGGAAAGCGACGCAATGGACAGAATTTACAAATATGCAAAAGAGCACGGTGACGAACACCCGAAGGTCATCGGATGGGATTTCCCCAGGCTGTCCGTGGAGCAGATCAATGTGTTCAGGATGCACGGATACACAGCCGCATGGATCCTGCCGGAAGGCGTAAACCCCGAAGGGCTGGAGATCAAGGAGCAGGCCGGGCACAGGTATGCGGCGATCCACATCGAACATCCCTTTGACAATCCTTTTTCCACCATCCCGGGCGCCTACCATACCCTGGGGGATTATATGCGGACCAACGGGTTCATACATGTGGAAAACGAGGTCATCCCCTGCTTTGAAACGGACGGGGAAAGCATGGACGTGTATATGGCCTGCAAATGACGCGCCGTCGGATGTGCCGTATGTCAGTATAATATGCAGCCGTAAAAACATCACGGCCAGGGCATCGTATGGTCCTGGCCGTGATTGTGATTTCACGTCTGTAAAGAAATGCCGTCCATCATCCCTGCCCGATCCCCGCGTAGGGGATCCCCCGGATCAGGCATTCCGCCGCGTCTTCAATATCTTCATCGTCCGGTTCTTCCCCTTCCCGGGCGCAGCATTCCAGCTCATCCACGATGTTTTCGATCAGCACCATATCGATGAACAGCGGCAGCTTTTCCAGCATTTCGTCGGTCAGATCCGTTTCGGTTTTGTAGCCCTGCAGCTGGAGGCCGAAGCACTGCTGCATCAGCGCGAAGCGCCTGCCTGGGTCGGCTTCCCGCCTGGTCCAGCCTTCGTTGTGGATCCAGAGATTGGCAAGATCGAACATATACCAGCAGTTCATGCAGTTGTCAAAATCGAACACCGTGATGGCGCCCGTATCCATGTCGATATGGTAGTTTCCGTCGCTGAAATCGAAGTGAACCAGGCCATAGCAGCCTTTGTCCTTCGGGAGCGCGCGGAAAGCCGCAAGACGTTGGGCGACGGCTGTTTTCAGTTCGCCGTACTTATCCGGGATCAGGCGGGCCAGGTACGTCATGTTGTACTTGTCGAAATAATCCGGGCGGGGAGGAACGGGCGTATAGGCTTTGGACAGCCTGTGGATCGTGCCCAGGGCCTTGCCGGTGTTAAAGAAGTATTCGCTCAGCGGCGCGCCCTCCCGGTAACGGTAGCCGTTATCCGAAATCAGCATGCCCTTGGCGTAGGCAAACAGGCTGACGTAGACCGTTTCGCCCTCCGCTTCCACGCGCTCCACCAGCCTGCCCCGAACGGACGGGATCACATCTGCCACAGGCGCGCCGTTCTTTGCCAGGAAGCGGACAAACGCTGTTTCGGCAAGGTAATCGTTTTCGCTTCGGTCTCCGAGGGCGGAAATACGAAGCACGTACTGCTTTTTTCCGTTCCGGCTGACGGTCACGATCCGGTTCCGTCCGCCTTCATGGCCGGATACCGGGGCAAAGGCGCAGCCTTCCAGGGAATAAAGGTTTTTCGCTTGTTCAAGGATGCCGGTCAATGAAGAGCCCTCCCATCCACGATTCGTCTGTTCAGAATTCTTTTTCATTTTTCGGAAAACTTCTGAGGTAAACCATGTTGCTGTCCGGGTCATAAAAACTCATGTTGATCGCGCCCCATGGCCTTTTTGCAGGCGGTTCGATGATCCTTACGCCCATGGACAGCACTTTTTCATACGCTTTGTCAATATCGTCTACCGTAAATGCCAGGCATATGTTTTGATTCTGATTGTTCTTTTCCGTTCCGTCGTTATACACCGTCAGCGCGGTTTCCTCGGCAAGAATGAATTGATGGGTTTCATCGCTGTTGCTTTCTTCCACACCAAGCAGCTGCCTGTAAAAGACGGCGAGCCTTGGCACATCATTGGTCAGTAAACATACTTCGCCGATTTTCATATTGCCCTCCGTTTCAATCATGATACGCTGTTCGGTCATCTATTGCTTTCTTCATTTCTCTAACGACCTCCCGGATGCGCTTATCATCTGTATCAATCACAATATCTCCCGGGCAGGGCGGCAGGCGCAGCCAGTAATAATTCGTTTCGCCTTTGTCGCCGCGCCTGTCGTGCCGTTTTTTCAGCGTTTCCTCCGAGCAGGTGAGCGTGAAGGCGACGGTTTCATAGTCCTTCGCCGTGATCCCGTTCAGAATGTTTTCACGGATCTTCGGGTCCGTCAGCACCACCGACGTAAAAAACACATATTCAAAACCCGAATCCAGATAGTTGGACAGAACAAAGGACATGCTTTTATCCCCGTTGCGGAGCCGGCTGTCTGTGACGGAAAAGGGATGCACGCACCAGCACCAGTCCCCGTCCAGATACGCGCTGTTGTCATAGCTTTCAAAGAGCCGCGTGCCCGCCGCCGTCTTGCCCACGCAGGGAGACCCGCTGATGAGGATGAGCTTTTTGCGCATGCTGCTTCCTCCTATTTCTGCTTCTTCTTCACTTCATCCATTTCCGCAATCAGTTCCTCCAGCGGATGATATTCACCGCCCCACCATTCAAACACGCGCATTCCTTCTTCTTCGAGTACTGATTCCGTGAGCGTCATTTGGATGCCCAATTGCTTAAGCAGCCCTTCGCGGTCCACCGCCTGATAATCAAAGGGCAGCAGCTTGCAGAATTCTTTGTACGAAACACCGCACACGATCTGATGCACGCCCAGGGAAGCAATGGCCGCAAGGCACCTTTCGCAGGGTGCGCAGCTGGTGTAAACGACCGCATTTTCCAGGATTTCATCGGAGTATTTATTGGCACATTTGTGCACCAGATTGAACTCCGCATGCCCGAAGATCCTGCGGGCATAGTCTGCCGTGTTTTCCGCTTCCTCCAGGATCTTCCCCTTGTGCACAAGAACAGCGCCAAAGGAATCATAGCCCTTTTTCCCGGCGGTGATCGCCAGCTCGTAGCAGCGTTTCATATACTTCACATGATTGTCATCCATTGGTGTTTTCCCCCTGGCAGGATGTGCTGTTTGCGCAAAACCGGAACAGCGGGTCGCCGTTTTCTTCCGTGCCATACCGCGCCATGCCGCCCTTCTCCATAGCTCGCGCGGAGGCGGCGTTCTCTTTGGCGCAGCCGCCGTGAACGCCGGGAAGCGCATAGTCCTCCACGGCGATCCGCAGCAGCTCCCGAACGCATTGGGTTCCGTATCCCTTGTTCCGGTATGCTTCATCCAGCAGGATGAAGATTTCAGGCTCCGCATGATTCCTCGTGCCGTCCAGCCCGCACCAGCCCATGATGGTTCCGGGATGCTCCTTTCCGCACACCGCAAGACAAAGATGGAAGATACGGCCTTTCGCATTCCTTCCGTAATTCCCGCGCATAGAAGCGATGGCTTCCCGGGCCTCCGCTTGGGTCAGCGGGTGATGGTCGGAAGGCCAGGTCCGCATGACTTCTGCCAAGTCTCTTTCCGTTACAAAATGGAGGATCAGGCTCTCTGTCGGATAATCCATCAGCATCCTCCGATAGCTGTATCCGTCCGGAATCCTGATATATCCCCGGATATACTCATCTTTCGGGCGCTGGATGATCCCGGACGTGTTGTTCAGATTTCCTTCCGCGGCGATGATCGTGTTTCCGGTGCTTTGCAGGACGATGCCCATATGGTCGTGCTCCCGGTTCTCGAAAACCCTGTCGTAGAGAACGATATCGCCGGCTTCCGGGGAGAAGTTTTCTGTTCCTTTATGGTATTCTATCCGAACATCGCCCTGCGCAAACTCTTCCCAGGCGATACAGCCGGCCAGATGGCAGGTTGTACATTCATCCGGCCGGATAGGGATCTCAAATCCCGCTTCCCGGCAGCAGTAATACACAAACGCCGCGCACCATAACCCGTCGGCTTCTTTCAGCGTCCACTTTGGAAATAACCGGATGATCGGCTCAAGATTTGATTCTTTCCCCGCAAGATCGCCGTGAAAAGGGATCTGAGCCGCTTTTTCGGCAACCTTCGCCAGGTATTTTCCTGTCGCTTTTTCCATGGAAATCCTACCTCTTCATGCATCTATCCAGAGCGTCCGATGCATACGCATCCCGTATCTCACCCTTGTCGATCCAATGGATCTTCCCGATCTTCCAAACAGCGCCTGCTTTGAGAAAGATCGCGCTTTCATCCTCCATGGCGGCCACCGGATGCGTCATGGATAATTCCTTCAGCGCCGGAAGAAACCAAGCGTCTTCGGTATAGTGCGCTTTTACGGTGATGTCTGTCAGGCCAAGCCCTTTTTGCAGCGTTTTTGACTCCCAGATTTCGGCCACGTATCGCCCCATGTTCATGGAACCCGCGCTGACGCCGAGGATCACGGCGCGGCTGGACAAAAGCGCCGGAACAAGGCCGAGATCCCGGATCAGCGCCATCTGCTGGGTCACGTCCCCGCCCATCAGGAAGATGCAGTCCGCCGCCTGCTCCATTTTTACGGCATCCGCCGCGCTCGTTCGCCGGTCGATCACGCGATGATCGGCAAACGCCATGCCGCGTTCCGCGAACATGGCATGCATCCCGTCGCTGTCGTCGTCATTCCGCGCGTCGTCCTCGGGCCAGGCGCTGATAAAAACCAGGCTTTCCCGCCGGGGCAGATTCTCCCTGAGCGCCTGCGCGATTGCATCGGGAAAATGATGCGTCGGAAAGCCGCTGAATAAGCCTAATAATTCTGCGTTCATGGGCATTTTCCCTCCTGATCCTTTTTTCGTGTATAGACCGTTCCCGTTTCCGACCATTGCGGGATGATCTGCTGGCCGCAAAGCTTCACCGTGTCATCCCCGGAAAAACACAGGATTTCAGGCAGGCCTTCCATGAAGAATTCCGTCGGCGATTTGGGGGAGAGCCTCCGGTGCGCTCCTTCCGGGTCCATGAGGATGCCGTCTTTGATGGTAAAGGAGGCCCCGAGCGCAGCGTTTACATACGTTCCATCCTTTGCCGGACAGGAAGGCGCGTCCCGGTGCGCGATGCCGAGAAAACGAAGTATCTCCGTTTCGTAAAGGCGCCAATCCTGCGCGGTGATCTCGATTTTGAGCTTCTCGCATTCCGATGCATCATAGAGCCTGGAAGCGCAATCCGCGTAGTCCTTCAGAAAATCGAAAAACGCCGTCACATCCTGCTGTTTGTTCCGATAGTAAGGCCGCCCTTTATCCCGTTTCCAGGTGGATTCCATTTCCCGGATGCCGCGCTGCTTTTCAATGAATGCGATGGAATCTTCGGCGTTTTCCCGGTACAGATAGATCAAGGCGGGGCGCAGGGGAGAAAGCATCTTCATGACGCCGTGAACAAAGCCGGCCAGCCGCGGGTATTCCGCCCCGTTCAGCAGATATGTAAAGATCTGATACTGGAAAATGGCGCTGTCCAATATGTAGATCGTATCCTCCCGCAGCGCCGCATGCACGAAGGCTTCCCATTTTTCATACGCAATGGGTTCGTACCGTTCCAAGGGAAAATCCATCGCGTCATATTGCAGCAGCTCCCGATACCACGCGGCCTTTTCCTGCCCGGGCAGCCTTCTTGCCGCGGCCAGATAATCGATCCCCACGGTGGTCGCCCTGATTTCGGCAATGCTGCTCAGCATTTCGGCGGCTTCCGGATGCTTTTCGGTGAAAAGACGGTATTCCTCTTTTGTAAAACAGGACTCGGAAAAGAACAGCGTGGGATGCGGCTGCGAAACCTCGTGCAGCCAGCGGACATCCCGCCCGTTCCTCACAAGCTGTTCAAAAAGCCTGAATGAATTCGTCGTCTTTCCCGTTCCCGGAAGCCCTTCCAGCAAAATCAGCCTGTTCATGGATCGTTCCTTATTCCCGCGCCATATACGCGTAAAGCGTGACCCACTTGTTTTCTTCCCCGACGTTCCCAGCCTTGAACGCCGGCACGCTTTTGGACGCCGCCAGCACATATCTGCCGTTTTCCAGCCTGTGCCGATCCAGCACCCTGTACCCGGCCTGCATGGCTTCCGATTCCGGCGCGCAGCCCAGCGCCCGCAGGGCGTAGACGATTTGATGGGCGCCGATCTTGATGGGATCGGGGGGATAGAACGTGCCCAGCATCACGTCCACCATGGGCGTTTTCATATCGTCCGTCCGATAGAAGATATTCCGTTTGGTGAAGTAATGCGTCAGCGCCCCTTCGCACGCCGGCCTGTATCCCTGCAGATGCATTTCCGCCGCCAGCAGCAGATATTCCACCGTCAGCCGGGCGCAGCTTTTATGGGGCTTCCGGGGATCGTTGATCTTCTTATTGGTGCTGATGCACCCAAAGCCCCCGTCCTCCTTGATCAGCCCGAGAACGCTGTCGATCTCGTTTTTGACCGCGTCTTCCCGGCCGTATCCCAGCTTCACCAGATTTCTGAGCAGGAGCGGCTCGCCGCACAGCATTTTGAAGCCCGTGCTTTCAATCAGGGCGAACACCTCGCCGGTTATGTCCTTTCCAATATCCGCCCGGGTCAATCCCCATTCGGCAAAGGCCAGGATGGCGTCGAACTTCGCCCAGGGCTTGTCCGTCCTGAGCTTTTTCAGTCCGCGCTCGTATGTTTTGCTTTGCAGCAGCAGTTTTTTGCATTCGATGACGCTTTCATCGTCGTCCGGAAGCTTCATGTATTCCTTCAGCGTCCGGAGCCGCACTTCCGGGTTCTCTTTCTCCAGCAGCCATGCCAGAATCGAATGATCCATCCTTTTTCTCCTCCTCCCGGTTGATTGTCGTTCGGTTTTCGTTGTCCATTGCCGTTTATCTATCCGCTTTCCGTCCCCGGATGATCATGGAAAGGGGAAAACCGCTGTGATCGAGCGAACCGAAGCCGCCGCTGATATCGTGGTCGAACTCCTGCAGCCCAGTCATAAAGATCCCGCTATCGCACATCCCGGAAACGATTTCCGACATCGGATGGGTGTAGTCCGTAAAGGTCTTTGAGCGATACCTTTTCTGCGTCATGTAGTATATGCCTTCATTGCCCGTCCATTCATGCTCAAAGTAGGAATAAGGGCACGCTGCCCGGTGCTCCGGATCGAACAGTTCTTCGCCCTCTGTGGCGAGCATATTCGTGCAGGGATGCTGTTCATTGATCACGATGACAGCCCCGGGCTTCATGCATTTCGCGACGACCGCGAAAAAGCGGTTCAGGTCGTCAAACCAGCACAATGCCCCTATCGTGATGATCACGACGTCAAACTGTTCCCTGTACCGGTCATCGATATCATAGATATTCACCGCTTCAAACACGCAGGGCAGGCCAAGCTCTCTCGCTTTTTCATTGGCAAACGCAACCTGATTCTCGGCGATGTCAAAGCCGATTCCTTTTCTTGCCCTGCCGCTTTTGACCAGGGAAAGCAGTTCCCGCCCGTTATTGCAGCAGAACTGGCCGATCACAGCGCGTTCTGTAGGAAGGCTTTTCAGCACGCTGATCGTTTCTTCGTTGAAGAACGGATAATCTTCCGTCCGGACGCGCTGTACAATGTCGGCGCCCCAAGAGGCGTCCCTGTTTTCAAACGCCTCTTCCCATGCCGCTTTGTTTTCTTCGATGTACTTATCCATAAACCCTCCTCAGTTCTTTCTGACGCAGATCAGCATAAAGCTCAGGTCCTGTCCGATGCCGATCGTCCGTAATACGGGGAATCCCCATAATACCGGTCCTTTATAACACTGCCGGACCAATATCTGCGAAAATAGAAATAATCGTCACAATACCGATTGTTGTGATAATCGTAGACGGTTCTCTTTTCAAAGAGTCGAAACCCGCTCTTCTCTGCCGTCCTGCGGGATGCCGGATTGTCCACATCCATGACCGCGATCAGATAATCAATCCCATGGGTCCGGCAGAAATCCTCGGCAAACGCTTCTGCCGCTTCAGACGCATAGTTTTTCCGGGTATACTCGCCGATCATCATCCATCCCAGTTCATATTCATGGAGCATCTTCTGTTTGCTGAAGGTAAGAGCACCCACAACAACGCCGTTTTCCTTGTTTTCGATTGCATAACAGCGCCATGTATCGGTGTCGCCAACATCCTCAAGGCTTTGAAAGCTGTGGATATAGCTGTGCATATCTGCCCGTTTTGCGTCAACATCCAGAAAATCCGGACAGAATTCCATCACCTGCGGATCGGTTTTGATCCTGTACAGTGCGTCAGCGTCCTCTTCCCGGAATGGGCGAACGATCAGCCTTGCCGATTCGATCCTCATTTCTTTTTCACTCCATGCATTTCGTACGATCGTATTTTCCGGAAAAAGCCCCGATGTATTTCATGGTGAACGGCTTCAGATTACAGTCGGAATCCACCAGGGACGCTTCCTCCCCACGAAGCCATGAAACAATGTCGTTCAGTCCCCATGTAGTGAAGACTTTGATACCATATTGTTTTGCGGCTTCCGGGAAAGTATTGAATATAGATTTCTGAATTTCTTTTGTGCTGTGGTTGCTTACGTCAAATTCCGTGATCTGCACATCCACGTCCAGATTTGTGCAGAACGAAAACATTTCATCCATATATGCACGGGTTTCGTCTTCGGATCCCCAGAAATGGCATTGCATCCCAAATCCGTCAATCAAATGGACCCCATGTTCCCGCTCGTATGCCTTGATTTGATCGATTACCGTTTTGAAAATGATCTGCTTTTCCCTGTTTCCTTCGTTGTTGTCATTGTAGAACAGCTTGATCCGGTTCCCGAATACCTCCCGGGCCAGCCTGAAAATCTCGATATAATAATGCCTGCCAAGCAGCCTGTACCACTCGTCGATGCGGACGCCCTCCTCATCGACGTCATAGACGGGCTTTCCTTCTGCCTGCAGCATCCGGATTTCATCCGGATCAGCCGCGATCTCATTGATCAGTTCCACGCTGTAGGCGTCGGGATACCGCTCCTTCAGGCACTGCATATAGGTTTTGATAAACTTGTACGTCAGTTTTTTCCGGTCTTCCGTGCTTCTGTTTTCCAGATATTGTGTCAACTGCTCGGGGACGTGCCAGTACCATACGATTGTGTGTATCCTGATGCTCAGCCCGTTTTCCTGCGCGAACGCATACACTTTGTCAGCGTATGAAAAGTTGAACAGGCGCGTATTGACTTCATCCTGGATAAACGCCGGCTGATCCTGGTTGAAGTAGATTTCCATCTTCATTTCGTTCTCAGGTGTCACACTGTCCAGATACCGGTCAATAAACTGAACCATTTTCTTCATCCGGGAATAGTCCAGCTGGTGATAACAGGAAACGTCAGGCGGGTTTTCCGCGGCCAGATAACTGTCCCTGTTTTCTGCAAAATCATCTTCATTGCTGGATTTCCAGATTCTGATCAGATCAACTGTCAGATAGCTGATACTGCTTCCAAACTTTTTCAAAGCTTTTTCCTCCCTGAAACGGATCCATAAAGCCCTTCGTCAGTTCTTTCTGACATAGATCAGCACAAAGTTCAGGATCCTGTTCAGTCCTTTTTGAAGGAATTCCCTGTCGCGGATACCGTATTCATGCCCCGAATCAAACCACTCCTGCCAGGCGATGTCAAAGCATTCCGCTTCCTTCACGGTGATATCGCACGTTCCGCCGCATTCGTTTTTCAATAGTTCTTCCCACCAGACCGCCGTTTTGAACAGCTGCGCGTCGTCCCCTTCGGCCCATGCTTCAAACAGCTGCCTGAGATCGCCCTCGGGCTGCTCCCTGAGCCCCGGAACGACGATCATCGCATAGCCGCCTTTTTTTACAAACGGCAGGATCTTTCCGGCAAACACGCCTTCCCTGCAGCCGAAGTAATGATAGGCGTCGACGCTGACGATGGCGTCAAAATAATCATGGGCGAAGGGCATATCCATGGCGTCGCCGTGGATCGGGATGATTTTATCCTCAAGCCCGTTATCCCGGATCCTCCGGTAGTTTTCCGATGCGGGGACCCACAGATCGTAGGCGTACACGGAATCCGCGTCCGTTTCATGGGCGATGAAAAGGGAGGTCAGGGCAAAGCCGCATCCCAGATCCAGCGTCCGGTGAAACCGGACGTCCGACGGCTTCCTGCGGATCAGTTCATCCAGCAGGCGGAATGAATTCGGCCCCATCAGGTAATCTTTTGTGAAGTATTGCCGGTATTTTTCCATATTGCTCATTTCCGTTCAGCCTTTCTCGTTCAGCCTTCTGTCCGCCAGTTCTTCGATACCGGATTCCGCCTGATCGACTCCGGGATTCCCGTTCGTCATGACCACTGCGATCTGTTTTTTTCGGACGTTCATCTTCATCATGCACTGCCCGTTTTCTCCCCAGCCTTTTGAGATGAATATATCTTCTCCGTCCCTGAACACGCCAAGGCCTGTCCAGGGGAAATCCTTTGCTGGCTTTGCCATTTCCCGCGCCGATTCTGCATGCAGGAAAGTGCTTCCGCTATGAAACGCCGTCATAAACGCTTTTGCCAGCGTCAGCAGCTCTTTCGGCGTGCTCCAGAGTCCCGACGCCGCCAGGTCCGGAACCGAAGGGAACCTTCCCGGAATGGGCAGCCCATTTTCATCATACCCGGTCGCCATCCTGTTTTCAAAACGGGCAATTTTATGGCGGGATGCGAAAAATGTGTTTTCTAGGCCCAGCGGGTAAAATACCAGTTCCTGCGCAGCGTCTTCAAAGGCCTTTCCCGTGCGCTCCTGCAGCATCAACTGCAGGACGCAGTAACCGGCATCCGAGTATTCAAAAGCCTCTCCCTGCGGTTTTTCTGCCCGGACGGGGCGGTTATTGTAAGCTGTTTTGCCTTCCAGGATATCCACCAGGCTGATTTCCGGGCCATCCCGGCGGAGCCCGGAAAAAGAATCGTCTCCATCGACAATTCCGGCAGTGTGGCACAGGATCGACCGGATGGACGCATTGCTTTCGCTTCCGCCCAATGAGCGCAGTTTCCATTGCTGCAAATAGCGATTGACAGGATGATCGATATCAATTGCACTCTGCTCCTGCAGCTTCATGACGCATATTGCGGTTACAAGCTTTGAGATGGAATACGCCGGAAAAATGGTGGTTTCATCCACGGCGATCTGCTTTTCCCGATCCGCTGCGCCAAAGTATTCGGCTGATTCTTTTCCCGCCGCGTCAGTCCATGCGCAGCCGATCCCCGGAAAGCGTTCCGCGATTTTCCGTCTTTCCCATTCTTTCCTTGTGATGGCGAAAGCATAGGAGATCGTGTTCTTCGGATCGGGGTATTCCTTTATTTTCTTCATGCCGTTGGCCAGGGCCGTGCGCCAGGAGCCCTCGTTGGTATATTTCATATAGGAATACAGCGCTGGATACTTTGTGTTCAGAAACGCCCAGTCCCGCACGGCCCGGGCCGCTTCCTTCGCAAAGCCCCGCCGCCAGTATTTCTTATGGATATGATACCCGATCTCCGGCAGCATTTCCCCGTCGATATTCTGCATGGTAATGCCGCAGTCCCCGATGAATTCCCCGGTCTCCTTCAGCACCACCGCCCACAGGCCGAAGCCGTATTCGGCGTAGTTTTCCAGGTTCCAGTCGATCCAGCGCCGGGTGCGGGTTTCGTCAAAAGGCGCGGGATAGTGCGCCATCGTTTCCGGATCTGATACGATCTCGTAGAGGGCGGCAAAATCGTCCGGGGTATATTCCCGCAGGAGCAGGCGTTTTGTTTCGATCATGGGTTTCATCCTCCGTCGACGGCCCGTTCTATCAACCTGAATGGATTACTTCACAAGCACGATGAGGTAGGCGTTTTCCGTTTCGACAGTCTTTTTTGCTTTCAATCCGGCTTGCTTTGCAAGCAGGATCGTTCTTTCCGGCGAATCTGGATAAATCCGGATCTTTCTGCTGCTCATGTCGATCCATTCGCTTTGGTTTTTGTCGATCGATAAGCAGAAAAGGCCGTTGTCATTCAATAAGGCGTATACTTTTCCGATGACCAAACGCTTATCCTCAAAATGCATCATTGTCAGGGATGAATAGATCACATCGAACGTTTCTGCAAACGGATAATCCAGGAAGTCGCCGCAGAGGAGCGATATGTTCTCACAATCCCTGAGATTTTCTTTCGCCCGCGCGATGGTCTTCGGCGATATGTCTATTCCCGTCAGATGCCGACAGGAGCCGGCTGTTTTTACCGCCAGTCTTCCCGTTCCTATGCCTATTTCAAGAACAGTCTTCGATTTATCCAGTTCCATCAAATCCAGAAACGCCTGCCCGTCCCAGGATTCCATGTATTTCTGCAGAACCGGCGGGTCGCGGAACGGATCGTTGTTTTCCTCGATCAGTAAATCATAATGCGTTTTGATATCCACAGATTTCCGCCTCTCATCCCGACTTCATTCCGGCAGCCCGGAAATGTGCAGCCTTTCTTATGGCATGGTATCGGATCACAGCTTTTTCACATACGCCACGATCCGGTTGGCTTCCTCAAAGCCGACCGCCCGATGAAACCGCTGGCTGTCCGCGTTGTCCATCTCGCAGTCGCTGGCAAATTCCGCGCAGCCCTGCGCTTTCGCCCAGTTTTCACACGCGGACAGCAAGCTGCGGGCGATGCCCTGCCGGCGCGCGCCCGCCCGGACGTAGATCCCTTCCAGATACCCCACCGGGCTGCTTTCCGTTCCCTCCACATAATCCCGGCGGAGCTGGCATTGGGCAAAGCCCACGGCTTCTCCCTGCTCTTTGTACAGAAAAATGGCTGCGTCCTCCCGGGCAAGCAGGGAAGCGATTTCCTCCGCCATCTCTTCCGCCGAATGCTCCTGCCACAGTTCGCAGGCGAGCGCGGCGGCTGCCGCGGTATCCCCACTTGCCGCCCGACAGGGGTTGGTCAGCGGAGCATCCGCCTGCTGATCCTGCCGCTTCCAGAATGTCCAATGCAGGCCCTTCCCGTATCCGAGCTTTTCGTAAAACGGGTCCCCGCCGCCGGTCATGTGGGTGGCGCCCAGGGCCTTCATCCGGTGATAGTGCCGGGAGAGGGCGGCGGCCGCCAGTCCGCGCCGGCGGTGATCCGGGTGGGTGCACAGGGGCTCCATGTAGGCCAGCTTGTTTTCCGGCACCCACCACATGCCGGAGAAGCACACATACTCCCCGCTTTCATCCGCGATGATCACGTCGTATTCGTGGGTGGAATGGGGCGCGGGCGCGGTCATGGGGCCGATGACGCCTTTATAGGATTTGGCGGGCGTCCAATCCATGGACCGGTCCTCCCGATCCCAGCCCTCAAAAGGCCCTTTTTCCCCGTGGCCGAAGCCGTACCAGAGGAGCTTCGCCAGCCTGAAGCCGTCCGCGTCCTTGGGCTCCACGAAATGATACCCCGCGGGCAGGGGATGATCCAATTCGTTGCGGAAGTCAAAGTGCCGGTCCTCAAATTCTTCGGTCAGGATGAAGCCGCGCTTTGCCGCCGCTTCCATCAAATATTCCTGGCCGTTGAAGAGCACCAGCCGCTGTTTGCCGTCAAAATCCGGCATGACGGAGACGGCATAGTCGATCAGCGCATCCGCCAGGAATTCGTATCCCTTCCGGACGTTGAAAAAGATATCCGTTACCGGCGCTTCGTAAAACACGAAGGCCACCACCCTGTCCCCGTCCAGCCAAAGCCGATCCAGGAAGCTGTAGGACTGATCCATCCAGGAGGATTGCAGGGCGTACTCAAAGAACGGCGCCGCCACGCCGCTGCCGTGTTCCCGGTCATAGATGTCGGTCAGGAAATCCCAGACCAGACTGACGTCCGACAAGAGCTGAAACTGCTTTGTGGTGATGTTCATGCTATCACTTCTCCTTATAGACGATCCGGCGATCCTCCGGCTGGTACGGATGCGCTTTGCTGACATTCCCGAACCATTCATAGTCAATATCGCCGGCGGTGTTGCCTGCTACCAGATCTTTCAGCGCTGCCAGCAAGGTGTCGAACAGTTCGGCGCCGTAAGGGGTTTGGATGTGGCCGTTCAGGATCATATCGAAGGTGTCCCGCAGGGGTAGCAGCCGTTCCATGCTCTGCAGCTGCGTCCTGACCGGCAGGGATTCATCCAGCTGCAGCCACAGATGCTGGATGATCCCGTCTCCCGAGAAAAGGATCCTGTCCTTCCTGTCCAGCAGGACGATTTCGCCCGCGGTATGCCCCGGAAGATAGATCGCTTCCAGCTCGATGCCGCCGAGATCAAAAATGTGACCATCTTCGATATGCTCAAAGGGCGGGTAGCTGACGCCGAATTGCTTCATTCCTTCCTGCACTTCCGGGCTTTTGATCCATTCCTCGGCAAGCGGCAGATCCTTCAGATTCATATACGCTTTCTCAAAGCTCCAGTTGCCGCCCATGTGATCCTCATGGCCGTGTGTGTTGATGCAGATCAAGGGAAGCGGCGTCAGCGATTCCGCCGCCTCCCGGATATTGCACAGGCCGATGGATGTGTCGATGACTGCCGCTTGTTTTTCTCCGGCAACCACGTAGCAGGTGGCCTCATGGCTGTCGTCCAGCAGCCAGATGTGATCGTTGATCGGAATGACGTTCGGTTTTCTCAGCTGAAACATCGTGATTCCCTCCGCTCATAAATATTATGGATTGTTTTCGTGCCGGTATTGTATCTTCCTTACAGCTCCCTGACGGGCTTGTTCATCAGCAGAAATGCCGCGGCGGCGGCGAAGCCCAGCGCGCAGAAGAACAGCAGGACGGACGAACCGAAGGACTGCAGAACGATGCCCGCCAGCACGGACGCGATGGGGATCATTCCCTGGCAGCCGATGCTGATGATGCTGCTGACTTTGCTGAGCTTATCCCTGTCCACCACACGCATGATCGCTGTACTGATCGGGATGTTGATGAAGGCAAGCAACAGGCCCGTCACACAGCCGACTGCGCAGAACGCAGGCAGGAAGACGTTCAGGCTGTTTCCGCGATCCACCAGCAGCCAATAGGCAAGCGCAAGGAAGATCATCACCGCGGCGGTGTAACAGATCTGGACAGCTACCGAATGGCCGCATTTTTCCGGCGGCTTCCGGGCGCTGAGGACGGCTGCCCCGATCAGGGAGCCGATCCCGATGCACACGCTGATCACAGAGGACCAGAGTTCCGGTGTCAGAAAACGGTCCAGCAGATACGACGGGGCGTTCGCCAGATCCGTCCGCACGAAGAAGGGAAGAAAGTTTCCCGTAACAGGGGCGAAAAAGAAATTGATGAACACCACCGCTCCCAGCAGCGCCAGGATCGCTTTCTGGGTTTTCAGGTAATCCAGCCCGTCCCGCATGTCGAGAAAAGCCGTTTTCAGCGTCAGCCGGTCTTCGGCCGGCGTGTGCGGGCAGCGGATCAGCATTTCGGAAACGCCGGAGGCGACAAAGGCGGCACCCACAAGGAAAAACAGAATATGAATCGGCAGAGCGGCGTAGAGGATTCCGGCCAGCACGACGCCCAGGATGCTTTCCAGAGAGCTCTTCATCGTGAAATACGAATTGGCCTGCTGCAGCTGTTCCGCCTCCACGATGTGCGGGAACAACGCGCCGGAAGCGGGGTTAAAGATCCCGCTGATACTGTTTCCGATGATCCCCAATGCAAACAGGATCGCGATATGCGCGTCCGTTTCCGGGAAAAGAAGCATCAGCACGGTGGCCAGGACGATGGTTCCGCCCTTGCAAAAATCACAGACGTACATGATCTTTGCCTTGCTGAAACGGTCGCCCAGCACGCCGCCGACAGGGGTAAACAAAAGCATCGCCACGCTGCACAGCGCCAGGTACAGCCCCTGCAGGAACGCGTTGTTTCCGCTGATCTGCAGGATATAGAAGCTGACGGCAAAGCTGTACAGCAGCGCGCCCAGCTCCGACACCAGCGCGCCCAGGAATACCAGCCGAAAGTTCCGGTTTCGAAAAACGTTGTCTTTTTTTGTATTAACACTTTTCATTTTCTGCTACCTCCGCCCATTGATCGGCAAATCTTTGATCCTTCAGAAGGCCAATCAAATTGCTTATACTTTCCGAAGCGGTCGCACCGAGTATATCGAAAACTGTTGATTGATCCATGTGCTCTGCAAAACGCATTGCTTTCAGGCTGTAATCAGGCATGGCATCGAAACGAAGCGCCATCGTAAGCGCTTTCTTCATGGAGTCTGATGATTCTTCCTGCATACCATTCTTCGCTTGGACATATGCCAACAAAACAAGCATTTCCGCAAGTGTTTTTTCCAGGAAATCCGGTTTGTTCTCTGTCTTCAGCCCAGTCAGGAGACCTATGCCCCAGGAGAGGATGTCTATGGACGAAGCCCAGTCGTTTCTGGCGCGAAACAGGAACACATACCCGATAATTGCGGTGAGGAGGTTGGAAACTCCTGATAACAATGCTTCAGACAAAAACGGGCCGGCTTCTTCCGGGGCGTCCCCATAGATCGACAGGAATGCCCCGATATTGACGCTGAAAATACCTCCGGCATTGTTTTTCTTTAACAGTTCGAGACTCTTTCCATGTTCACCAAGCAGGAACAAGACGGTCGATTGGTTCCCACAGATTGTAGCTTCGCTGATGCGGGGATCGTCATTCTGCGGAAGCAGTATCCGTGATTGTTCGAACAATTCTAACGCTCGCTTGAGCAGCTGCGGGTTATGATTGGCAGCACCATAAACGAGGAAAACGGTTGCGCATTCATATACAACACGAAAAGAATGAGGATATTTACACAGCATCTTTTCTGCTTCGGGAATTGCTGTTGGATCCAGTGACTGGCAATATGCGTTAATCCGTTCTCTGGCAGATTCCAGCCGGTTGTCCTGCATCTGGTAACCCAGCAGCGCATCCACGGAGATCTCGAAAAAATCTGCCATCTCCATAATGAGCCGCAGTTCGGGCAGGGACGATCTGGATTCCCACTTATACACCGCGCCGACGGATACCCCCAGCACCTCCGCCAGCTGTTCCTGAGTAAGCCCCCGCTGTTTCCGGTAAGCCCGGATGTTTTCCGCAATGCTTGTTTCCATGCCGCCGCCTTCCTTCCTCCTGATGAGAACATTATAGGACAAAAACCGGAGGCGGTAAAGAGATCGGCATTATAATTATTCGGGTATTTTCCCATACCAGCGGTATGGGTCAACTGGATTTCCATAAATTCTGCTGTTCCCGGCGCATGAAGCCTGACAGGCAATCCGTTTATCTTCTTTCTTTCACAAATCTGGAATCGTTCACTCTTTCCGGAGTATATCCAGCGTATGGTGGGAGGCCCCGATCAGGTCCTGCCGTTCACAGATCGTGAAATGATAATCCATCCATTTGTCAAACGTCTCATCGTCCATGGCGTCAATGTACTCTCGCTTATAATTCGTCGCTCCGTCCGTGGCGACGAGCTTGATTCTTTTGACCGGAACCGCCGAATCCAGGTCCGCGATCTCTTCCGTGCGCACCATCTCAAAAAGATCCTTCGGCTCGCTGATGCAATGCCAGTCAGCGGTCAGCATATTGAGAGCCATCACTTCATGCAGATGGTTCAGACCGAATACATACTGTATGACGGTGGGCTCATTCATGCAATAAGCCACCAGGATATGACCGCCGGGTTTTGTCACACGCACCGCCTCGGAAAGCGCTTTCAGCTTTTCTTCCTTCGTGTAAAGGTGATACATGGGACCGAGCAGCATCGTCAAATCAAAAGAATGATCGGGGAAAGGGGACAGGTCCAGCGCGTTCCCCTGGATTGCGGTGATTGGTTCGGTGCCGTCCAGTTTGGCTTTCAGTATTTCCAGGTTATGCTCGATCAGCTCCACCGCGGTTACATGGAACCCCTGCTTTGCCAGCGTTACGCTGTAGCGTCCCGTGCCGGCTCCGACCTCAAGGATGCGGGGCGCTGAAACGCCTTCCAGACATTCTTTTATGTATTTCATGGTGGTCAGGTATTCCACCTGCCCGTGACGGGAAAGCAGGCGGCCTTCTTCGTCATAATTGTTGTAGTATTCTTCCAGATAATTCATGATTTCCTCCCCGCAAATTCCCAATCTGTCGAGTTTTTCAGCTTGTTCATCCCGCTTTGGCGCGGGCGTCATTCCGCCGGCTGTTTCTTTGCGAGCCAGCCCCGGAAAAGCCCGCCCTGAAACAGGGAAATGATGACAAAGAAAATATCTGCGAACAGGATGAACAGGAACGACGGCACCATGATCCGGGTATACTTTTTCCCGGCGGAAGCGCCTTTGCGGATGAAACGCCCCATCCGGCCCAGATAAAGCAGCACCCCCAGATTGAAGAACGCCAGAAGCGCCGCGCTTTCCCCGAAGCTGATCCATGCGTCCTTCGGGAAGAAATCACCGGTTCTGAGGACGCTGAGCGCGGTGTTCAGCAGCAGCAGCCCGATATTTACGAAAAACAGAATCCGGGTCACGTTCAGCATGACGCCGCCGCCGATGCCGACGCCGCCGCCCCAGGCCAGCCCCGCGCGGCTGCAGAAATGCTCAAAGCTCTGCATCAGCGGTTCGTTTTGCTTTCCTTCGATGAAGCCGTTGTTGGCGATGCAGTATACATGGAGATGGATCCCGTTTTTTTTGCAGAAAGCCTCCATCGCCTCCATGAACCGGAGCACATGGGAAGGAATGCCGTCCACATACAGCGGGACGCCGAACACGACGGCCTGGGCGTCGTGAAGCTGAGACAGAATACGGGGATAATCCGCCGGGGTCCGCAGCTTTTCCGTGACCTTTTCTCCTCCGACGAACAGCCGCTGCAGGAAGAGGAAATAAGCGGAGGCGCAGAACCGTTTTTTCGGGCTGCAGTTGATAAATACAGTCTTCACAGCAATCCCTCCACTTCTTCCGGACCCTGGATAAAATCGACCTGGGAACGCGCGAATCCGTCGTTGAGCGCATTCCGCTCCGCGCGATAGCGGAAGGTTTCTTTCTCCGCGTCGGTGACGTCTCCGTAAACGATGACCTTCCACAGATCGTGCTTTCCGTACCGGAGCGTATGGTGCATCTGCCTGCCCCGATACGTGCTGAAGGGCGTGGACGTTCCGATGGAGCGATCCAGGATGTTTTTGACTGCGGCGCTGTATTCGCCGTACAGGTTTTTCGTGATGATCACCAGTTCATCCGCCTGCCCGATCACCCGGCAGACCTGCTGCAGTTTGTCCTTCATAAAGCACTCCGCCGGGTGCTTGGTCCAGCAGCCGAAACAGCCCTGGCAGGGAGCGTACTTCCCGTCCGCTGCGATGGCATGATCGCATTTGGATGCGATGACCGCGTCATAAGCGCGATCCAGATCATACAAAATGACTTTCATTCCATTTCCTCCCGTTCGGAAGCCGCAGGCGTGTTCCGGCGGTTCCTTTCGTCTGTCATGCGCTGAAGCTTTTCAAGCTCCCTGATGCAGTGCCTGCACCATTCCTGCTGCATTTTTTCATACATGCGGCCGAATTCGATGGTCAGCTTCCAATAGACCGCCTTCTCCGGATGGCTGACCGCCTGCTGATACATTTCGGCGTTGGCCGACGCCTGTTTTCCCTGATCCGGGAAAACACGGGCGCCCTCAAGCGCCTTGAAGAACGCAATGTTTTCCTGCACCGGCAGCTCGCCCATGAAAAAGGTTTTGAGCAGAAAGGGGTTCCGGTACCCGGCGGGAAGATGATCCTGCCTGAGCCACCGGAGCAGTTCTTCGTGCCCGGCGGGCGTGATCGAGAACACATGCTTATCTGGCTTGCCTGCCTGGGCCACATGCGTCCGGCTGATCCAGCCGGACTTTTCCATGGTTTGCAGTTCCCGGTAAATCTGGCTGGTTTGGGCTGTCCAGAAATGACTGAGAGAATCCCGAAATACGGTCATGATCTCGTACCCGGTCTTGTCCCCGTTGCTGATCAGCCCGAGAATGCCATGCTTCAGCACAAAAGCACCTCCCGCGCATATTCCACATGTATAATAATAAGCCCGCTTGCCGGATATGTCAATACGCAAAGAGCCGGATGAAAAGAAAAAAGCCAGACCGCATCGGATCTGGCTGGATTTCCCGCGCCCGGCAGCTCTGCGGCAGGCGCAGGAGGACGCACGCCAATAGGATCAGCAGGGTTTGTTACCCCGTAAAATTGGAATTTACCTAACGATTTATACCTTGCAAGCCCACATAATCATCTCTAAGCATACCATAAATATTATAATCGCAATAAACAGAAACCATTTTCCCTTGGCGAACGGTTCCTTCTTTTATAAAACCACATTTTTCCATAACCTTATTTGAGGCAATGTTTCTTACATCTGCACGCCCATTCAATCGGTCTATTTCCGTGTTCTCAAATATAAACCGTACCACTTCTTTTAAAGCTTCTGTAGTAATTCCCATATTCCAGTAATCCGGATTAACTCTGTATCCTATATCACCCATTCTGGCATTTTGGATATCAAATACCGCAATCATGCCTATCATTTTATTGGATTCTTTCAATACAATTCCCCAATCAAAATCAGGAGAAGGTTTTCTTTTTACCCAAGGGCGGGGATCAGGAGCAAACATAAGTTCAGGATTTTTCTCGTTCCTGCTTGCTTTTCTTCCCCAATATGTATAGATTTCATCTCTCCCCAGCCACTCTTTTAAATCAGCCACATCGTTCTCGTTAATCGTACGAATAATCAATCTGTCCGTTTCAA
>JAFZQK010000012.1 GCA_017620455.1 Clostridia bacterium
CGGCCGGGGTTGCTGGGACCGCCGCCCAGGGCCCACCAGTCGGTGACGACCACGCCGTCAAAGCCGATTTCCTTGCGCAGGTAATCCATGGTGGCCTTGTCCCACTTGACGTCCACGGTGTTGGTGATGCCGGTGCCGCCGCAGTTGGTCATGACCCACTCGGAGCCGCCGGACAGCGCGGCCTTCCAGCCCACCATCCAGTTTTCAAAGTTCTGGGCAACGGACCGGGCCTTGCCGAAGGCGGAGTCGCCGCCGCGGCCGATCCAGTGCTTGGTGCAGGAGGCCAGGCCGTTTTCTTCCAGGCCGCGAATTTCCTCATGCACGATGGCGGCGATGTATTCGGGGTTCTCGCCGTACTGGGCGCCGATCTCCTCGGCGTAGGGCTCGAAGGTCACGTGGATGCCCACGGCCCGCATGGCCTTGCCGTAGAAGCAGGCCAGCTGATAGGCCAGTTCCGGATCGTTGGCGGTGCCGAAGCCCTCGTGGGCCTTGTCGATGTAGCCGCCGAAGGAATTGTATTCACGGTCGGAGGTGAACACCATGGGCACGCCCAGGCGCTCCGCCTCGGCGCAGGCCTGCAGGTTGTTCAGGGTATTGGTGATGGTGATGGGGGTGCCGTTCAGGTTGAACAGCTGGCAGGTGAGGGCGTATTCCTTCACCATGTTCCGGGCGTCGTACAGCTGGGTGTTGACGCAGAACAGCAATCCCACTTCCTCTTCGGGGGTCATCTGGCTGATCAGGTCGGCCACGCGGGTGTCGGTCTCCTCGCGCCAATCCTCATACACGTCCAGTTCGCCGTTCTTGTTCAGGTCCTTGAATTTCAGGCCGTCCACTTCCAGGATGGGGGTCACGCCCTCGATGTAGGAGAGCTTCTTCTGGCCGGTGGTTTCGTCCGCTTCGATCACGGAGAATTCACAGTTGCTCTCCAGGAAGGCCTGCTCCGCGGCGGCCGCTTCCTGGTCCACCTGATTGGCGCGCACCTCCATGACCTGGTTGGCGCCGACGGGTTCTTCGCCGGGGGCGCCGGGGCCGGCGGGGCCGCCCTCAGAGCCTTCCGCAAAAGCGCCGGATACGCAGCTGAGCAGCATGATGACAGCCAGCAGCCATGCAAGTTTCTTCATCGTTCATTTGCTCCTTTCAAATCGTCGGTTGATCGCATCCCGTGCACAGCAAAGCTCCCTTCCGACACGGGACGCTTCCTTCCACAGGCTTCTGATCCTATGGTAGCACGGGAATCGGACGGGGCGCTGTAAAAAAGGCGCACCGTTCCTGCCAGCTTTGAGCATGAAACCCGCAAAACCGGAAAATCCGGCACAAACGCCCCGAAAATCCCGCACACCTGACAGATAATAAAAAGCCCTGCCGGTCAAGGGCAGGGCTTCAGGGTGTCGAAAAAGAATTTTCGACACCCTGCGAAAAAAGCGGAAGAAAGGATTCCGCTTTTTTCGATCCATCAATTTCTTGCAAAATGGCATTTCCGCAAGCGAAAACGCTCATTTTGCGGCCAGAAATTGATAGAGGAAGCAAATTTCATTTGCTCCTCGGCGACGTACACGCCGCCGCCTGCGGATGAAAATCGAAGGGGCTGCGGCCCCTTCGATGCATCCCCTGGGTTTTTCGACAGACTGAAAACGCAGCCGTCAGCCGTTGTGGCTGCGGACACGGCGGACGATCAGCACGGCGGCCGCCAGGATGACGGCGCAGACGGCCAGCTGGATCCACTGTCCGGTACCGTTCTCCTGCTGCGCGCCGGGAAAATCGCCACCGGGGAACCCGCCGGGACGGCCGGACTGCCCGTCGGGCTGCCCGGAAGCCTGGGGAGATGCCGAAGCAGCGCTTTCAGGCTGACCGGTGGGCTGGGCGGATTGCGGCGCGGGCGTGCCCGCCCCCTGGGCGCTTTCCCCGCTGCTGCCCGCGCTGCCGCCGAAGGAATCGTTATCCCCCTGGCCCGGCGTCTGCGGGAACCCTTCGGGCAGGGCGCCGCCCTGCTGACCGGAAAAATCCGGCATCCCGGAGGGCATTTGGGAAGGCATCCCGGAAGGCATTTGAGAGGGCATCCCGGAAGGCATGCCGTCGCCGGGGCCGCCGCCGCCGTTCATGCTGCCCATATCGGCGGTGGAAATGTCGCTGGCGTCGACGAGGGCGGCGCTGCTGCGCTGACCCTGGCTGGTGGAAGGAACGGTGCCCTCCAGCTGGCCGCGCACGCTTTCCCCGCGCTTTGCGCAGAAGGTCTGCAGGGTGGAAACGCCCTTCTCAAAGGCTTCCATATCATAAAACGCGGAGGTATCCTTTTCCAGATACGGCGTGATCATTTCCTTCACCCGGGCGATCTCCTCCGCCAGCCAGCCGCTTTCCACGCTTTCCGAAATAAACCGGTCGTACGCTTCGTGATACGCGGCCAGGGCTTCCTCGTCGCTGAAGATCCAGGCGATCAGGGGCCGGGAATCCACCGCGCCCCCGCTGACGGGGGAATCGATGGGGCTGTTCACGGTGGAGGTGGCGTTCTGAGACGCGGAGAAGCCGCCGAAGCCCAGATTGTAATCCCAGGGGATGATGGTCAGCTTGCCTTTTTCTTCATACAGATAGTAATTGTGCACCATCATGCCGGTATAGCTGTCGTCGTTGCACAGGAAACTGTGCACCGCCAGATAGCGGATCACTTCGTCCTTGTTCACCACGCTGTCCAGGTCTTCTTTGGCGTTCAGCTTTTTCAGGGATTCGATCAGGCGGGTTTTGTCCTTGGTTTTGATTTTCGTTTTGGCGTTGTTGAAAATATTGCTGTAGCTGTCCGGATCGTCGTCGGAGTAGATCAGCTTCACGTCGTCGTTGCCCATGCCGAAATTGAAGCCGCCTAACATGGCGCTCTTGGGCCAGCCGTTGCCGGCATCGGTCCGGTCCGGGCTTTTGCCGTCCGTCGGCTGCGCCGTAGCCTCCGGCGCTGCGGGCGCCGGCTGAGCGCCGTTTTCATCCGACGCGCCGGAATCGCCGGAGGGCGTCTGGTCCGGCCGGGCGCGGCCGCCGTCGGAAGGCGCAAAGTCCCCCTGGGGCATCTGCGGCGCGCCGCCGTCCGCCGGCCCGCCGGAGGAGCCGCCGAAGGACGCGCCGTTCTCATCGGAAGCCGGGGCGGCGCTGGCCGCGGGCGCTTGTGCGGCCTGATCCCCGTCGTCCTTCTCCCGGAATTTCTCCATATCGAAATCCCGGCCGTTGCCGCGGCCGCCGCCGAAGCCCAGGCTGTCGGGTTTATACAGCTCGCCCCTGGTCATGCCGTTGCGGTCCATAAAGGCGTCCTCCACGCCCTCCACCGCCAGGTACAGCCCCCAGGGCTCGCCGTTGACGCTGATCTGCACATAGCTGCACAGCGGGGCGGGCACGTCCATGCGCCCCATCAGGGTGTAGGCCAGATAATCCTTCATCATGGTGGCGTCCTGGATCATGTTGTTCAGGCTCAGCTTATCCAGGCCGTGATAGGTCATGCCCTTGACGAAATGATCGAATTCCACCTTGAAGGAATACCGCGTGGAGCCCATGGTGGCCACGGAGGACAGAGAGGTGTTGCCCTTGCCGCGGATGGCGACGTGGCTGTATTTTTCGCCGTCCACGGTGATATTGCAGTCCGTGTACTCCTCCGCCGTGGCGTTTTTGATGAAGTCCTCCCAGTTTTCCATGGTGATGTCGATGGTGTGCACCCGGCTCTGATCGAACAGAAGCCCTTCATACCCCACGGTATGGCTTCCGTCGCCGAGCACGGGCTCCACCACGCCCCACAGGCACACCGCCGCCAGCAGCATCACCGCCGTGGCGATGCCCACGATGCGGTCCGCTTTCTTTGTTCTCAGCATGGGATCACCCCATATAGTCGCCGTTGTAGCTCACCAGCACCGCGCTGCTGACGCCCTCCATTTCAGACAGCCGGGTGATGAAATCGGTGTCGCTGTTTTTCAGCGTCACTTCGTAGGTCAGTTCGATGCTGCCCTTCTGGGCGCTCTTGCTCTTGACAGAGGTTTTTTCGGTGTTTTCCTTCAGGTACTTTGCCACCCTCTCCTCCGTTTCGCCGCCGTCGCAGGCGATCACGGCGATGAAGGGCTTCTGGGCGGATTTGCGGTTGCAGAACACGATCAGGATGACGCCGATGATCACGCTGCCCACGATGGCCAGGGGGATCATCCCCGCCGCCAGCACGATGCCGCCCGCGATGGCCCAGAAGAGGAACGCGATGTCCATGGGCTCCTTGATGGCGGTGCGGAAGCGCACGATGGAGAGCGCGCCCACCATGCCCAGGGACAAAACCACGTTGGAGGTGACGGCCAGGATCACCATGGTGGTGATCATGGTCATGGCGATCAGGGACCCGCCGAAGGCTTGGGAAAACATGACACCGGCATAGGTCTTCTTGTACACGAAGAAGATGAACAGCCCCAGGCAGAAGCTGAGGGCCAGGGAAATGGCCATATCGGTCAGGGATACGGCGGTGACGTTTTCCAGGAACGAGGATTTGAAGATGTCGTTGAAGGTCATAGCGATTCACTCCTATTCATTTTATATGCTTTGCTGTGAAAAAATACATCCCGTCGTTGGTTTACATGCGGCTTTCTGGGGCTTAGCCATAAACCCTGCATGCGGCGTACTTGGAAAAGGCCGTGGGCGTGCGGCTTCTGAGGGCCGCCGCCTTGCGGATGACAGCGGGCAGGTACTCGTCCCACTTGACCTCCAGCAGCGTCACGTCGTCCTGGATGGGCAGCGTCAGGCCGTCGGGGTTCAGGAAATCCCGGGGCGATCCGGTGCGGATATCCCAATCGACGGTGACGCGCACGTTGCCGGGGCCGTAGACGAAGGGCACCCGCTTGTATTCCACCACGGTTTTCGGGGCCAGGCGGCGGGTTTTCATGTCCACGTACAGGGCCGCCAGCAGGGGGCGCCCGCCGGCGATCATCCAGGAGATATCCCCCCTGAGGATCTTGCGCGTTTCCTCCGCCGTCAGTCTTTCCTGGGGCTTGCAGCCCACGCCGTCCCGCTTCATCTTGCATTCCAGCATGATAAAGGACAGATCGTCGTTGTAATAGCGGATGCGGAATTTCCGCCGCTCGTTGACGCCGTCCAGCTTTTCGTGCAGCGCAGTGTCCAGGGGATCGTCGAAATACAGGCTGCGGATGCGGTAATAGCCTCGCTCCGCCGCATGCGAGTCGATCTGCGCCACGGCGCCCAGATTCGCCCGGATCGCCGCCGCGTCCCCGGGCGATATGACGTGCTTTACCTCGTGCCGGTAAACCAAGCCTCCGTCCCTCCTTCTCGCCGAAAGGATCGGCAAATTGCTTTCAGCAGTATCATCTTACCAGAAAAAATCAGAGATATTATTGTAAAATTGTAAACAAACCACGGGAAAAATCGGCCCAGGGAATAAACGGAATATGAAAAAGCGGAAACGGAAGGGCCCGTTTCAATACGTCGGGAAAAGCCGGATTCCGCCGCCGGGCAGCAGCGCGGGCGCGCCCGGGTCAGCCGATCCCTTTCTTCCGGTTGTTCTCTCCCTCGTGTCTTTTCTTGTATGCGATGCCCGGCCCGCTGTCAACATTGCGTCCCGGCTGTGCAGCGGCGGGCGCGCCGCGGCATGCGTCCGCCGGCGGAATCCGGAAAACGCCGTTTTTCCCCTTGACAATGTAGTATCTGTTCCTGTATAATCCAATTAGTCCATGACAAAAGGACATTTGCGGCGATTCCTTTTGTTGAAAGCAAAAACTGAAAAATGGAGGATGACAAAAAATGAGCAGCAGGAAAACTCTGGTGTGCTTGGTGCTGAGCATCGTCATGCTGATGACGGTCGCCGTACCGGGGGGGATCGCTGAGTCGGAAGACGCAGCTGCGCCTTACTATCTGCGTTTGGATCCGAACGTGGAAGGTGAAATCGACGTGATGTGCTGGTCCGGCGACAGCACCTATCATAAGGACCTTGGGCATCAGGATATCGCCGTGGAGGATCTGACCAGCCAGAACGTCGCCGCGATCTACGCCCTTGCAAAGGAATTCAATAAGATCTATCCCAACGTGAAGGTCAATCTGTACGCCAAAACGGACGATCCCAACGGCAACGACACCTCCTGGATGCAGGAGCTGGAAAACTTCAAGGCCGAGCACGGCAAATACCCCGACGTATACGCCGCCAACGACCTGCCGGGGGATCTGGCCCGGGGCATGATCGCCGATCTGTCCGTGTATGCCGACGATCCCCTGTACCAGAGCTTCAACCCGGGCATCATGGATACCATGAATTACTACGGCTTCCAGGCCGGCCTTCCCCAGTTCATGCAGCCCTGGGGCATCTATGTGAACAAGGAGCTGGCGGAAGAGAACAACATCGACGTGCCGGATCCCGATTGGGACATTGACGACTATACCGATTTCATCACCTCCGCCGACAACAAGAATTTCTACGGCACCATCTTCTCCGTGCCCACCCAGATCATCGATACGGGCACCACCACCGTCAACGCCCAGATGGCCGCTTACCAGGGCGAAGGCGACCGGGTGAACATCGCTTCCGACGAAGTGAAGGATCTGATCGGCTACATTGCGAAGTGGGCGCCCTATGAGATCTGGACCCTGAACGGCCAGGGCGCCGTGGACGGCTCCGTGATGGACGACGGCTGGTGGTGGGGCTATCGCTTCTTCTGCCGGAACTACGTGCTGGCCTATACCGGCGACCCGTGGATGATGGGCTCCGCCACCGCCGGAAAGACGGCGGACGGCGCCTGGGCCACCAACGCCGTGGAATCCGAGGACTGGGACATTTATCCCCGCCCCGCCACGCCCTATCAGCCCAACACCGTGGGCATCGTGATCGACCCCATGGCGATCCACAACTACGCCATGGACGACGGAAACCCCGAATGGAGCGACGCGGAAAAGGCGCAGTTTGACCTGGCCTACGCCTTCGGCTCCTTCTGGTGCGGCGCCACCGAATCCCTGCAGGCCCGCGCCGATCAGATGTTCAACGACAACGGCACCATCCGGACCTGCCTGAACGACTCCCTGCCCCTGGTCACCGGCGACGCGTTCTTCGCGCAGATGGATATCTGGTACGGCACCGAGCTGCACGCCCGCTACGGCGACGCGGAGAAGATGCCCGGCTTCCAGTATCTGCTTGAGCTGTGGAACGCCGGCCAAATCTGGGATATCTCCGATAAGACCTATCCCTACCACGTGATCGAGGACGGCACCCAGGTGAACTGCCTCAAGGAGTGGCTGGACGTGACCAACGCCGACATCACCGGCGTCCCGGTGACCGATCCCAGCTGGGTGGATACGGTAAAGGCCAATCTGGATGACTGGAACGAAAAGATCAACGCCCGTTTCCGCATCGCGGAGCAGTCCATCAAGGACGGCCTCATCACCTACTACGGCTACACGGAAGCGGATTTCTGATCTGATTGGATGTCGTCAGACATGCTCCGGAGCTGCTGCATCGGTCTCTTTCAGGGCCGGTGCAGCGGCTCCGTTTCGTAGTGAACGAGGACGCGCATGGAAAAAGGCAGATGGAAAAAGCGGCTGATGCTATTGGCGGCCGCCGCTGTGCTGATCGCCGGGGCGGCGCTCATCCTGAGGCTCCGCGCCGCTCCCGCTTACGTGGAGGACGTGAGCGCGGAAAGGCTGGAATGGGCGTACCGGCTCCTGGCTGATTCCCTGAATACGGGCGAACTCAAATACACGGATTATCTGATGCTTCAGACGGAAGAAGCAGGCTCCTGCCGCGCCGAGGCCTTCCCCGAGGGCGGGCGGGACGGCGCCGCGTTTTCTTCCGCCGGCTTTGACGTGCCTTCCTATCCGGGGCAGGTCGCCGTGCTGCGGTATAACGAAGCGGCGGTCTACCGCGTCCCCGTGGATCAGGGCGGCATTTACACGCTGGCCTTTGATTATGCGTCCGGCTCGTCTTCCTGCCTGGATTACACCGCCTCCGTGGAGATCAACGGCGCAATCCAGTATCAGGAGCTGAAAACGATCGACTTTCCGCTGTACTGGAAGGACGAAACGGATCAGATCCTGACCGACCGCTACGGCGATCAGATCGCCCCCGGCCAGGAGCGCATCGGCGGATGGCGGGAAGCGAAGCTGTATAACAACACCTATTCCTCCGTGCTGCCGCTGCAGATCTGCCTCCGGGCCGGAGAGAATACGATTACGGTCAGAAACGTATCCGACGACGGCCTGGCGCTGGGCAGGATGACGGTCCTCCCGCTGCCGGAAAAGCCGATGGCCTATGCGGAATACGCCGGGCAGTATGCGTCGGTCCCGGCGGCGGACGCGGGGCTGACCGTCATTAACGCGATCGATTATGCCGAAAAAAACTCCGCCAAGATCATTTACAAATCCGCCGCCACGCCGGACGTGCGGCCCTATAACGCCGAATACAAGCTGCTGAACACCCTTTCCTGGACGGAGCCCGGAGATGAGATCACCTATCGGTTCCGCGTGGACCGGACAGGCATGTATACCCTGACTTTTCATTACATGAATGAAAAGGAAGAATTCAATTCCTACGAAACGATCCTGATCGACGGCGAAACGCCCTTTACCGAATTGCAGGCCTACGCCTTCCCGTATACCGGAAGCGCCTGGGCAAATGAAACGCTGTCGGACGCCCAGGGGCGCCCCTACCGGATCTATCTGACCCAGGGCGACCATACCATCACCCTGAAGGCGGAAACGGCGCCCGTCAGCGCGGCCTGGCGCTACGGCCAGCTCATTGCCGAGCACGCCACCGTGTTTTCCCTGGAGATCAAAAAAATGGCCGGCGAGGACCCGGACAGATACCGCACCTGGAAAATGACCCGGTACATCCCCAGGATCCCCGATTACCTGGAGGCGTACGACGTGCTGCTGCAGCACATCCGCTTCCTGCTCCAGCACGAAAGCGACAAGGGGATCAACGGCGCGCTGCTGAGCTACCTGGACAAGGCGGACCTGTTCATCCGGGATATGGCGGAATACCCCGACGAGATCGCGCTGTATACGAAATCCCTGTCCGGCGACGACAATTCGGTGCTGGTGGCGGTGAGCAAATTCACCTCCTCCATCATGAAAATGGATTTTTCCCTGGACGCCGTTTATGTGAACGGGACGGGCGCGCTGCCCCCCGCCCGGGCCTCCGTATGGGACCGGATCAAAAACGCGGCCGACACGGTGTACTTTTCCTTTGCTTCCCAGAAATACAGCATGAAGGACGCGGAGGAGGACACGCTGACGATCTGGGTCAACCGTTCGCTGCAGCACGCCGACCTCATGCAGAAAATGGCGGACACGGAATTCACGCCCAAAACCGGCGTCAAGGTCAAGATCACCGTGATCCCCGACGCCAATAAGTTGACCCTGGCCTGCGCCGCCGGGAACACCCCCGATATGGCCCTGGGGCTGGCCTCCTACATGCCTTTTGACCTTGCCAGCCGCGGCGCCCTGTACGACATCCAGCAGTTCCCCGATTTCTGGGAGATCAACAATCGCTTCGCCACCGGCGCCATGGTGCCGTACGTGTACAATGAAAGGGTCTACGCGGTGCCGGAAACGCTGGATTTCGCCGCAATCATTTACCGGACGGATATCTTCGCCAGCCTGGGCCTGGACGTGCCGGACACCTGGGACGATCTGCGCGCCCTGCTTCCCGTGCTGCAGCGGTACGGCATGAATTTTTACCACAACGTTTCCTACGGCCGCACGGGATACAAATGGTTTTATCAGACCACCCCGCTGATCTTCCAGAACGGCGGGAAGCTGTATAACGACGAAGGCACCGCCACCGCCATCGACAGCGCGGAATCCGTTCGGGGCATCAAGGAACTGGGGGACCTGTTCGTGGCATATTCGCTGGATATTCAGGTGAATGAATTTTTCAATTCCTTCCGGTATTCCGTGCTGCCCATCGGCATCGTGGACGCCAATTCCTATAACCTGATTCTCAACGGAGCGCCGGAACTGGACGGCCAGTGGGCGCTCGCCCCGTACCTGGGCACCCCGCAGGAAAACGGCGAAATCGTCCGCTGGTACGTGGCGGCCAGTACGGGCGGCGTGATCTTCAAGGACACCAGGCACGCCGAAGCCGCCTGGGAATTCCTCAAGTGGTGGACCAGCACGCCGGTGCAGGTGGAATATACCTATGCGCTCCGCTCCACTTACGGGGACGTGTATTTCTGGCTGCCGTCCAATCTGGACGCCCTGCGGCAGGCCCCCATCGCCCAGGAGGACAAACAGGTGATCCTGGATATGGTGCCGTGGATCCGGGACGTGCCCCGGACGCCGGGGCAGTACCTGCTGGAGCGTTCCCTTTCCGACATCTGGAACGCCATGGTGAACGATGGAAAATCGGCGCAGGTGGCCGCGGATGAAAAGGTGATCGAGATCAACCGGGAGATCCGGCGGAAAATGCAGGAATTCGGCTATTACGACCAGGACGGCCGCCAGATCAGGGATTACGTGATCCGGGATTACGACTGGATCCAGCGGCAGAAGGACCTGGCGGCGGAGAAAGGGCGGTGAGCGGCATGCAGAAGACCCCGAAGCGGCGCCTGACGCGCAATGATCTTGTTTCCTACGCCCTGCTTTCCCCTTACCTCATGCTGTTCTCCGTGTTCATCCTGGTGCCCGTTCTGATGACGGCGGGGCTTTCCTTCACCAATTTTGACGTGATCAACCCGCCCAGGCCCACGGGCATTTCCAATTTTGTCTATCTGTTCACCCAGGACACGGTATTCATGAAATTCGTGCTGCCCAACACGTTCCTCTACGCCATCGTGGTGGGCGTGGGCGGGTATGTGCTGTCCTTCCTGCTGGCGTGGATGCTCGCCCAGATCCAGGCGCTGCCCCGCACGCTGCTTTCCCTGTGCATTTACATGCCGTCCATGCTGGGCCAGGTGTTCATCAGCGTGATCTGGCGCACCATTTTTTCCGGCGACCAGGGCGGCTGGATGAACGCGATCCTGCTGCAGCTGGGCTGGATCGACCAGCCGATCCAGTTCCTGCTGACCGGCAAGTATTTCATGCTCATCATGATCGTGGTCTCCCTGTGGTCCTCCATGGGCATCGGCTTCCTGTCCATGATCTCGGGCATCCTGAACATCAATCGGGAGATCTATGAGGCGGCGTACATCGACGGGCTGAAAAACCGCTTCCAGGAAATCGTGCACGTAACGATCCCCTCCATGAAGCCGCAGATGCTCTTCGGCGCCGTGATGTCCATTACCAGCGCCTTCAACATGGGCTGGATCGGCGTAGCCCTGGCGGGGGTCAACCCGACGCCCGCCTATTCCGGGCAGCTGATCACCAATCACATCGACGATTACGGCTTTATCCGCTATGAAATGGGGTATGCCGCCTCCATCTCCGTGATCCTGCTGATGGTGGTGTATGGGTTCAACCTGCTGGCGCACAGATTCTTCGACGAGAAAGACTGAGGGTGAAGCGGACATGCAGAAAACGAAAAAGGGCCGTTCCGCCAAATTCCTGGGGACCGTGGTGGACCCGAAGCGTTTTTCCCGGACCCAAGTGAAGTTTTACGTGATCCTGGTGCCCCTGGCGCTGTTCATGATCCTGCCGGTGGTGATGATCGTGAACCGGGCGTTCATGCCCCTGGGCGAGCTGTTCGCGTTCCCGCCGCACATTTTCGTTCACGATCCCACGCTGAACAATTTCAAAAACCTCTTTTCTCTGTCCGGCACGACGGGGGTGCCCTTCCTGCGGTATCTGCTCAATTCCGTCGTCATCACCGTGCTGACGGTGCTTCTGAATCTGTCCATCACGATCCTGGGCGCCTATGCCTTTGCCAAAAAGCGGTTCGTGGGGAAAAAATTCCTGTTTGAAATGAATCAGCTGGCGCTGATGTTCGTTCCCACCGCCGTTGCCATTTCCCGCTACATCGTGATTTCCAACCTGGGCCTGATCGACACGCTGGGGGTGCACGTGCTGTCCCTTGCCGCCATGCCGGTGGGGCTGTTCCTGGTCAAGCAGTTTACCGATCAGATCCCCGACGCCCTTCTGGAGGCGGCGGTGATCGACGGCGCAAAGGAAAGGCACATCATCTTCCGGATCGTCGTGCCGCTGATTAAGCCCGCCCTGGCCACCTCCGTGGTGCTCACGTTCCAGCAGGTCTGGATGGCGGTGGAGGCATCCAACAACTACGTCACCGACGATTCCCTGCGCACCCTGGCCTATTACCTGAATTCCCTGTCCACCAACAATACGGTGGCGGCGGCGGGCATGTCCGCCGCGGCGTCGCTGCTGCTGTTCCTGCCCAACCTGATCATTTTTATCTGGATGCAGTCCCAGGTCATGAACACCATGAGCCATTCCGGCATCAAGTGAGGGGGGAGAAAGCATGAGAAAGCGAAGAATGATCTGCCTTTTCCTGCTGACGGTTTTCCTCGCGCTGTCCTTCCCCTGCCCCGCCCTGGGCGGACAGGCCACCTCCTATACCTACACGCTGGACGATAAAGGCGAATTCATCCGCACCCAGGACGCCTACCAGCCCAACCGCACCCTGACGGACCTGGGGCTTTCCTCCGCGTCCGATCTGTTCATCGACAGGCAGGATCTGCTGTATATCGCCGATACGGGCAACAGGCGGATCATCATTTATAATATCCGGACGGGCGCTGTGGACGATTATCTGCAGATCAAGGATTTTTCCGCCCCCAGCGGCGTATTCGTGACGGACAGCGGAAAAATCTATGTGGCGGACCCCGGCGCCAAGGCCGTGTTCATTTTCGACGCCGGACGGGCGCTGGAAGCCAAGCTGACCAAGCCGGATTCGCCCCTGTATTCCGATACCAACTACGAGCCCAAGAAGGTGGCGGCGGACGACGGCGGAAACATTTACATCATCAGCGAAGGCGTGTACAACGGCGTGATCCAGCTGGCATCCACCGGCGAATTTTTAGGATACTTTACCGTGAACAAAGCCAATCTCTCCCTTTCCCAGCAGATCCAGCGGCTGCTGTTCACCCGGGAGCAGGTGGCCAATCTGGTGGATGCCAATCCCACCGTGTTCACCAACGTGTTCGTGGACCGAAGCGGCATCGTCTATACCGCCACCAGCGGGATGTTCAGAAACGGAATGAAAAAACACAGCACCAACGGCGGCAACATGTTCAAAAACACGGTGTACAGCCTGAGCACCCTGACGGACGTGTATGTGGACCGGAACGATTTCATCTACACCTGCTCCAACGAAGGGTATATGGACGTTTATTCCAAGAACGGCGAGCTGATTTTTGAATTCGGGTCCCGGGTGACCACCACGGACGTGGTGGGGCTGTTTACCCGGCTTCCTTCCATCGCCGTGGACAGCGAAGGCAGCCTCTGGGCGCTGGACGGCAATAAAGGGTATCTGCAGTCCTTCAAGACCACGGAATACGCCCGGATGGTCTACCGCGCGCTGAACCTGTATGAGGACGGCAGCTACGGGGAAGCGAAGGCCCAGTGGAACGAGGTGCTCAAGCTCAACCAGATGTCCGTGCTGGCCCACGACGGGGCCGGGAAAGCCTGCCTGCGCACGGAAGACTACAGCGCGGCGCTGGAGCATTTCCGGGTGGCCAACGACAAAACCTATTATTCCGAAGCGTTCTGGGAGGTCCGGAACGCCTGGATCCAGAAATACATGGGCTTCATCCTGCTGGCGCTGGCGGTGCTGCTCGCAGGCGTCAAAACGCTTCACCTGATCGACCGGCGAACGGGCGGCAGATGGAAAAAACGGAAAAGGAGCATCCGGGAAGGGCTGAGCCGCCTGCCCCTCCTTCGGGATCTGTTCTTTGCCGGCAGGATGGACCGCCATCCGGACGACTGCGCCTATGAGATCGGCAAAAACCGCGCCGGCTCCGTGCCCGGGGCGTGCGTGATCTATCTGCTCTTTTTCATCGCCTATATGCTGTACCAGACGAAGAAAGGCTTTATCTATCAGATGCAGGACGTGCAGGACATGGATATGGGCTTTGTGGTGCTGGGCTTCTGGGCGCTGCTGCTCATCTTCATTTTCTGCAATTACCTGGTGACCAGCATCAACGACGGCAACGGCACCCTGCGGCAGATCTTCCTGGTCCCCGCATACGGGATGCTGCCCATGATCGGCGCGCTGCTCTCCGTAACGCTGATTTCCCACGTTCTGACCTATAACGAAACCTTCCTTCTGACCCTGATCATGATCGCCGGGATCGCCTGGAGCGCGGCGGTGATCTTCCTCGGCCTCCAGACCATCCATCAGTACAGCTTCAAGGAAACGGTGATGAGCCTGATCCTGACGCTCATGTTCATGCTCATCATCGCCATCGTCTGCATCATCCTCTCCATGATGTGGAACAGCCTGCGTTCGTTCCTGACCTCCGTTGGAAAGGAGCTGATATACAATGCGCTTTAAGAAAGCCCTCTGCTGCCTGCTGGCGGGATCGCTGCTGGGGGGCTTCGCCCTCCGCGCCCCGGCGGAAAACGTCTACATCGCCACCTCCCACGATACGAAGCCGGCCCCGGAAAAGGCCGTTTTCTCCCCCGTGGATTTTTCGGGATACGCGCTGATCTGTGAAACGGATGCGATGCGGTATTACTGGCGGGAGGACCGGGATATCCTGGGCATCGAGAACAAAACGAACGGGTATGCCCTGAAAACGGGGGTGGACCTGCCCTTCTCCGGAGACGCCAAGGACCTGGTCAAGCAGATGAAAAAGGACAAGCTTTCCAATGAAGAGATCCTGGAAAGGTATCAGCCCTACGCCGACGACCTGAACACCACCTACGTGGGGATCGCCAATTCTCTCATTTCCATTGAGTATATCGACAGCGACAAAACCAAGCAGATCTCCTCCGCCTCGGAAAAGAACGCCGCGTCCGCCCTGGCGGCGGTGGAGGGCGCGGAAAACGAATTCGTACTGAAAATCGCTTTCTCCTCGCCGGAAATCTCCCTGAACGTGTATTTCACGCTGACGGACGAAGGCGTCCGCTACCGGGTGCCCCGGGCGGAATTTGCCGGGAAGGACCTGAACAAGCTGTCCGCCGTGCTGTTCACGCCCTTCCTGCTGGCCAGCGGCGGACGCATGAAGGTGCTGGACCCGGAAAGCCTGGACTGGACGGAGAAGGATCAATACCGGGCGCCGGGATACGTGCTCGTGCCGGACGGCAGCGGCGCGCTGATCCGTTTCGCGGACAACACCTCCGCCTTCAACCCCTATATCGGGGACGTGTACGGGAAGGACTACGCCACGGAAACCTACTACAGCACGGTCCTGCACGACGACGTGCCCGTGCACGATCCCGCCGCGCCCGTATTCGGCATGGCCCAGGGCGACAGGCAGCTGGCTTTCGTCGCCTGGGCGGACTCCGGGGCGGAATACATGGATATCGTGGTCAATCCCGATGAAACCAAATCCACCAGCTACACCTGGGCCTACCCCCGGTTCGAATACAACGTAAAATACTATCAGCTTTACGACGAGCGCGGCAACGGCTTTTTTGCCACGCTGGACGAGCCGTACGATTACGACATCGACATCACCTACCGTTTCCTCTTCGGGGACGGCGGCGACGGGGCGCCCGCCGCCGATTATATCGGCATGGCGCGGGCCTATCGCCGGCACCTGATCGACACGGGGGTGCTGACGCCCAAGAAAACCGCGCCGGGAGACATCCCGCTGCGGCTGGATTTTATCATGTCCGATTCCCAGAACGGCGTGATCCTGACCCGCCAGATCACGGTGACAACCGTGCAGGACGTCCGCGAAATCCTGTCGGACGTGCAAGTCCAGGGCATCCGGAACGTGAACAGCGGGCTGATCGGCTGGCAGAGCAAGGGCGAAACCCTGTCCCGCCCCGATCAGGACGCCTATTCCGGCAGCGTGGGCTCCAAGGCGGATTTTGAGCGGCTGATCCGGGATTTCCGGGCGCAGGGGATCGAAATTTCCCAGGCCAGGAATACCACCCGCATCAACAGCATGATGACGAATTATTACGGAACGGCGGTCAAATCGGTCAGCAACTGGTATGTCAGCGTGGATGAAAGCTGGCTGCTCCCCAGCAGCGTGCCCATCAACACGTTCGGCTTCGCCACGCCGGAAAAGACCGGCGAATGGACGAAGGCCTTTGCCCGGAACGTGGCGGATTATTCGGACGCGATCACCCTGTCCGGCATTTCCAGCGTGCTCAATTCCCATTGGTCCAGAAACGGATGCGAAACCACCGCCGCCGGGGCGGCCCGGCTTTATGCGGACACGCTGGGGGCCCTGCCCATGAAGCTGAATCTGGAAACGCCCAACCTGTACCTGTGGAAGTATACGGATAAATTTTTGCAGATGCCGGTGGGAAATTCCTGGTTCATTTACGAATCGGATTCCGTTCCGTTCCTGCAGCTGGTCCTCCGGGATACCATGGAAATGTATGCGCCCTACGCGAACTTCTCCTTCTATACCCAGGACTGCATCCTGCGCATGATCGACTATAACGTATCCCCCGCCTTCATCCTTTCCAAAGAAGCGTCCTGGAACCTGGCAGACAGCTTTTCCTCCAGCCTGTATTCCACAGAATACAACCTGTACCGGGATCTGATCCGGTCCATTTACCATCAGGTGAACGAAACGCTGCGGCAGGCGCAGGGCTACGAATGGATCAACCGGGAAGCGGTGCAGAACGGCGTGATCGTCAATACCTATGTCCGGGGCGCGGATACCCTGAAAATCGTGATCAATTATACGTCCGGCGAAGTGCAGGTGCCGGGCGCTACCGTTCCGGCGATGAGCGCCGCCGTGATCAGATAGCAGGAGGCAATATGGCAACGAAGCGGAGAAAAAGCCGAAAAGGCAGCTATATGAAAAGAAAGCAGAATCGCCTGGGCTACTTTTTCATGGGCCCGTGGATCCTGGGTTTCGTGGTGTTTTCGCTGATCCCGTTTCTCATGACCATCGTGCTCAGCTTCTGCAGCGTCAGCTCCACCATCAAGGGCTACGAGCTCTCCTTTATCGGCATGGACAATTACTATACCGCCTTTTTCCGGAACACGGAATTTACTCCGGCGCTGCTGTCCTTCCTGGGCATGGTGATCCCCTACACCTTCATCATCATCGTCGTTTCCTTTATCCTGGCGTACCTGCTGAATAAGATCAAGGTGGGCCGCACCCTCATGCGGATCATTTATTTCCTGCCCATCATCATCCTCTCCGGCCCGGTGATGAGCCAGATCCTGGACAGCGCGGACGAAGCCATCGCCCTCTCCCAGGGGGTCAGCGAAGTATACAAAAGCATCTGGATCTTTCGCATCCTCTACAGCTATTCCCCGTCGCTCACCCTGTTCCTGGAGGAAATCTTCGATCAGCTTTCCATGATCCTGTGGTTCACCGGCATCCCCATCGTGCTGTTCATCAGCACCCTGCAGCGGATCAACATATCCCTGTATGAAGCGGCGCGGATCGACGGGGCCAACGAATGGCAGGTGCTGTGGAAGATCACGGTGCCCATGGCGAAGCCCACGGCGCTGGTGGCGTCCATTTTCACCATCGTGCAGCTGGGCGCTTACGACACCAGCGATATTTACGGCCTGATCAAAACGGCCACCAACAATACGGCCAGCGGCCTGGGATACGCCGCCACCTACGCCTGGCTGTACGGGATCCTGGTGCTGCTGGTCATCGGCGCCGCATTCCTGATATTCCGGGAGAAAAAGGTCAAGGAAGTGATGGTATGAGAAAGAAAGGGCGGTTCAAAAGGCTGCGCGGCGTGCCCGGGAAGATCGCCGTCTATTTCGTGCTGATCTGCATCGGATTCGTGTATCTGGAGCCGATCCTGGAAATGATCGCCAAGGCCATGATGTCTCCGGCGGATATCGTGGATCCTTCCGTCGCCTGGATCCCCAAAAGCTGGTCCTTCGATAATCTGCGGATCGCCGCGCAGGTGCTGAAGCTGAAAGAGACGCTGAAGAATTCCATCCTCTTTTCCGGCGGACTGGCGATGGCCCAGACGGTGGTATCCGCGATGACGGCGTATGCCCTGTCCCGGTATGATTTCAAAGGGAAAAAGCTCTGGTTCGTCATGATCATCCTGACCTTTATCATGCCGGTTCCCGTGCTGATGGTGCCGCGGCTGATGATGCTGGTCACGGCGCAGACCGCCACGGGGGTGCAGCTGGTGGGCACGGTGATCCCCCAGATCGCCATGGCGGTGCTTGGCCAGGGCGTTTACTCCGCCGTGCTGATCCTGATTTTCTATACGTCCTTCAACATGATCCCCCGGGTGCTGGACGAGGCGGCGGAAATCGACGGGGCCTCCGCCTGGCGGGTGTTCTGGTCCATCGTGGTAAGGATCTCCGGCAGCACGATCCTGGTGGTGTTCCTGTTCTCCTTCGTCTGGAACTGGAATGAAACCTATATGACCGGCACCCTGCTCCGGGGCAATCTGGCGCTGCTGCCCTCCAAGCTGGATATGTTCAACAGCGAATTCGACAGCGCCGCGTCCGCGGTGGGCGGCGCGTTCCGCCTGAACGAAGCCTACAAAATGTCCGCCACGTTGATCTCCATTTCACCGCTGGTGCTTCTGTATGTGTTCGTTCAGCGGAAGTTCATTCAGGGCATTGAAAATACCGGCATTACGGGAGAGTAAAAGAAAATGAGAAAAACGAAATTATGGCTCGCTTCCGCCCTTGCGGCCCTGCTCCTGTGCGCCTGCAGCCCGGCCCATGCCGGGGGGCTGCCCCGGCGGGAGGACGCCTTCCATACGGGCCAGGACGTTTCGGACGCCTATGTGGACCCGGAAAAGCACCGGATCGACGAAAGCCGGCTCAAGGCCACGGGGTACGAATACGATCATGACGCGCTCACCTATGAATTGGTATGGGCCGAGGAATTCGACGGGGAGGGAAAGCCCGATCCCGCCCGCTGGCGCTACGATACCGGCGGCAGCGGCTGGGGGAATCATGAACTGCAGTACTACACGCGGGGGGACAACGCCCACGTCGCCGACGGGGTGCTGACCATCGAAGCCCGGAAGGAACGGATGGGCGGCATGGCGTATACCTCCTGCCGCATGGTCACCCGGAACGCAGGCGACTGGCTGTACTGCAAGGTGGAGGCCCGGGCGAAGCTGCCCGCGGGCGTGGGCACCTGGCCCGCCGTCTGGATGCTGCCCACGGACTGGGCTTACGGCGCCTGGCCCGCCTCGGGCGAAATCGACATCATGGAACATGTGGGCTACAACCCCAACGTGATCGTGCAGAGCATCCACGTGGAGCGCTATCACGGCGGCGCCGCCCGGAACAGGAGCCTTCGGGTGCCGGGCGTATGCGAGGATTTCCACACCTACGGCGTGGAATGGCTGCCGGATCAGATCATTTTTTCCGTGGATGGAAACGCGACCTGGACGTACCGGCCCGCGGACTTTACCGCGTCGCCCACGCAGGAAGTATGGCCCTTCGACCGCCGGATGCATCTGCTTGTCAATCTGGCCTTCGGCGGCGACTGGGGCGGCGCCGGGGGGATCGACGAAAACTGCCTGCCCGCCGCCTTCCAGGTGGATTACATCCGCGTTTATCAAAGCCCGGAGATCCTGGCGCTGACCGGGCAGACAGACTGATAAGGAGAAACGGCATGAAGGAAGATTACCGTCTCGTATGGGCGGACGAATTTGCGGCCGAAGGAAGGCCGGACCCGGACAAATGGTCCTTTGAGGTCGGCGCGCACTGGCACAACCGGGAAATCCAGGCCTATACGGACCGGCCGGAAAACGCCTTCGTCCTGGACGGACGGCTGCATATCCGGGCGCTCAAAGCGCCGTATGAAGACCGGGAATTTACCTCCGCCCGGATGGTCACCTATCCGCACGCCGCCTGGCAGTACGGCTATTTTGAGGTGCGGGCGAAAATCCCGGACGCGGCGGGCTCCTGGCCCGCGATCTGGATGATGCCCGTCTCCTCCAGGCAGGGAGTGCGCTGGCCTTTGTGCGGCGAAATCGATATGATGGAGCATACCATGCTGAACCCGGACACGCTGGTGTACAGCCTGCATTCGGAAGCGCTCAACCACATGCGTCCGCCGGATCGGCAGCGGTCCGTCAGCGTATACTGCCCCGGCGCCATCCGGGATTTTCACGTTTTCGGCCTGGAGTGGACGCGGGACGCCGTTTCCTATCTGCTGGACGGGAATGAGGTGTGCAGATATCCGCGGAACGGGGCCGGCGACCGGGAAACCTGGCCCTTCGATCAGCCCTTTTTCCTGATCCTGAACGTCGCCGTGGGCGGCTTCATGGGCGGCCCCGTGCGGGAGGCGGATTTCCCCTGTGAAATGGCCGTGGATTATGTGCGGGTATATCAGAAGCCGGATGAGAAATGAGAGGATAAAATGAGCGGATTTTTGCGCAGAAACGGAAGAAGGATCGTGGACGGCACCGGGAAAGACGTGCTGCTGCTGGGCTGGGGCCTGGGCAACCTGTACGTGAAGGAAGGCTATATGTGGGGCGCTTTTGATACCCCGCGGTTTGACCGGTCCCGCCGGATCGAACAGGTGATCGTGGAGCTTGCGGGCAGGGAATATGCCCGCAGATTCTGGGCCGTCTTTCAGGAACGTTACATTTCCGAAGCGGATTTCCAGGCCATGCGGGACCTGGGCTGCAATTCCGTCCGCATCCCGCTGGATTACAGGCAGTTCATGGAGGAGGGCGAGGGCATCGTATGGCGTGAGGAAGGATTTGAGGAGCTGAGGGCAAGGATCGATCAGTGCGAAAAATACGGCCTGTACGTCTTTCTGGACATGCACTGCGCTCCGGGCGGGCAGACCGGCGCCAACATCGACAACTGCATCGACGACCGGCCCCGCCTGTTCATGGATGCGGACAATCTGAAAAAATCCCTGGCGCTGTGGCGCAGGCTGGCAGAAATGAACCGGGAGCGGGAGATCGTGGGCGGTTACGATCTGCTGAACGAGCCCATCGCCCCGGGCAAGGACGAAAAAAACTGCGACGCATACCTTCCGGTCCTGGAGCAGCATTACCGCGATCTGGCGAGGACCGTCCGGGAGGCGGACCCAAACCACCTGCTGACCATCGAGGGCGCCCATTGGGCGACGGACCTGCGCATCTTCCATGAGCGCTTGGACGAGAACATGGCCCTGCATTTCCATCGCTATGCCGGCGGGCCGGATATCGCCAGCCTGCAGCGATATATGGACAAGGCGGCGGAAATCGACGTGCCCCTGTGGCTGGGCGAATCGGGCGAAAACAGCAATGAATGGTACGCCGCGCTCTATCCGCTGGCAATGCGCCTGGGGATCGGCGTCAATCTTTGGCCATGGAAAAAGCTGAACTGCACCAATTCTCCCTATTCCGTCCGGAAGCCCAGGGACTATGACCTGATCCTGGACTATGTGCGCGGCGGAAAGCACCCCGGCTTTGAAAAATCCAGGCAGATCCTGAACGAATATCTGGAAAATATCCTCCTTGAAAACTGCGATTGCAACGCCTCCGTCATGCGGCACGTGCTCCGCAGGCCGCCGTTTTCCCTCTATGCAGCAGATTTCGACGAGCTGCCCGGCAGGGGCGTTTCATACAGCGGCTCTTCCCACCCGGCGGAGGACGATTACCGGCAGAATACCGGGATGTGCATCTGCCATGACCGGGAAGCGGGCGCCCCACGGTTCGCGTTCGACAGCCAGTGGGATCGGTTCGCGCTGGTTCTCCACGAAGGGGAATTCGCCGCCTACACCGTTTCGGCCGGCGGGCCGTCCCTGCGCTGCCGCATCGACGCCCACGCGGAAAGGGACGCCCTTTTGGAAGTAACAGCGGGATCCCAGAAAACGGATCTGACGGTTTCGCCCGGCGTTCATCAGTATACCGCGGCGCTCCCGCTGCCGCAGGATACGGAGAAGCAAACGGTCAGAATCACGGCAAAAGCCGGCGCCGTGCGCCTTAAAAAAATCTCTTTCCTCTGAAAAACCGATTTATCCCCCTCCCGCCGTTCGTTTCCGGGATCACAACGAAAGGCCCGGCTGCCTTTGCTGGCAGCCGGGCCGATAGTTTGTTTCCGGGGGATCATTCGATGATCTGGATGGTCTTGCTCAGGTCGCCCACGGTGATGACGTGCTCGCCGGGCTGATCCACGGTGAGGGTCATTTCCACCACGCGCCAGGAGCCGCCGCACACGGCCATGATCTTTTCCGCGATCACTTCGCCGTCGCAGGTGGCCTGCACGGTGGTGATGCCGTCGTCGCCGTTGTTCCACAGCAGTACGTAGGCGCTGAAGGGCTCGCCGGCCTTGGTTTCCACCACGGATTCATAGCTGGTGTTGGTAGAGCCGTTGGACTCGGTGACCACTTCGTGGGTGGCACGGGGCAGCACCAGGGCGTCGTAGACGAATTCGGGCTCCGCGCCGTACCGCATGCCGTACTGATACTGAACCAGGGGATCGCCCCAGTTGTTGGGCACGGTGTTGTTTTCGCTGGTCTTCATGGTGGCCAGCAGCATCATGCGCACCCACTGATTCGCGCCCTGATCGCCGGCCAGGTCCTTCCACTGGGCGTTATCCATGGCGGAATCCCGGGCCAGCTCTTTGACCACCATGCCGGTGGGCTGGGCGTCGCCGAAGAGCAGCTGGGCGAACACGATGGGCTCGGTGGTGGTGATGAAGCCGCCGGCGCCGGTGCCGTGGTCCGCGGGACGGGAGAAGGTGAGGCCCAGCACGGCGTCGCCCTGCTCCAGCAGGAAG
>JAFZQK010000002.1 GCA_017620455.1 Clostridia bacterium
CTTCAAGCTCACCGCCCTGTCCGGCGCCTATTGGAAGAACGATCAGAAAAACAAGATGCTCACCCGCATCAACGGCGTGGCCTTCCGCTCCCAGGATGAGCTCAAGGAATACCAGCGCATGATCGAGGAAGCCGAAAAGCGGGATCACCGCCGCATCGGCAAGGAAATGAACCTGTTCATGCTCCGGGACGAAGGCCCCGGCTTCCCCTTCTTCCTGCCCAAGGGCATGGCCCTCAAAAACGCCCTCATCGATTACTGGCGCGATATCCACTACGCCGCCGATTACGTGGAAGTATCCACGCCCCTGATCATGAACCGCCGCCTGTGGGAGACCAGCGGCCATTGGGATCATTACAAGGACAACATGTACGCCACCAAGATCGACGACGAGGATTACTGCATCAAGCCCATGAACTGCCCCGGCGGTGTGCTGGTGTACGCCAGCCAGCCCCATTCCTACCGGGATCTGCCCATGCGCGTGGGCGAGATCGGCCTGGTGCACCGGCATGAACTGCGGGGCACGCTCCACGGCCTGTTCCGGGTGCGCTGCTTCAATCAGGACGACGCCCATATCTTCATGACCCGGGAGCAGATTCCGGATGAGATCGCGGGGGTCGTGCACCTGATCAACCAGGTGTACAGCAAATTCGGCTTCGATTACTTTGTGGAGCTGTCCACCCGGCCGGAAAATTCCATGGGCTCCGACGAGGACTGGGAAGACGCCACCAACGGCCTTAAGGCCGCCCTGGAAAGGCTGCATATGCCCTACACCGTCAACGAGGGCGACGGCGCGTTCTACGGCCCCAAGATCGACTTCCATCTGCGGGACTGCCTGGGCCGCACCTGGCAGTGCGGCACCATCCAGCTGGACTTCCAGATGCCGCTGAACTTCCAGCTGGAATACACCGCCGAGGACGGCAGCAAGAAGCGCCCTATCATGATCCATCGGGTGTGCTTCGGCTCCATCGAGCGCTTCATCGGTATCCTCACCGAGCATTTCGCCGGCAAGTTCCCCACGTGGCTCGCCCCGCTGCAGGTGAAGGTGCTGCCCGTTTCCGACAAGAGCATGGACTACGCCCGCAAGGTATACCAGTTCTTCAAGGATCAGCGGGTACGGGTGGAGCTGGACGACCGGAACGAGAAGATCGGCTACAAGATCCGCTACGCCCGCCAGGTGGACCGGGTGCCCTACATGATCATCATCGGCGAAAAGGAGATCGCCGAGGGCAATATCTCCGTCCGCGACCGGGAGACGGATCAGACCGCCGTGTACTCCCTGGAGGATTTCTCCGCCAAGCTGGAAAAGGAAATCCGGGAAAGGATCTGATCCCGCCCGCATCCGTTCAGGCAGCCCACGCCGGGCTGCCTTTTTTCTGCGCAGCGGCCCATGGCAAGGCCCGTGTCCCTTTACATTTTTGTCTTCCGATGGTATAATAGGCGCGAATGATGCCCCGCCGGGCGGCAGCGGGCAGAACGGATCGGCCTGCATATCCGCCGCTGTGCGCATGGCGGGAAAGAAAAGGATGGGAAGATCGCATGAAAAAGAGGCTTATCGCGGCTGCACTGCTGCTGACGCTGATGCTGACGCTGACCGCGTGCGGCGGCGGCGGAAGCCTGGAGGGGACTTGGAAATTCATTTCCGGCAGCCAGGCTGCCATCGACCAGAAATTCAACTTTGCCAACCTCACCGGCACGGAGATCACCCTGATCTTCAAGGACGGAGATCTGACCCGGATCACCAAGAACGCGTCTGGCGAAAGCGAGGAGCATTTTTCCTATAAGGTGAACGGCAGCAAACTGGAAATCAACGGCAATGCTTCCGAATTCACCATCAAGGAGAATACCCTCAGCCTGGCGCTGGACGGCACCGAACAGGCCTTTACCCGCCAGTAAACGCTTTCGTCCGGTCCCCCAAAGCGGCACGCGCCTTTACAGGCGATGCAGAATAACCGATAAAGGATGGGAAAAAGCATGAAGAAATTCAGCCTGGTTTGTCTTCTGCTGGTCCTTGTCCTGCTGCTGACGGCCTGCGGCGGCAGCGCCATTGAAGGCGTCTGGAAGCTGAAAAACGTCACCGTCGGCGGCTCCGGCGATCAGTTTGTCCAGGCGCTGGCCGCAGTCAGCGCCGAAGGCGGCAGCCTGACCCTTTCGTTCCGGGGCGGCGCCATGACCATGGCCATAGACGCCCAGGGCAAGACCGAATCCAACAGCACCGGCTACAAAATCAACGGCGATAAGCTGGAGCTGGAAGGCACCGCGCTGTCCTTCAGCGTCAACGGCGATGCCCTGACCCTGACGGACGGCACGACGGAAATGGAATTCACCCGGAATTGACTTTTTCGGGAAACAAAAAAGGCTTCGGATCATTCCGGAGCCTTTTTTACGTTGCCGTTTATTTCCCTTCGTGAAAGCTGGTGAACGATTCTCGTTCCACGGCCGGCAGCCCGTTTTTTTTCTTTTCCGCCCCGATGGCCCGCAGGAGGAAAGCCATGTTCCTTCCCAGGTTCCGCATGGTCTGCAGGCCTTCCAGATCCTTTTCCACGTCCGCGGCGGTAAAGCCGTGCACCTGGTTCCAGTACGTGCTGGAAACCACGGGCATGCCGGAAATGCCGAAATACTTGTTCAGCGCGTCGAAGGACGCGGTGTTCCCGCCCCGGCGGCAGCTCACCACCGCCGCCCCCGCCTTCATGTGCTTGGAAAAGGGCGTAGAGTAGAACAGCCGGTCCAGGAAGGAGAGGAGCGTCCCGTTGGGCAAAGCGTAATACACGGGGCTGCCCACCACGATGCCGTCCGCCTGCTCAAATTTCGGCGCGGTTTCATTCACCAGATCCTGAAACACGCAGCGTCCGTTCTTCCGGCAGAAGCCGCAGGCGACGCACCCGCGGATCGCTTCCTTGCCCACGTGGATCATTTCCGTTTCGATCCCTTCCGCGTTCAGCGTCCGGGCCACCTCCTCCAGCGCCCGGGCGGTGCAGCCCTTGGCGTGGGGGCTGCCGTTCACAAGCAACACCCGATAAGCCATCACGATCCTCCTTTTTCAAAAAAGAAAAGGGAGCGCCTGCGCAGCCCCCTTCCGCAATCCCGATGATTACAGCTTGCTCACCAGCTCCAGGGTGTCCCGGGCGATGGCGATTTCCTCGTTGGTGGGGATCACCAGCACCTTCACCCTGCTGTCGGCGGCGGAAATATCCGTTTCCGTGGCCCGGCCGGGCTTCACGGAGGCGTTCTTTTCCTCGTCGATCTTCGCGCCCAGGAATTCCATATCGGCCATCACGTCCCGGCGCAGCTCGATATTGTTTTCGCCGATGCCCGCGGTGAACACGATGGCGTCCACGCCGCCCATGGCCGCGGCATAGCTGCCGATGTACTTCTTGATGCCGTAAACCAGCATATCCCGGGCCAGCTTCGCCCGCTCATGGCCTTCCCGGGCCGCCTTGTCCACGTCCCGCATGTCGTTGGAAAGGCCGCTGATGCCCAGCAATCCGCTCTTCTTGTTGCAGATGTTCAGCATTTCGTCCACGGAAATGTGATCGTTATCGCAGATGTACTGCACCACCGCAGGGTCCATCACGCCGCTGCGGGTGCCCATGATGACGCCCTCCAAAGGCGTGATGCCCATGGACGTATCCACGCACTTGCCGTCCTTCACCGCGCTCAGAGAAGAGCCGTTGCCCAGATGGGCGATGATGATGCGCAGGCCCTTGGGATCCCTTTGCAGGAATTCGGCGGTGCGCTTGCTCACATAGCGGTGGCTGGTGCCGTGGAAGCCGTAGCGCCGCACGTGCAGCCTTTCGTAATAATCGTAAGGCACGCCGTACATATACGCCTTGGGCGGCATGGTCTGGTGGAAAGCGGTATCGAACACCGCCACCATGGGCGTGCCGGGCATCACTTCCCGGCAGGCCTTGATGCCCATGAGGTTGGCGGGATTATGCAGCGGCCCCAGGGGGATGAATTCCTCGATGGCGTCCATGACCGCCTGGTTGATCACCACGGATTCGGAGAATTTGTTCCCGCCGTGCAGCACGCGGTGGCCCACCGCGCCGATCTCGCTCATGTCCTTCACGACGCCGTTTTCCTTGTCCGTCAGGGCGCGGATCATCAGCTGGCAGCCCTTCACGTGGTCCCCGATGGGCTCCTCCACGTCGAACACGGTCTTTCCGTCCACCTTCATTTCCGCGTGGCCCACGCCGCCCATGCCGATGCGTTCCACCAGGCCCTTCGCCAGGGTCTGTTCGTTGTCCATATCGATCAGCTGGTATTTCAGCGAGGAGGAACCGGCGTTGACGATCAAAACTTTCATTTGCGATGCATCTCCCTCAATTATCATTGTTTGCCATCAATCATTATACAGGAAGAATCCGCGTTTGACAAGGCAAAAAAATCCCCCGGCCGGACATTCCCGGCCGGGGATGCGTTTCCGCCGTCATTCCGATTGCCGCTTGGCGCTGATCAGCGCATTGTAGATTTCGGGATACAGTTCGCTGTACCGGATAGCCTTGTCCTCGATCTTCATTTTCGCGCTGTACAGCGAAAGCGGGATCTTCCGCCCTTCCCAATCCACGGCCTCGCCGTTGCGGTCCGTCACCTTTTTCGCCACCGCGTCCGCCTCCGCCTCGTCCGCCAGGCCCGTTACCAGGGCGAATTCGTCGCCGCCGATGCGGAAAAAGAGCATCTTCTCCCCCGCCGCGTCCTCGATGCGGCGCATGGATTCCCGGATGGCGATGTCCCCCGCTTTGCGGGAAATTTCATTGATGGGCACCAGGTTCTGAATGTCGAAGGCCAGCATATAGGTGCCCCGGGCCTGGGACAAGAGATCGTACAGCTCGGTGATATCGTACTTCCGCATGATTCTTCCTCCATTCTCATTGTCAAGGATTTCAAATTTAGGAAACATGCCGGTGAATTTCCGGCTTTTCCGGAAGGAAGCCGGGGGCTCGCCCCACATCCGGGCGAAAGCCCTCGTCAGCGCCTCCTGGGACTGATACCCCCAGTCCAGGGCCAGATCCAGGATGCTCCTGTCGCTCTTCACCAGCTCCCGGGCGCAGCAGGTGAGCCGACGCCGAGTCACATAATCGGAAACGCCGATGTGGAACGCATAGCTGAACAGCTTCTGCAGGCTGGAAAGCGAGCAGCAGCAGTAAGCGGCGATGTCCGATTGGGAGAAATCCTCCCGCAGGTGGTCCTCGATGTAATTGAGCGCGTCATTCAGGATGCACAAATTTTTCACGGGGCCGCCTCCTTCCGGGAAAATGAGGGTCCTCTTGCGATCGCACCCTCAGTATAGCACGGCTTTTCCCGCCTGTCTTGATCGTTTGAGCATTTTTCTTGCAATCCGCTTTTTCCTCATGTATAATGGATGCGCTGCCAGAGCAGCCATGAATGACGCAAGCAAAGGGGATTCAAGCGATATGAAACTCGGTGTCGTGGGGCTTCCAAACGTAGGGAAAAGCACGCTGTTCAACGCCATCACGGGCGCGGGCGCCCAGGCGGCTAATTATCCTTTCTGCACCATCGAGCCCAACGCCGGCATCGTGCCGGTGCCGGATCATCGGCTTTCCGTGCTGGCGGAAATGTATCATCCCAAAAAGGTGACCCCCGCCACCGTGGAATTCGTGGACATCGCGGGCCTGGTGAAGGGCGCCAGCAAGGGCGAGGGCCTGGGCAACAAATTCCTCTCCCACATCAGGGAGTGCGAGGCCATCGTGCATGTGGTGCGCTGCTTCGAGGATGAAAACATCATCCACGTGGACGGCAGCGTGGACCCCGCCCGGGACATCGAAACCATCAACCTGGAGCTGATCTTCGCCGATATGGAAACCGTGTCCCGCCGGGAGGAAAAGGCCCGGAAGTTGGTCAAGACCGGCGAAAAGAAATACGGCGAGGAAGCGGATCTGGCCGCCCGGGTGCTATCGCACCTGGAAAGCGGCAGGCCCGCCCGCACCTGCCCCCTTACCGACGATGAAAAGGAAACCGTCCGGGGCTGGTTCCTGCTGACCACGAAGCCCGTGATCTACGCCGCCAACATTTCCGAGGATCAGGTGTCCGACGAGGAGGACAGCATCGGATTCGTCCGCCAGGTGAAGCAGATCGCCGAAAAGGAAAACGCCGAGGTGCTGGTGATCTCCGCCCGGATCGAGGAGGAGATCGCCCAGATGGAGCCGGAGGAAAAAGAGGAATTCCTTCAGGAGCTGGGCATCGGCCAGAGCGGCCTGGACCGGCTGATCCGCAAGTGCTACCACCTGCTGGGCCTCATTTCCTTCCTCACCGCCGGCGAGGACGAGTGCCGGGCCTGGACCATCGTCCGGGGCACAAAAGCCCCCCAGGCCGCGGGCAAGATCCACACCGATTTTGAGCGCGGCTTCATCCGGGCCGAGATCGTGCCCTTTGAGACCCTGCACGAATTGGGCAGCATGGCGGCCTGCAAGGAAAAGGGCCTGGTGCGCTCCGAGGGCAAAGATTACGTGATGCAGGACGGGGACGTGACGCTGTTCCGCTTCAACGTATAAAAACGAATCAGTAAAAGCGGGAGGGGGCTTTCTTTCCGGAGAAAGCCCCCTCCCGTTTTTGTTTTGAAACAGCCTGTTTATTACACCCGCCAGATCTCCTTCGCGTACTGCCGGATGGTGCGGTCGGAGGAGAATTTGCCGGCATGGGCCACGTTTTCCAGGCACTTGCGGGCAAAGCCGTCCGGATCCGCGGCGTAATCCCGGTTCGCGGTCAGCTTGGCGTCCAGATAGCTGCGGAAATCGTACAGCACGAAATAATGGTCCGGCTTATGCCAGGAAGCCTCGGCCAGGATGGCGCCGTACAGCTCCTTGAACGCGCCGTCCTCATCCCGGAAAGTGCCGTCCACCAGCGCGTCCAGCGCGCGGGCGATCTGCGGGTCCTGCTTGTAGATGGCCCGGGGATCGTAGGTATCCCGGATGGCGTTCAGTTCTTCCACCGTGGCGCCGAAAATGTAGTTGTTTTCCCGGCCCGCCTGCTCCACGATCTCCACGTTGGCCCCGTCGTAGGTGCCCAGGGTCACCGCGCCGTTGAGCATGAATTTCATGTTGCCGGTGCCGCTGGCCTCGGTGCCCGCGGGCGAGATCTGCTCGCTGATGTCCGCGGCGGGGATGATTTTCTCCGCCCATGAGCAGTTATAATTCTGCACGAACACCACCTTCAGCTTTTCGCAGGTGTCGGGGTCTTCGTTCACCATGCCGGCGATACGGTTGATCAGGCGGATGACGGCCTTGGCCCGGTCGTAGCCCGGGGCGGCCTTGGCGCCGAAAATGAAGGCGGTGGGGGTGAAATCGCGGATGCTGCCGTCCTTGAGCCCATGATAGATCGCCAGAATGCTCAGGGCGTTCATGAACTGCCGCTTGTATTCGTGCAGCCGCTTCACCTGCACGTCGAAGATCATATCGGGGCTCAGCTTCACGCCCTCGCGCTTTTCGATCTCCCGGCAGAGCTGTTCCTTCTTTTCCCGCTTCACCTGCCGGAATTCCCGGATCATCCCATCGTCGATCATGGGAGACAGCTTCTCCAGCTCGTCCAGCGCGGTGAGGAAGCCGTTCCCGATCCGCTTTCCGATCAACGCGCACAGTTCCGGATCGCACAGGCCCAGCCAGCGGCGCTGGGTGATGCCGTTGGTCTTGTTCTGGAACCGGTCCGGATACACCTGATACCAGTCGGCGAACAGATCGTCCTTCAGGATCCCGCTGTGCAATTCCGCCACGCCGTTGGTGGCGAAGGTGGCGTACACCGCCAGCTGCGCCATGTGCACCCGGGGCCCTTCGATGATGCAGCGGGCGGGCAGGACCGGCAGGTTCCGCCCCTTCATTTCCGCCCTGAACCGGCCGTCGATCTTCCGCATCACCGCCACGATCCCGGGGCAGACGGAGCCCAGCAGCCCCAGATCCCATTTTTCCAGGGCTTCCTGCATCACGGTATGGTTGGTGTAGGCGAAGGTCTGCTGGGCGATGCGGAAGGCGTCCTCGAAGGCCACGCCGTCCTTTTCCAACAGACGGATCAGCTCGGGCACGGCCATGACGGGATGGGTGTCATTGAGCTGCACGGCGTGCTCCTGGGCAAAGAAGGAATAATCATCGCCGTGGCGCTTTTTGTACGCCCGCAGGATATCCTGCATGGTGGCGCTGACCAGCACGTACTGCTGCTTCACCCGCAGCTGCTTGCCCTCCCGCTTGCTGTCGTTGGGGTAAAGCACCTTGACGATGTCCTCCGCCTTGTTCTTGTCCGCGGCGGCTTCCTGGTATTTCTGCTGATTGAACAGGGGAAAATCGAACTCATGCAGGCTTTCGGTCTGCCACAGGCGCAGCGTGCCCACGTTCTTCGCCCCGTAGCCCACCACCGGCATATCGTAAGGCACCGCCAGCACGCTGCCCGTTTTCATTTCCACCACCACGGCTTCGCTGAGCCGCCGGATGGACCAGGGATCGCCGAAGCGGGACCAGTCGTCCGGCTCCTCGTGCTGGCAGCCGTCCACGAAGCTCTGCTTGAACAGCCCGTAGCGGTAGCGCAGCCCGTAGCCCGTCAGGGGGATATCGTGGGTAACGGCGCTGTCCAGGAAGCAGGCGGCCAGGCGGCCCAGGCCGCCGTTGCCGAAGGCGTCGTCCTCGATATCCTCCAGAGAAGCGATGTCCACGCCCCGGTCTTTGAGAAGGGCTTTCACATCCTCCAGCAGCCCCATGCAGTACAGATTGTTGTATACCAGCCGCCCCACCAGGTATTCGGCGGAAATATAATACGCCTGCCGCTTCCCTTCGCGCTGGGCTTCTTTTTTTGTCCACACGGGAGCCAGGGCCTCCATGGCGGCGGCGGAAACCGCGTTATGCAGCTGCGGGGCGTCCGCGTTTTCCAGGGAGGTGTGATCCCGGGTCAGCAAAATCGCCTCGGCCCGGGAAATCAGTTCCTTGGCGTTCATCATATCATGCGTTCCTCCTGTTTGCTTCCTCATTCAGCTTTTTCAGCCGGGCGGCGATCCCGGGGGTGGCCGCGCCGGGCTTCATGCGCCATTGCCAGTTGTCCCCCATGATGCCCGGGTGGTTCATGGTGGCGAAGGCCCCCAGCTCCAGCACGTCCTGCATGGGCACCACGGCGATGCGGGCGCGGCTCTTGAGCACGCACCCGATCAGCGCCCAGACGGCGTCCTCTTTCCTGTCGAAGCCCACCACCTTCATGGCCAGCTTCATTTCCTCCTCCGGCGCTCCCTCCGCCCAGGCGAGGGTGGTCTGGTTGTCGTGGGTGCCGGTATAATACGCGGTGTTCTCCGGGATGTTGGCGGGCAGATGGATGTTCTTTTCATCCCCGCCGAAGGCGAAGGTGAGCACCTTCATGCCCGGATAGCCGGTAAAGGCGATCAGATCCCGCACCCGATCGTTCACCTCGCCCAGGTCCTCCGCCACGATGTCCATGCCGGGAATGGCTTTCTTCAGCTTTTTGAACAGGGCTTTCCCCGGGCCGATCACCCATTTGCCGCTGCGGGCGTTGGGCGCGCCGTGGGGCACGGAATAATAGTTGGCGAAGCCGATGAAATGGTCCACCCGCACGATATCGTACATTTTGTGCATGTGCTCCATGCGCTTCACCCACCAGTCGTACCCCCGCAGGCGCAGGTACGTCCAGCGGTACAGGGGATTGCCCCACAGCTGGCCGTCGGCGCAGAAATAATCCGGCGGCACCCCCGCCACCCGCTTGGGCACCCGGTTGCGGTCCAGCTGGAATACGTCGGGATGGGTCCAGGTATCGGCGCTGTCCTCCGCCACGTAAATGGGCATATCGCCAAAGAGCAGGATGCCCAGATCGTTGCAGTATTTTTTCAGCGCCTGCCACTGCACGGAAAAAATATATTGGCACCAGACCTGGAAGCGCACCTCTTCGTCCAGCTTTCCCTCGTAATCCGCCAGCGTTTTGAGCTTCCTGTTCTTCGCCCCCCGATCCGGCCACTGAGTCCACATGCTGCCGCCGAAGTGGTTTTTCAGCGCGGTGAACAGGGCGAAATCCTCCACCCAGTCGTTTTCGGCAACGAATTTTTCAATTTCCGGCTTCAGCTTTTCCTCGCTCTGCTCAAAGCAGCGGCGCAGCAAGCGCATTTTCCCGCCGCGCACCGCCTCGTAATCGATCTGCTCGTCGCTGACGGGTATATACCGCATTTCCCCCGTCAGGTCCGCCAGCCCTTCCTCCTCCAGCTTTTCCACGGAGATCAGCAAGGGGTTGCCGGCGTACACGCTGGTGGACTGATAAGGCGATTCGCCGTACCCTGTGGGGCCCATGGGCAGCACCTGCCAGATGCCCATGCCGCTGGCATGCAGGAAATCCGCAAATTCAAAGGCTTCCTTCCCCAGGCTGCCGATCCCGTCGGGGCCCGGCAGGGAAGAAATATGCATCAGAATACCGCTCTGCCGCATGGCATCCTCTCCTTCTGTTGTTTTTCCAATATATTTTACCATTTTCGGGGCGCGCCTGTCAACCGTTTTGCCCCTGCGCGAGCAAAAAAAACGGCGGCGCAGCGCACCGCCGTTTTCGCATGGATTTTTCGCTTATTGCACGCTGACATATTTGCGCATATGCAGCAGCGCGTTCTTTTCCAGCCTGGATACCTGCGCCTGGGAAATGCCGATCTCCCCCGCCACCTCCATCTGGGTCCTCCCCTCGAAGAAACGCAGGCGCAGGATCTTCTTTTCCCGGTCGTTCAGCTTGCGCATGGCCTCCTTGATGGCGATTTTCTCCAGCCACTGTTCGTCCCTGTGCCGGTCGTCCTTCACCTGATCCATGATATAGATGGCGTCGCCGCCGTCGTTGTATACCGGCTCGAACAGGGAGATGGGGTCCTGAATGGCCTCCAGGGCGAACACCACGTCCTCCCGGGGCAGATCCAGCTCCTGGGCCATTTCCTCCACCGTGGGCTCCCGGTTCAGCCGGACCACCAGCCGGTCCCGGGCCTGCAGCGCCCGGTAGGCCGTATCCCGCAGGGAGCGGCTGACCCGGATGGGGTTATTGTCCCGAAGATACCTGCGGATCTCCCCGATGATCATGGGCACCGCATAGGTGGAAAACTTCACGTTCTGGCTCACGTCGAAATTGTCCAGCGCTTTGATCAGGCCGATGCAGCCCACCTGAAACAGGTCGTCCGCGTTCTCCCCCCGGTTGTTGAAGCGCTGCACCACGCTGAGCACCAATCGCAGATTCCCCCGGATGAATTCTTCTCTCGCCGCGCGGTCGCCGCCGTGCACCAGCGGGAACAGTTCGCGCATGCGTTCATTGGTGAGTACGGGCAGCGTCGCGGTATCCACGCCGCAGATCTCCACTTTGCCTGTCGCCATACTGCCACCTCCGTCAAAAGCAGTATGGCACCGCAAAGATGGGCTTATGCAGCGCCCGTGGGCGAAACTTTTTGTGAAAAAGCGCGTTTGCTGCCGTTTCCCCGGCAAAAAACAGGTTTACAATCCGGCGGAAACGATATATGATAAAGCGTAAGCAAACCTATACGCGCCCCGCCGCCGCAGGCTTCCTTTGGCCCCGGCGGGCATGCGATTTTCATAAGAAGGAGGGGAAAGCCATGGCGGAATGGATGAGCGCCCTGAACCCGGAAGCGTCTGCGCTTCTGTCCCTGGCGGTGATCCTGCTGCTGGGCTTTTTATCCACCCGCCTGACCAAGCGCCTGGGGCTGCCCTACGTCAGCGGCTATATCATTTCCGGCATCCTCATCGGGCCGCATCTGCTGGGGGTGATCCCCCAGCACGTGGTGGACCGGATGAGCTTCGTCAGCGACGTAGCCCTGGCCTTCATCGCCTTCGGCGTGGGCCGCTTCATCAAAAAGGAAACGCTCCGGGCCACCGGCCGGTCCGTGCTGATCGTGACGCTGCTGGAAACGCTGCTGGCAGGCGTTCTGGTGACCGCGGCCATGGCGGGCATCTTCCGCCTGGACTGGCGCCTGTCGCTGCTGCTGGGCGCCATCGCCACCGCCACCGCCCCGGCCAGCACCATGATGACCATCAATCAGTATAAAGCCAAAGGCGGCTTCGTAAACGTGCTGCTGCAGGTGATCGCCCTGGATAACGTGGTGTGCCTGCTGGTTTTTTCCCTGGTGTCCGCCTGGGTTTCCGCCGGGGAGCAGGGCGGGGCCACCTTTTCGGGCCTGGCGCTGCCGGTGCTGTTTAACCTGGGCGTCATGGGCCTGGGCACCCTATTCGGGCTGCTGCTGGGCCGGATGCTGCCCCCCAGCCGCACCCGGGACAACCGCCTCATCCTCGCCATCGCCATGCTGCTGGGCCTGGCGGGCATCTGCGCGGCGCTGAACGTATCTCCCCTGCTGGCCTGCATGGCGTTCGGGGCGGTATTCATCAACACCACCGGCGATAAAAAGCTCTTCAAGCAGCTGAACCGCTTCACGCCCCCGGTGATGATCCTGTTTTTTATGGCGTCGGGCATGAAGCTGGATCTCTCCGTGCTTCCCGCCATCGGGCTTGCGGGCTTCGGGTTTTTCCTGCTCCGCATTCTGGGCAAATACCTGGGGGCTTATCTGGGCTGCGTGCTGACGCGTCTGCCCGCCGGCACCCGGCGGTATCTGGGCGCCGCTTTGGTGCCCCAGGCGGGGGTAGCCATCGGGCTGGCGTACCTGGCGGAGCGCATCCTGCCGCCGGACATCGGCTCCCTGCTGATCACCGTCATCCTGGCCACCTCCGTGCTTTACGAGCTCATCGGGCCGGCCAGCGCAAAGATGGCCCTGATCCGCTCCGGCGCCATCCGCCGGGAGGACATGTCTTCTCCCCAGCCCCGGCCCGAGCCCCTGGAAACCCCGCCCCCGCTCCGGGACGACGGCGAAACGCAGGAAAACGAAGCATAAAGAAAAAGGGGCTGCGGCCCCGGTCATATTCATTGAGCGATAAAATATAACAGGACGCAATTTTACCGGTACGGTGTATCATTGCGTCCTTGTTTTCTATTCTTCCCCATGTTATGATTATAGTGACAAATCGGGATTTGTCGGGATATTGCCAAAATCGGGATTCTCGGAGGTATTACAATGGATAACACAAACTGCGAGCTCAAAAATAAGGGCCTTCACTTAGTGAAGACAGACAAAGAGAACTTTTGGACGCTGATGGACCTTAGAGTCGCAAAAGGCCAGGAGAACTTCGTGGCCTCGAACGCAGTCAGCCTGGCGCAGGCATATGATACCTTGGCCGACGGCAAATTTGTACAGGCCTTTGGCATCTGGGATGGTGATACTCCCGTTGGTTTCGCCATGATCGGTCATAATTCCGAAGAATACGAAAAAATGCCTGAGGCTTATAGGCATTACTGTCTGTGGCGGTTCATGATCGATCAGCGATATCAAAAGCGCGGCTACGGCAGGGATGCACTTAAGCTCCTGCTGGACTACATCCGCAGCTTTCCTGACGGAGAGGATACGCTTTGGAGCACTTCCTGGGAAGCCGAAAATGAGGTTGCTGCGAAGCTGTATCACGATTTCGGTTTTATAGAAAACGGCGAGATGGATGGAGACGAGATCGTTGCCGTTTTGGAACTCTAAAACAGCTCGCCAAATTCCGGTTTATCGCTTTCTGAACGCGGCCCCTCCAATCCACCCCGGGGGTTTCTTTTTTCCCGGTATTCATTGTTGCTCATTTTTCTATAGGAACCAATATCCCTGCAAACAAAGAGGATGTTGCAGATCGGCTTCTGCAACATCCCCTTTTTATTCCAGAGAAATTACTTGACTTCAAACACGGGCGTAAAGCCGCTGTTCACGATCAGATCGTACACCTTCTGGGTGTATACGACTTTTTCCAGCGCCTTGACGAAATCCGCTTTCTCGTTTTCGGGCTTTACGGCGAACACGTTCACATAGGCTTTGGCGGCCTGGCTGCCGGGCTGCTCATAGTAAACAGCGTCCTTGTTGGGATTCAGGTTCACCAGGGAGGCGTTGTTGCCGTTGATGACCACGAAAGCCGCGTCGTCCCGCATGCCGGGGGCCAGCTCGGCGTTCACGTCCACGAACACCAGGTTCTTGGGATTGATCACGTCGTTCTTGGTGACGATGCTGGTCAGGGTGGTGCCTTCCGGCAGCTCGATCAGCCCGGCGTCGGCCAGCAGGATGAAAGCGCGGGTCATGTTGGTGGGATCGTTGGGCACCACGATCTTGTCGCCCTCGGCGATCTCCGCCAGATCCTTCTTGGTGCCGGCATAGAGGCCCAGGGGTTCAAAGTGGGTGGGCACCACGTACACCAGCTTATCCTTTTCCGCGGCGGTTTCGTTATACTGCTGCAGGTAAGGGATATGCTGGAAGAAATTGGCCATGGTGTCGCCGGCGGCGGTGGAGGGGTTCTCCGCCACATAGTCGGTCACTTCGGTGAGCTTGAGATCATAGCCTTCCTTGGCCAGATCATCCTTCACCAGCTTGAGGATCTCGGCATGGGGATTGGGGGTGGCGATGATGGTCAGCTCATTGGCCTTTTTGCCGCCGAACACGCCGGCAAAGTACAGCACCGCCAATACCGCGATCACCAGCACCAGAGCGATCAACAGGGTCTTTTTGGATTTCATGATTGTTTCTCCTTTCCGAATTTTCGCTTGATCAGCGAATTCTATGGTCAACCTTCCTGGTCAGGAAGGTACCAAGCACAGTGATGATCTGCACCAGGATCACCAGCAGAATGCTGGCGGAATACATCACGTCGTACCTGCGCAGATTCAGCCCGTAAATGATCGCCAGCGACCCCAGGCCGCCGCCACCCACGGCGCTGGCCATGGTGGTGTAACCCAGAATGGCGACGCTGACGATGGCCACGCCGTTCACCAGGGAAGGCATCGCTTCCGGGATGAGCACCTTGGTGATGATCTGCATGGTGGTGCTGCCCATGGACTGGGCCGCCTCCACCACCCCGCCGTCCACTTCATTGAAGCTGCCCTCCGTCATGCGGGCCACATAGGGGAACGCGCTGACGAACAGCGGAAAGATCACCGCCTTGGGATCGCCGAAAGCCACGCCCACCAGCGCCCGCGTCACCGGCGACAAAAGCGCCAGCAGGATCAGAAACGGAATGGGACGCAGGAAATTGATCACCGCGCCCAGCACGATGTTGAACGCCGGCCGGGGCATCACGCCGCCCTTGCGGGTGATGACCAGCAGCACGCCCAGGGGCAGGCCCACCAGATACGCCAGGAACACCGAGGGAATGGTCATATACAGCGTTTCCCCCAGGGCTTTGACCAGTTCGGGCCAGATGTCGGCGCAGAAATGCTGCCAGAATTCCGCAAAGCTCACGCCGGATCCACCTCCCTCACCGTCAGGCCCTGCTCCGTCAGGTATTTGATCACCTTGCCCCGCACCTCCGGATCATCCGGGGACTCAATCAGCATCTGGCCGTAGGGCTTGCCGTTGATGGGCTTGATATCCGCGGAGAGGATGTTCACATCCACCCCGCAGTGCTTCACCAGCCCGGCAATGATGGGCATGCCTTCCCGACCGCCCTCAAATACGACGCGCAGGGCCGGCACATCGGACACCACGTCGTCCTCCTTGGCAGGCAGGATGCCGAACAGCCGCTTGCCCGCTGCGGACCGGGTGTGCACGAACACGTCATCCACCGTGCCCTCCTCGGCGATGCTGCCGCCGTCCAGGATGGCCACCCGGCTGCAGATCTGGCGGATCACCGCCATTTCGTGGGTGATGAGCACCACGGTGATGCCCAGGCGCTTGTTGATATCCTGCAAAAGCGCCAGGATGGACTGGGTGGTCATGGGATCCAGGGCGCTGGTGGCCTCGTCGCACAGCAGCACCTCCGGGTTGCTGGCCAGAGCCCTTGCGATGGCCACCCGCTGGCACTGGCCGCCGGAGAGCTGGATGGGATAAGCCTCCGCTTTGTTTTCCAGTTCCACCAGCCGCAGCAGCTCCATCACCCGCTCATTGGCTTCCTTTTCAGGCACGCCCGCGATCTCCAGCGGATAGCGCACGTTCCGCGCCACGGTTTTCTGCATCAGCAGGTTGAACTGCTGGAAGATCATGCTCATTTTCCGGCGGGCGGCCATGAGCTGCTTCCCGTTCATGGCGAGGATATCCTGCCCGTCGATGAGGATCTGGCCGTCATTGGGAATATCCAGCTTGTTCATACAGCGGATCAGCGTGGATTTTCCCGCTCCGCTCATACCGATAATGCCGTAAATCTCGCCTTTTTCGATGCGCAGGCTGATCCCGTCCAGGGCTACCACTTCTCCGCCTGGCACCTGGTAAACCTTTTTCAGGTTCCGGATCTCGATCAGGGGTTGCAAAGACAAACGCATGCATTCCTTTCATGAAAAAAGCCCGGCGCAAGCCTGCCCCGGGCCGAAAAAACAAATACCGTCAATCGGCGCGGCTTTAGCAGGCGGGAGCGCGGCGCATCCGCCGGGACATTCGCATCCAGCACTGCTTCAAGACCTCCGCCTCCTTCGTCCTCCGCCGTTTGATGGGGGTATTATACGGCGATTCCTGTGTTTCGTCAAGTATCCAGATCATATAGCCAGTTATAGGCGCAGGCTATAGCCGGACGGCCCGATCCGGCATCAGGCCGGGGCTTCCCCGGCATGCCTTCCCCGTTCCTCCGCTTCGTGCAGGCAGCCGATCAGCTGATCGGTGGTCAGCTCCCTCTGCCCGTATTTTTCCTCGCCCACGATCCCCGCCAGGCCGTGCCACAGGCAGGAAAGGGCGGCCAGCTCCGAGAATCCCATGGGGCCCGCGTCATGAAGCAGGGCGGCCATGATCCCCGTCAGGGCGTCGCCGCTTCCGCCCTTTGCCAGCGCCGGCGTCCCCACCGCGTTGAGGTGATACGCCGGGCCGGTCTGTCCGATGGCGCAGATCACCGTCACATCCCCCTTGAGCACGGCGGTGCAGCCGTATTTTTCCGCCAGCGCCCGGGCGGTCTCCATGCGGTCGGCCAGCACCCGTTCCATGGGCCAGCCAAGCAGCCGCCCCGCTTCCCCGGGATGGGGCGTGATCACCGCCTTTTCCCCCAGCGTCATTTCATGCCGCGCCAGCAGATTCAGGGCGTCGGCATCCCAGACGGAGGGTTTTTCCGGGTCCCACAGCTTCAATATATTTTCCCAGGTTTCTTCGCTTTGCCCCAATCCGCAGCCCACCGCCAGCACGTCGTACGCCGGCGGCTGCTTCACCGCCTCCGCGATCTCCGCGCACATGGCGCCCGGGACCAGCTTCTGCAGGATGGGCATGATCTCCCGCGGGCAGGCGACGGTGGTCAGTCCCGCCCCGGCGGTAACGGCGGCCTTGGCGCACATGACGGCGGCCCCGGCCATGCCCAGCTTTCCCGCATAGATCAGCACCCGTCCGCAGTCGCCCTTATGGGCGTTCACCTCCCGCCGCCTGAGAAGGCGCAGGGCGCCGGGGGTGTACACCGTCCGCGGCCTTTCCGCCTCCGGCAGCCCCTGCATCCCCCACAGCCCGATATCCGCCACCGCGATTTTGCCCACGGCTTCCCGGTGGCCCGTCAGATACAAGCCGGGCTTGGGCGCGTGCAGGGTAACGGTGACAGCCGCATGCACGAACGCGCCGGGCGCGTCCCCCGTGGTTCCGTCGATGCCGCTGGGGATGTCTACGGCGATCATGGGCTTTTTCCCGGTGAATTCGTTGACCGCCGCACGGATGAGCCCGGCAGTCAGATCATCCGGCGCGCCCCGCAGACCGGTGCCCAGCAGCGCGTCCACCGCGCCGTCGAACTCCTCCGAAAAGCCGGACTCGCCAAAGGGCAGCTCTTCCTTCGCCAATTCCCGCAGGTTCAAAAGGGGAATGCCCAGGTTCGCGGCCCAGTCCCGGTTGATTTTCGCGTCCGGGGTTTTGGGCTCGCCGGTCATATAGATCGTCGGCCGTCCGCCCCGCATGGCAAACAGGCGGGCCGCGGCGAAGCCGTCCCCGCCGTTGTTGCCCGTGCCGCAAAGAAACAGCACGCGCTTTCCCCGGCAGTCTCCGCCCAGCGCTTTTTCCGTTTCGTCCGTCACGGCCGCCGCCGCGTGCTCCATGAGCAGCAGGGACGGCACGCCCATGGCGAACGCCGATTGCTCCGCCGCCCGCATTTCTTCCGGGGTCAGCACGCCGTACCGGAAACGCCGGGAATCATCGTACAGCATCCGTCATCCGTCCTTTTCCGCTATGCACACCGCCGCCGCCATGCCGCCCTCATGGGTGATTGACAGGTGCAGCGGCCCGATGCCTTTTTCCTCCGCGATGCGGGCGTATTCCCCCTCCAGGGCGTAATACGGCGCGCCGGCGGGATCGTGCAGCACGCAGATGTCCTTAAGCTTCCCGTAGGCAAGCCCGCAGCCCAGGGCTTTCATCAGGGCTTCCTTGGCGGCGAAGATCCCCGCCATGGTCTGGGGAGCGCCTTTCCCTTTTTCCAGGATGTACGCCTGTTCTACCGCGCTGAAAAAGCGCCGGAGGAACCTGTCGTCCTCCAGCAGCTTTTCCATCCGCGTGATTTCGCACAGATCGATGCCCACGCCCGCGATCATGGCTTTGAATAATACAGGGCGTTGACGACGGCCCGGGCGGTGACCTCCGCCGCCGCGGCGCACAGCTTCACGAAATTGACCTCCGCGCCCGTTCTTCCCGTAGCCACGGCGAACACGGTGTCCCCGTCCATCTGGGTGTGCACCGGACGGATGGTCCGGGCCAGGCCGTCGTGGGCCACGTCCGCCAGGCGGTTGGCCTGTTCCTTGGTCAGCTTGCAGTCCACCGCCACCACGCCGATGGTGGTATTGCTCCCCGGGGCGGGGATGCGGATCTGCTGGGGGGCGGGGGCGTGGCCGTAGAGAAGGCCCTCCGCCAGCACCGGGGTGCCGTCCGGCATGTGGGCGCAGCCCAGCACCTCTCCGGTCTCGGGATGATACACGTCCCCCACGGCGTTGACCGCCACCACGGCCCCCACCGTGACGCCTTCGGGCAAAGTGATGGAGGCGGAGCCGACGCCGCTTTCCTGGGGCACCGCCCCGGGCACCAGCTTGCCCACCGTGGCGCCTGTGCCGGCGCCGTAGCGGCCCTGCTGCATGCCCTTCGCCGCGTTCATGCAGGCGCTGCGGCCCATGGCGGCGTCCGGGCGGATGGCGGGATCGCCCACGCCCAGATCGTAAAGCACCGCCGCCGGCACGATGGGCACGTGCACGCCGCCCATGTCCATGCCGCAGCCCATCTGCTCCAGATACCGCATCACGCCCCCCGCGGCTTCCAGGCCGAAGGCGCTGCCGCCGGAAAGGACGACGGCGTTCACGTTTTCCACCAGATTGCCGGGGCGAAGCAGATCGGTTTCCCGGGTGCCCGGGGCCGCGCCGCGGACGCTGACGCCCCCCGTGGCCCCTTCCTTGCGGCACAGCACCACGGTGACGCCGGTTTTGCCGCTTACGCTCTGGGCCTGGCCCACGCGGATGCCGTGGACGCAGGTGATATCGCCGGGATATGCGTTCATTTCATTTTCCCTCCTGACAGAATCGGTCCCTCAGGGCAGCAGCACCAGCGCTTCATCGGCCGGGATCAGCCCGCAGGTATTCAGGTAATCCCGGAACGCATCCACCACGGCGGTCAGATACGAGGCCGCATACCCGCCCAGGGCCTGATTGTACCATTTTTCGCCGTAGCGCACGCACTGCATGATCTGCAGATAATCCGTGCCGCCGATGCGCAGCGTCACCGCCGCCACGGCCATTTCGTCGCCCCCGAGATAAGAAAGGATCTGGTTCATATTTTCATCGAAACGCTGTCCCCAGTCGATGCGGCTGCTCACATCCCGGCCCAGCACGGGGCCCACGGTCACTTCCCCGGGCCATACGCAGCCCGCCGCCGTTTCCAGGAATTCCTGAATTCTTTCCCCGTCGTTCGGCGTGAAGTACATCCCGCCGCCGTATTTGGGATCGTCCTCCATTTTGGACACGCCGGACATAACGGCGTACTGCCGCCCGAAGGATTCCGTCAGCGCGGAAACGCAGTCCAGGATCCGCAGCTGCCGTGGGTAGCCTTCCCGCAGGGGCAGGGGCAGCATGGGCCTGCCATCGTACCATCTGTAACGCCGGACGTACTGGAGATAGGCCGCGGGATCCATGCGGTCCACGTACGTTTCCACCGCGAAGGTGGCGATCATCCCCATCACGTCGCCCCGGGCGAAGGCTTCGCCGTACGCCTGCACGGCCTCCTCCGGCGTGGCATACCCCGCGCCCTCGTAACGGATCTCCTCCGCCCAGGCGCAGGGCAGGGCCAGAATCAGCAGCAGCGCCCATGCGATCAGTTTTTTCATTTCTTTTCCCTCCCCGCCGTCCGGTCCAGCCATCCGATCAGGTCCGCGATCACTTCGCCGCGATTCGTTTCGTTGAACAGTTCATGCCGGGCGCCTTCGTACAGCTTCACCGTCACATTTTCCAGGCCGGCTCTCCGGAATTGCTCCGCCACCTGCTTAACGCCCTTCCCCATCTGCCCCACCGGGTCGCAGTCGCCGGAGAGGAAATACACCGGCAGATCCTTGGGCATGGCGGACAGGCGCTTTTCATCCGTCAGTGCCAGAAGGCCGCCGAAAAAGTCCGCAAACGCGCCGCCCGTGAAGCAGAAGCCGCACAGGGGGTCGCTTGCATATCTGTCCACTTCCTTTTCGTCCCGGCTCAGCCATTCAAAGCCGGTGCGGCCCGGGGCGAAGGGCTTGTTGTTCCCGGCGAAAGCGATTTTGTTCACCGCGGCGGCGGGCTTCTTTTTCGGCGACAGCTTCGCCAGCAGCCTTCCCGCCGCGCACAGGCCCTTCGGATAAAACCCCGTGCCGGACAGGATCAGCCCGTCCAGTTCCCTCCCGTACCGGAGGGCGTATTCCCGGGCCAGGAAGCTGCCCATGGAATGGCCCAGCAGGAAGAGGCGCGCGCCGGGGTATTTCTTTTTCAGATCCAGGGATACCTGATGGGCGTCCTCCAGAATCGCGTCCCAGCCGTTCCGGTCCGCAAAATACCCCAGGGTTTCCGCGTCCTTCCCGTGGCCCCGGTGATCGCGCCCCGCCGCCAGATACCCGGCCTCATTCAGCGCCAGCGCCGTGCGTTCGTAGCGGCCGATATGCTCCGCCATGCCGTGCAGGATCTGTACCACGGCCTTGGGCGGCTCTCCGGGAGCCCAAACGGCGTACTGCTCCATGCCGTCACCTTCTTTTTACAGCTGATACAGCCCCACTTTTTTGTACACCTTCCGCAGCGTTCGCCGGGCCAGGGCGTAAGCGCGCTCGGCGTTGCGGCCCAGCATGGCGTTCAGGGCGTCCTTGTCAGCGATGATTTCGTTATAGCGCTGCTGGATGGGGGTCAGCTCGGCGATCACGGCCTCGCTGACCGCTTCCTTGAGGGCGCCGTAGCCCAGGCCCTGCATGGCGGACACCGTTTCCTCCATGCTTTCCTTTTTCAGCACGCTCAGGATGGTGAGCAGGTTGCTGACGCCGGGCTTCGTTTCCGGATCAAAGCGGATCTCGCCGTCGGAATCGGTGACGGCGCGCTTGAGCTTGCGGCGGATATCCTCAGGCTTATCCAGGATGGCGATGTAGGTGTCCTCGGGGTCGGATTTGCTCATTTTCCTTTCCGGCTCCGCCAGGCTCATGATCTTGGCCGTGGCCTTGGGAATGTAAGGCTCGGGCACGGTGAACACGTCGCCGTAAATGCCGTTGAAGCGCTGGGCGATATCCCGGCAGATCTCCACGTGCTGCTTCTGATCCACCCCCACGGGCACGATGTCCGTCTGGTACAGCAGGATGTCCGACGCCATCAGCACCGGATAATCGAACAATCCGGCGTTGATATTGTCCGCATGCTTCTGGGATTTATCCTTGAACTGGGTCATGCGGGACAATTCTCCCATATAGGTATAGCAGTTCAATATCCAGGCCAGCTCCGCATGGGCCGGCACGTGGGACTGGCAATAGATGATGTTCTTGTCCGGGTCCAGGCCGCAGGCCACGTAAATGGCGGCCAGGGACGCCGTGCGCCTGCGCAGCTCCGCGGGGTTCTGCCGCACCGTCAGGGTGTGCAGGTCCGCCAGGCAGTAGAGGCAGTCCGCGTCGTCAAACAGGGTAAAATTCCTCAGCGCGCCGATATAGTTGCCCAGCGTGATATTGCCGGAGGGCTGGATGCCCGAAAAAACCACCTTGCGCTTTTCCGCGTTTTCCATGTGAATCATTCCCCTTCTTTTTCCAGTGTTCCATCCGATTATAGCACGCGCAGGCGCGCCTGTAAAGCAAAAACCGCCCCGGCGATGGGGCGGCGAATACGGCGCGGGGCCGTCACTTTTCCGTTTTCTGCGCCGTCAGGGGAACCGTGATCATTTCCGCGATCCGGGCGCCGCCGGACCGGTACACCGGGCACAGGCCCAGCACCGCGGTGCCCTCGGGCAGCGTTGCGGACAGGGTGAAGGTATGGTCCCACGCTCCCGGGTTGGGCGTGTCCTCGCAGGGCGCCGTAAGCAGGGTCTGATTGGCGTAGAGCTGATAGCCCATCAGGGCGTCCGCGTTCTCCTGGCTCCAGGAGGCGGGGCCCTGCACCCGGACGGTGACGCGGGCCTCCGTGCCCGCCGTCACTTCCGCCTGGGCATGGGCGCTGTAATCCGCGCCCCTGTATTCCCCGCCGTACACGGCCTGCGCCGGGACGCGCCGCACCGCGGACACGGGCACGAATCCCCGAACGGGCAGCCCCTGATCCGTGATCTCCACGTACGCCCACTGCCCCATCACCGCCAGCCATTTCACCGCCTGGCCCGGGTTCAGGATGCGCACCCGGGTTTGGCTGTTCAAAGGATCGTCGGTCAGGAAGGACGCGGCGGCCAGGGACGCATCGGAATACTCAAACCGCAGGGGGCTCACCGACGCGCCCCGGGGCAGGGCGCTCTGCTCGATCCAGCCAAAGCGCATCTGGGAGGAGGTGATATCGTACTGGATCAGGATATAGCCGTTCTCGCTGCCGAACACCTGGATCCAGTCGTTGGTGGACACGGCGGCTTTGCCGCCCGCGGCGCGCTCGTACTGGGGGCCGGGGCCGGAATAGACGGGGAACTTCTGCCCGCCTTCAAATTTGATCCGCTGGGCGGCCAGCTCCCCGGTGGGGATGGCGGGAGGAACGGAAAGCGCTTCCTTCGCGTCCTTCATCGTCTTGGGAAAGGCATCCCAGGAGAAGTAGCGCAGATTGCGCTCCGTCACGCCGTTGACCGTGTTTACCTTGCTCCCCTCGTCCAGGTAATAGGTGACGGCGTCGCTTCCCACCTTCGCCCCGTCCCAGCAGTAATCAAAGAACGCCCACGTCAGGTTCCACTGGCCGTTTTTGTTCACCTCGAACCAGACGCCGCTGTCGGCCTGCTCCTCGTTGTCGGCCCGGGTGAATAAGATGCTCAGCGTATCCCCGATATAGACGGGATCGTCAAACCAAACCATGTAATGCTCGCCGTACAGCTGATCCACCAGGAAAAACCCATCCCCCTGGGGAATGGCGTTATCCGTTTTCAACCAATAATTGAATTTTCCGTTCTTTTCCTCAAAGCCGTACAGCACGTTATGGCCGTCCTTCTGGGCCACGGTAAAGAAGTAGGTGCCCCCCGCTGTGTTTTCAAAGTACCGGGACGCGCCCGCCTTCACCTGCCAGCCGTTAAACTGGGAATCGGCAAAAAACTGGCGCACCTCATGGGGGATAAAATCCTCCGAATCCTTGGGAAGCGACGCGCCCTCCGCCAGGGCGGGGACGCAGGCAAGCAGCAGCAGCGCCGTAAGAAGAATGGAAATCAGCCGTTTCATGGTTTCAAGCTCCTTTCGTCATCGGGTTTCACCCATGATGACATCCGGGAAGGTCGGATTGTTTCACTCCGCCGCAACTTTTTTCACGCTCACGGCGATTTCCTCCGCATCCGCTTCCTCGCAAGCCACGCACAGCGTCCGCCCGTCCCGGTCCCAGATCAGCATCATTCCCGCGTCCGTTTCCGTAAGCAGCGCGACGCTGCCGTCCGGCAGCGGCACATACCGGCATTCCGCCCCCGCCTCCACCGTCACCGGCTGTACGGACTCATATTCCGTAAACAGCAGCTCCCGGCCGTCCCGGGCCCAGGCCGCGGTATGCCGCCCGTCCTCCTGGCGGAGGTATTTAAGGTTGTACCCCTCCGGCAGCGCCTGGGGAAAATACAGCCCTTCCCAGCCTTCCGGCTTCCGGCTGTCCGCCGCCGGAACGGGGGTATCGGTGGGCGTTATCGTTTCTGCAGGCGCAGAAGTTGTCCTTTCGGTGGGCGCAGGCGTTCCCGTGACCGCCGGAATCCGCGTTTCAGTGGGCGACGGCGTTTCCGTGGGCGATGCGGCGGCCGGCGTAAGGTACGGGGCCACCGAAGCGGCGGGCGGCTGGGCCGCGGGGGTGTTGTCCGGCATGGCGCGCCCCCACGTCAGCCAAACCCCGCCCGCCAGCAGCAATAGCACCGCCGCGGCATAGAGATACCGGCGTCCGGCCGTACCCCGTTTTCCCCGGATCTGCCGGAGGGCGGCGTCCCGGTGCTCCCGATACATGTCTTCCGCCCGGCGGATCTCCTCCATCGTCAGCGACCGGTCCAGCCGCTCCGTTTCCTCCCGGGCGATTTCGGCGCACGCCTCCCGGAGCAATTCGTTTTCCTTTTTCACGGCTGCGCCTCCTCTCCCGCCAGGATCTCCCTGAGCCTTTTCCGGGCGCGGCTCAGATGCACCCGGACGGACACCGGCTGCAATCCGGTTTCCTGTGCGATCTCCCCGTCCGTCATTTCCCGGAAATAGCGCATCACCATGATGCGCATTTCCTGCTCGGGCAGGCGGCGGATGGCGGCCTTGATCCGCTCCACCCCGGCCCTTTCCAGCAGCCTGTCCTCCACCCGGCCTTCATCCGCTGTATCCGCAAGGCGGTCCTCCTCCGTGGCGGGGTGCTCCCTCTGCCGCCGTCGCAGGGCGGAAATGGCGGCGTGCTTAACCGTAATGACGCAGTAAGCGCGCAGTTTGTTTCTGTCAAAGGTGCGCAAAAGCGGGATTTTTTTCGTCAGCGAAAGCAGCGCGTCGCTCACCGCGTCCTCGGCGGCAGCGGCGTCCCTCAGCACCCGCAGGGCCTGGGCGTACATCAGCCGGTGGTAATCCAGATAGGCCTGTTCCAGAAAGGCCCTGTCGTCCCCCGGCTCCATGGTCAAAAGCACCAGCGGCAGCATGCTCTTCATCCTTTTGCAAATAGCGGTCCGCTTCATTATACCGGCACGGAAAGAGGCTTGTCAAATTCCGCCGATAATTGTTACATTTTTCCCCAATTCCTGTCATTTGAAACGGGAAAACGTATAATTAAGCCCGTTTCCCTTGCGCGGACGCAGCGTTTCTGCTATGATAGCCCGGAAATCAGGAGGGAGGAATTTCTGATGATCGATCTGAAGCACGTTACCAAGACTTACGCCAAAAACGGGGTCAAAGCCCTGTCCGATCTGACGCTGCACGTGGACGGCGGCGAATTATTCGGCTTTATCGGCCCCAACGGTGCCGGCAAGACCACCACCATCAAGCTCATGACCGGCATCCTCAGCCCCGACGAGGGCACCGTCACCATGGCGGGCCACGATATCAGCAAGGACCGCCTGGAGGCCCAGCGGCTCATCGGCTTCGTGCCAGACGGCAACGACCTGTACGACCGCCTCACCGGCATGGAATACCTGAATTTCCTGGCGGACGTTTATCAGGTCAGCGCGGCCCAGCGCAAAAACCACATCGAAAAATACCTGGATATCTTCGATCTGGGCGGCGCCATCGGCAATCAGGTGCGCTCCTATTCCAAGGGCATGAAGCAGAAGCTGGTGGTGATCGGGGCGCTGATCCACAATCCCCCCATCTGGATCCTGGACGAGCCTCTGGGCGGACTGGACCCCCGGGCCAGCCACCTGCTGAAGGAAGAAATGAAGCGCCACTGCGAAGCGGGCAACACCGTATTCTTTTCCACCCACGTGCTGGAAGTGGCCGAAAAGCTGTGCACCCGCATCGGCGTGGTGGCCCACGGCCAGCTGCGGGCCGAAGGCACGCTGGATGAGCTGCGCTCCGGCGAAGTGGGGGCCAGCCTGGAAGACCTGTTCCTGGAGCTGACGGACGACGGAGGCGAGGACGCATGAAAGGATTTTCCGCGCTGCTGAAGCTGCAGCTGCTTTCCCGCCTGGCGGACCTGAAGCCCAGGAATATCCGCACCCAGCTAAAGGAAAAGCGGGGCAAGACCGTGGGCATGCTGATCGCCTACGTGTTCCTGTTCATTTATCTGGGCGGGTTCCTGATCTTTCTGGAAACCACGCTGCTGGATCAGGTGCTCATTCCCATGGGCATCCCGGATCTGCTGCTGACGATGGCCGTCACCCTGGCGATGATCAGCACGCTGATCATGTCCTTTTTCTTCATCATGAGCTCGCTTTACTTCGGCCGGGACAGCGCCTTCATCGCCTCCCTGCCGGTGAAGCCCCGCACGGTGCTGTGTGCCAAGCTCACCCAGGTGTGGATCAGCGAAACGCTGATCGACGCCGTGTTCATCCTGCCGGCCTGCATCATTTACGGCATCAAAACCGGCCTGACCGACCCGCTGTTCTATCTCCGGGGCGTGATCGTATGGCTGGGCGTATCGGTGCTGCCCATCGCCATCGTTTCCTTTATCTCGTCGCTGCTCATCCGGCTCTCTGCCCTGTGGAAGCGGCGGGAAATGGTGGTCACCGTGGCCGGCATCGTGCTGCTGGTGGCGTACATGGCGCTGTGCATGGGCATGGGCAACATGTTCGGCAGCGACGACGCGGGCGACATGATGCGCGCCTTCTTTACCAGCAACCAGGCCCGGATCGAAGGCCTGACCCGCATCTTTCCCCCCGCCGGCTGGGCCGCCAAGGGCCTGAACGGGGACTGGGGCCAGCTGATCCTTTTCGTGGCCGTATGCGCTGCCGCCGCGGCGTTCACCGTGTGGGCGATGGGCTTCTTCTACCAGAAGCTGAGCCTGCTCCAGACGGAGACCCCCTCCGCAGTGCGCAAAGGCGAAGCAAAGAAAGCCTCCTTCGCCTCCTCCTCGGCCTTCCGGGCCTGCGTGCAGCGTGAGATCCGCCAGGTGCTGCGCACCCCCGCCTACGCCACCAACATCCTGCCCATCGCGTTGATGCCCGCGCTGATGACGGGCATGATCGCCCTGTCCTTCAACCGCAGCACGGGGGCGGCGGAGGAGAGCGTGTCCCTGACCTCCCTGCTGGGCGGGCTGAACCCCGCCATCGTCCTGGCGATCCTGACCGGCGTCATGGCCTTCATGGCGGGCATGAACAACTTCCTGTCCACCGCCGTGACGCGGGAAGGCAAGGGCCACCAGTTCCTGTGCGCCCTGCCCATCCAGCCCCGCGTCAGCGTGATGGCCAAAATGGCCGTGGGCGCCGCCCTGACGCTGATCGGCTGCGCCCTGGCCGCGGCGGTGATCGCGGTGCTCCTGCCCGATTTCATTTCCCAGGCGGTGATGGCCTTCGTGCTGACGGCGCTGTTCGGATACTGCACCGGCGCCCTGGCCCTGGCCAGCGACGTAAGGAACCCCAAGCTGGACTGGCTCACCGAAACGGAAGCCATCAAGCAAAAAAGCGGCGCCCTGATCGGCATGCTGCTCAGCTGGGCCCTCCTGGGCGCTCTGGGCTTGATCAGCTATCTGCTGCTGTCTGGCGGCGCGTCCCTGTACGTATACTTTGCGGCCATGGCGGCGATCCTGGGGGCCGGCGTATTCTTCGCCCACCGGATGCTGATGAAGGCCGCCGACGAGAAGTACTGCCTGAACCCGTAAACGGCGAATTCCCGCGCCTGCCGGACGCGCGTCCGGCGGGCGCTCTTTTTTCGCCGGGGCGCATTTGCTTACAATTGTCATTGAAAAATTGCAGAAAAACGTATATAATGATTCCATCATTCCGGAAAGGAGGGCCGCCCATGGACCAGGAAATCCGTCTGCAGGACGTGATCCAAACCAGAAAACCCCACCCCTGCGGCAGCGATACCTGGGTGGTCATCCGCACCGGCGCGGACATCAAAATGAAATGCCAGGGCTGCGGCCGGATCGTGATGCTGGATCGGATGGTGTTTTTGAAGCGCAGGAAAAAAATCCTCCAGCAGGGGATCGCCCCGGCGGCGCCCGGAGAGGAGCAAACGACCGATGAATGAAATCAAACCCGCGGCGGAAGCCGTTCAGGACGCCGGGAAGGAAACGCCCCCGCAGGCCGCCCGGACGATCTCGGAAAAGCCGGCGGAGCAGCCGTCCCAGGCTGTTCAGGCGCCTGCGGAGCAGGCCGGAAAAAGAAAGAAGAATAAAAAGGAAAAGCGGAAAAAATCCATTCAGGAGGAGATCTACGGCTGGATCCTGGTGCCCATCGCCGCCGTCCTCATCGCCTTCCTGGTGCGCACCTATATCGCGGAGCCCGTGCAGGTGAAGGGCAGCAGCATGGCAAACACCCTGGCGGATAAGGAATACGTGCTGGCGTCCAAGCTGGATTATCTTTTTCACGATCCCCGGCGGGGGGATATCGTGATCTGCCATTATCCGGGCCGTATGAACGAGGATGAAAACAGGAACCCCGCGGAGCCTTTCCACATGCAGGTGACCAGCCGGTATGACCTGGTCCTGAACAGTTACACGCTGTTCGTCAAGCGCCTGGTGGCCGTGCCCGGCGACACGGTGGAGATCCGGAGCGGGGTGCTGTATGTGAACGGCGAAGCCACGGAAAACCCGAAGCTGATGGGCAGCTTGCCCAAGGATTATCCCCTCTATCAGCTGCAGGAGGACGAATACTTCGTCATCGGCGACAACCGCGGCAATTCCCACGACAGCCGGTACGACGGGCGCTCCGAAAACGTCAATTATTCCGTTTCCACCCTCAACGACTATGTGGGGCCCCTGCACCGCGATCAGATCGTGGGGCACGTAAAATGCGTACTGCTGCCGCTGGGCAGCATCAGAGGGGTGAACTGAATGTCCGTACAGCCAGCCCAGCAGACGCCGGCCGTGAAAAAAAACAAGAAAGCGGAGAAGCCAAAGAAAACCGTGCAGCAGGAAATTATCAGCTGGATCCTTTCCTTCGTAGGGGCCTTTGCAGTGATCCTGGCCATGGAAACCTGGGTGGGCCTGCCCATTCCCGTCAAAGGGGGCAGCATGCAGAACACCCTGCGCGACGGGGAATTGCTGTGGGTCTCCCGCCTGGATCAGAATTACAGCCGGGGCGACGTGGTGATCTGCCATTATCCCAACCGGATCAAATCCGTTTTTCATCTGGGCCCGGGGCTGAAGCTGGAATTCCCCGAGGTGTTCGTCAAGCGCCTGGTGGGGCTTCCCGGCGATACGCTGGAGATCCGCATGCAGAAGCTGTACGTCAACGGGGAGCTGGTGCCCGACCCGCCTGAAATGGGCAGTCCGCCGGCGGATTACGGCCCCATTACCCTGGAGGAAGACCAATACTTCGTCATCGGCGACAACCGCTTGACCTCCAACGACAGCCGGAAGGACTACGTGGGCCCCATCTCCCGGGATATGCTGCAGGGCAAGGTCAAATGCGTGCTGTGGCCCCTGAACCGGATCCGCGGGATACAGTAAATAAATACGGCCTTTCATAATTAGAAAGGCCGTGTTTTTTGTTTTGGGCTTCAGACGCTCAGTTTTCTTTCCATGATCTGGGCGGTGCACACGTACATGGCCGCGGAGAATACCAGCGTCGCCGCGCTGCGGACCAGATACACCGTGTTGATCCCGGCGCCCTGGGGAACGAGGGCGGAGATCACCATTTTTTCCAGCACCCTTAGCCCGATCGTCAGTGCCAGGAACAGCACGAAGCTCAGCAGCCCGTTGTACTTTTTCCCGTTGAGCAGGGCGGCGCTGATCACGTCCGCCAGGTACGCCATGATCACCACGGCGAACCAGCCGGTCAGCAGGTTCAGGAAGAAGCAGGCCATCCCGAAGGCGTTGATCTGGATTTCGTTGTTGATGGAATGAATGAAATCCTCCAGGAACCGCCACAGCTCCCCGACGGTGGAAAACTTCGCAAAGAGCAGCATGATGTCCAGCGCCCCCAGCCCGAAGAAGAAGGCCCCCGTCACCAGCATGCTCAGCCCGTTTTCCAGCACCTTCGCCCCCAGGATCTTATAGCAGCTGTTGGGCGTCATAAACAGCATGTAGCCCTGCCGGGTGTTCATATCCCGGTGAAGCGATACGATGCTGTTGAGCCCGATCACCATGACCCCGCCGAAGGCCAGCAGCGTCAGGATCCCCGCGCTGATGGCGGCCCAGTTTTCATTGTGCGCGAATGCGCCGATCAGGTATGCGATCTCAGCCGCCGCCGTGATCCCCAGCAGGATCAGCTTCAGCGCCAAAGTCTTTCTCCATTCGTATTTCATCAGGTTTTTCATGCGTTCGCCTCCTCGCTGCGGCTGTAGATCTCCCGATAGCGGTCCGCCATGGACAGCCCGCGCTGTTCTCTCATTTCTTCCAGATCCGTGCATTCCACCAATACGCCGTTTTTCAGGTAAGCCGCCCGGTCGGCGATGGCCTCCATCTCCTCCACCAGATGGGAGGACAGGAGCAGCAGCTTGTTTTCCGCCGCGCTTTCCAGGATGCAGGCGCGGATCACGTCCCGGGCCAGCAGGTCGATGCCGTTGAAGGGCTCGTCCAGCATATACACCTGAGCGTCCCGGGCCAGGGTGACGGCGATTTTCAGCTTCGCCATCATGCCGGAGGACAGCTCCCGGGTCTTCAGGTTTTCCGTCAGCTCCATCCTCTCCAGCAGCGCACGGTAGCGGTCGGCGGAATAATCCGCGAAAAAGTCGCCGTAATATCTGCCCACGTCCCGGGCCGTCATCCAGGTGTAAAAATACGGCTCGGTGGACATATAGGCGATCTGCTTCCGGCTCTCGATATCCACGGGTCTGCCCTCGAAGAGCATTTCCCCCGACGTGGGCTTGATCAGCCCTGCGGCCATTTTCATCCAGGTGGTCTTGCCGCTTCCGTTGGGGCCCAGCATGGCGTAAACATGCCCCGCTTCCATTTCCAGCGTCACACGGTCCACCGCCGTTCTCCGGCCGAACACTTTTGTGATTTCCTTGCTTGCCAGCATCATTCTTTTTCCTCCTCCAGGATCATCCGGGCCGCCTCCTGCCGCCCGATCCCCAGTTTTTCCATTTCATCTGCAAACCGCATAGCGGCCTGCCGGGCCATCGTCCCGCGCACCTGCGCGATCCTTTCCTCATTCCCCGTCACGTAGGTGCCCATGCCCCGACGGCTTTCGCACAGGCACTCCCGTTCCAGCTCCTGATACACCCGGGCCGCCGTGTTGGGATTGATGGTGTACAGGACCGCCAATTCCCGGCCGCCGGGCAGCTTCTCCCCCGGCGGACGTCTGCCCGTAACGATATCCGTCTTGATCGCCGTCATCACCTGCAGCCAGATGGGGCTGTTGGGATCGTACTGCATCGTCTCCCTCCTCGGTTACTTAGTGCACTACGTGCATAGTACACTCAAACAATCCGTCTGTCAAGCCTTTTCTCAAAAAAAATTTTTGATTTTTTCTTTCCTTCATTTTTTGTTCTTTTACTTCATTTTTGGCGGTCATTTTTTCAACCGGATATTCCGTCTTGTTTCCTTTGGGGTTTTCTGGTATCATATCAACTGCAATATGATCAAAGAAGGTGTGGAAAGATCATGGGGGATTTCTTTCAGAGCCTGCTGGGGAACGTAACCAACGTGACCTGGCAGATGGCGGTGATGTGGGCCATCGGCGCGCTGCTGATCTACCTGGCCATTAAAAAGGACATGGAGCCCAGTTTGCTCCTGCCCATGGGCTTCGGGGCCATTCTGGTGAACCTGCCGGTGGGCAGCGAGGCGCTGGCGCCCATCAAGACCCTGTTTGACGCGGGCATCGAAAACGAGCTGTTCCCGCTGCTGTTGTTCATCGGCATCGGCGCCATGTGCGATTTCGGGCCCCTGCTCAACGATCCGAAGCTGATGCTCTTCGGCGCGGCGGCTCAGTTCGGGATCTTCTTTACCCTGTCCATGGCCAGCGTGTTCGGCTTCTCCCTGCGGGACGCGGCCTCCATCGCCGTTATCGGCGCGGCGGACGGCCCCACCTCCATCGTGGTGGCCCAGCAGCTCAGAAGCGGCTATCTGGGGGCCATCATGGTGGCGGCTTATTCCTATATGGCCCTGGTGCCCATCGTGCAGCCTCCGGTGATCCGACTGCTGACCACGAAAAAGGAACGGCTGATCCGCATGCCTTACGAGCAGAAGAACGTCAGCAAAACCACCCGCATCCTCTTCCCCATCATCGTCACCATGGTGGTGGGCATCATCGCCCCCGGCGCCGTGGCGCTGATCGGGTTCCTCATGTTCGGCAACCTCCTAAGGGAGTGCGGCGTGCTGGATTCCCTGAGCGAAACGGCCCAGAAGGTGCTGGCCAATCTGATCACCCTGTTCCTGGGCCTCACCATCGCCTGGCGCATGCAGGCCGAGGCCTTCCTTTCGCCCCAGACCCTGCTGATCCTGCTGCTGGGCCTGATCGCTTTCGTGTTCGATACCGCCGGCGGCGTGATCTTCGCCAAGGCGATCAACCTGTTCGCCAAAAAGAAGATCAATCCCATGATCGGGGCCTGCGGCATCAGCGCCTTCCCCATGAGCAGCCGGGTGGTGCACAAAATGGGCCTGAAGGAAGACCCGCAGAATTTCCTGCTGATGCACACCGTGGGCGTCAACGTATCCGGCCAGATCGCCTCCGTCATCGCCGGAGGCCTGATCCTGAGCTTCTTCGCCGGGCTTGTGTAAGGAGGTGCGGTAAAATGAAAAAGAAAACCTTCGCCGTCCTCGCGGCGCTACTGATCCTGCTCGCCCCCCTGTGCGCCCTGGCGGAAAACCCCGACACAGTGGAAACGTGCCCTCCCGAGGTTCAGGCGCAGCTTGAAGCGTCCGCGCAGTCCGTCACCGAAAGCGCCGAAGCGCCGGAAGCGGCGGAGCCCGTTCCCCAAGAGGAAGACGCGGGCGAAACGTCCCCCGCGAAGGGGGATCAGCCCCTGTCCTTCGGCGAATCCCTGGGCTATATGCTCAAGGGCATGGCCGGCATTTTCCTGGTGACAGCCATCATCATTCTGGCGGTGGTGCTGCTGGAAAAGGCCGGCGGAAAAAAGAAGGACGGCCAGGCCTGACCGCGCTTCCCGCAGACCGGGAATTTGGCATGAATGGAAAAAATTTTCCCATAGGGTTGCATTTTTTCCCCGTTCATGCTATCATCTGATGGACGTAAGTCCATGATCATTATTGGAGGTGCAATCAAATGGCTTATAAGATCACTGACGCCTGCATCGCCTGCGGCGCCTGCGCGGCGGAATGCCCCGTGGAAGCGATCACCGAGGGTGACGGCAAGTACGAAATCGATCCCGAAAAGTGCATCGAGTGCGGCGCCTGCGCCGGCACCTGCCCTGTGGGCGCTCCCGAACAGGCCTGACGCCCGCCTGCGTCCGGCAGATCATCCCGCAATCATCCCGATCAGAATGCCGGACGCGAAAACCGCCGATCCTTTCGGCGGTTTTTTCGTATACGCGGAATCAGGGCCGGTCAAATCCCGCTTTTTCCGGGCAATTTACTTGTTTCATCCGGTAAAGTGTGGTATACTGCTTTTTTGAAAGGGGGCGGGCCGATGGCGAAAGGGAAGCGCTGGTTCAAGCTGGACAACGCCGCCAAGCTCTACCCCGCCATTGCCACCGACCGCTGGAGCAGCACCTTCCGGGTGTCGGCCGAGCTGAATGAGCCCGTGGACCCGGAGCGTCTCCAGCAGGCGGCGGACCGGGTGATGCCCCGGTTCCCCTCCCTGATGGTACGGATGCGCACCGGGCTGTTCTGGTATTACCTGGAGGAAATCAAATCCCCGCTCCAGGTGCGGGAGGACACGGGCCATCCCTGCATGCCCTTCCGGTATCGCCAGGATCACGGGTATCTGATGCGCATCCGGTATTACCGGAACCGGATCTCGGCGGAGTTTTTCCATTCCCTCACGGACGGCAGCGGCGGCTTCGTGTTCCTCAAGACCCTGACAGCGGAGTACCTGCGGCTGGGCGGCGTCAGCGTCGATTTTGAAAACGGCGCGCTGGACCCCGACCAAGCCCCGGACCCCCGGGAAACCCGGGACGCTTTCCTGGATATGCCCCTGCCCAGGGTGCGCATTTCCCGCAAGGAAGGCCGGGCGTACCACTTTCCCGGCACGCCGGAGATCCCCCACACCCTGCACACCATCGCCGCCTCCATCCCCTGCGCCCCGCTGAAAGCGCAGGCGAAGGCCGCGGGGGCCACGGTGACGGAGTATCTGGTTTCGGTGATGCTGCTGTGCGCCGTTCAGGACCAGGCGGCGCACCAGAAGCGCCGGCTGCTGCCGGTCCGGGTGTCGGTGCCCGTGAACATGCGCGCCTTCTATCCCTCCCCCACCGTGCGCAATTTTTCCTCCTTCGTTAATCCCGGCATCGATCCCCGGCTGGGGGACTGCCCCTTTGAGGAAATCGTCCGGGAGGTGCGCGCGTACATGGCCTATCAGGTGAATCCGCGCCTGCTTTCCGCCACCATCGCCACCAACGTGGCCGACGAAAAGAACCTGCTGATCCGCCTGGTGCCCCTGGCGCTCAAGAACCTGGTCATCAGCACCATTTTCCGCAACGCCGGAGACAAGCTGGTGACGGCCACGCTGTCCAACCTGGGGGTGGCGAAAATGCCCCGGGGCATGGAAGGGCATGTGCGCCGGTTCGAATTCCAGCTGGGCGTGCCGTCTTCGCCGCTGTACAACTGCGCCTGCGTCACCACGGGGGATGAGATGCGCCTGGTCTTTTCCGGGAATATCCGGGAAGCGACCCTCCCCCGGGAAATACTGAGCTTTCTGGTGGAGCAGGGGATCCCCGTGGAAGTGGAAAGCAATCTGGAGGAAGAAGGATAATGGCTTACTGCGTACACTGCGGCGTGAAGCTGGGCGAGAGCGAAAAGAAATGCCCCCTGTGCGGCACGGGGGTGTACGATCCCGCCGCCCGCCGGGACACATCCGCCCCGCGGCCCTATCCCGTGCATACGCCGGAGCAGGTGCTCAAGAAGAACAAGGATTTCCTTCAGCTGCTGGCCGGCCTGCTGCTGCTGGCGCCCGCGGCGCTGTGCCTGGTGATCGACCTGCTCGTTTCCGGCGGCGTCACCTGGAGCGCCTACGCCGCCTGCGCCCTGGCGCTTCTGTACATCGCCGTCACCGTGCCGCTTCAAATCACCAGGAAGCGGGTATACTGGAGCCTGGCGGTATCCTTCCTCTGCCTGAACGCCTATCTGTTCCTGGCGGAGCGGTTCAGCGAATCCGGGCCCTGGTTTTTCCCCATTGCCCTGCCCGCCATTTCCCTGGGCACGGCGCTGCTGGCGGCGCTGATCATCCTGTACCGGGTGCACAGGCTGAACAAGCTGACGCTGCTGGCGGCTTCCCTGGCGGCCGTGGGGCTGGAATGCCTGGCGGTCGAATGGCTCTGCACCCTGCAGAGCAGCAGCGCCCTGGGGTTCACCTGGTCCCCCTTCGTGCTGGCCCCGTGCCTGTTCATCGCCCTGTGTCTGTTCTTTATCAACGGCAACCGGGCGGTCCGGGAGGAGGTCCGCCGGCGGGTGCATTTCTGATCCCGCCGGAATCAGCCGGTTTCCCTTTTTCGGCATTTCGCATATACTGACAGACGGAAAGGATGATGAAGGATGAAGAAGTATCGCGTAGGCGTCATCGGCGCCACGGGCATGGTGGGCCAGCGTTTCGTGACGCTATTGGAGAACCATCCCTGGTTCGAGCTGACCGCCCTGGCCGCCAGCGGACGCAGCGCCGGCAAGCCTTACGAAGAGGCCCTGGCGGGCCGCTGGGCCTTTTCCTGGCCGATCCCCGAAAAGGCGGCTAAAATGACCGTTCTGGACGCGTCGGACGTAAAAACCGTTTCGGGCCTGTGCGATTTCGTTTTCTGCGCCGTGGCCATGGACAAGGCGGCCACCCGGGCGCTGGAGGAAAGCTACGCCAAGGCGGAAACCCCCGTCATCAGCAACAACAGCGCCTGCCGGCTGCTGCCGGACGTGCCCATGCTGATCCCGGAGATCAACGCGGCCCACGCCCCCATCATTTACGCCCAGCGCAAGCGCCTGGGCACCAAGCGGGGCTTTATCGCCGTGAAGCCCAACTGCTCCATCCAGAGCTACGTCCCCGCCCTGACTCCGCTCAGGGATTTCGGGATCAAGGCCGTGTCCGTCTGCACCTATCAGGCCATTTCCGGCGCGGGCAAGACCTTTGACCGCTTCCCGGAGATCCTGGACAACGTGATCCCCTACATCGGCGGCGAGGAAGAAAAGAGCGAGCAGGAGCCGCTGAAGATCTGGGGCGAACTGAACGCCGAAGGCACCGCCATCATCCCGGCAACGGCCCCCGTCATCAGCGCCCAGTGCATCCGCGTGCCCGTATCCGACGGCCATATCGCCGCCGTCAGCGTTTCCTTCGATAAGAAGCCCGAAAGGCAGACCATTCTGGACCGCTGGGCGTCCTACCGCACCGTGGCCCAGCAGCTGGCCCTGCCCAGCGCCCCCACCCCCTTCGTGCGCTACATGGAGGAGCAGGACCGGCCCCAGACGAAACTGGACCGGGATTTTGAAAACGGCATGGGCATTTCCGTGGGCCGTCTGCGGGAAGACGTCATTTTCGATTACAAGTTCGTCTGCCTCTCCCACAATACCCTCCGCGGCGCGGCGGGCGGCGGCGTTCTCTCCGCCGAGCTGCTCTGCGCCCAGGGGTATATCGAGCGAAAGGAGTAACCCCATGTCCGCACCGCTGTTCCGGGGCTGCGGCACAGCCCTGCTGACCCCTTTCAGGAATGGGAAGATCGATTTCCCCGCCTTCGGCCGGCTGATCGATTTCCAGCTGGAGAACGGCATCTCCGCCCTGGTCGCCTGCGGCACCACGGGGGAGCCCGCCACCATGACGGAAGAGGAATGGGAAAGCGTGGTCGCCTTCGCCGTCAAACGGGCGAACGGCCGCGTCCCCGTCATCGCCGGCACCGGCGGCAACAATACCCGGGCGGTGATCGCCCGGGCGCACCGCGCGAAAGCCCTGGGAGCCGACGCTCAGCTGTGCGTCACGCCCTTCTACAACAAAACCACCCAGGCCGGATTGATCGCCCATTACCGGGCCATCGCCCGGGACGGCGCGCTGCCGGTGATCGTCTATAACGTGCCCTCCCGGACGGGGCTGAACATGCTGCCCGCCACTCTGGCTGCCCTTTCGGACGAAGAAAACATCATCGGCATGAAGGAAGCCTCCGGGAACGTGGCGCAGATCATGGAAATGATGCGGCTGTGCGGGGACAGGATCGCCTTCTATTCCGGCTCCGACGAATTGACGGCCCCCATCCTGGCCCTGGACGGCCTGGGCGTGATCTCGGTGCTTTCCAACATCGCGCCCCGGCAAATGGCGGATCTGGCCGCCGCTCCCGTACAGGAAGCGGCGAAAATGAACATCGCCCTGCTGCCGCTGATGAGCGCCATGATGAGCGAAGTCAATCCCATCCCCGTGAAGGCCGCCGCCGCCCTGATGGGCCTGTGCAAAAACGAGGTCCGTCTGCCGCTGGTGCCCATGAGCAGGGAAAAGAAAGCCAAAATGAAGGAAGAAATGCAAAAGGCAGGTTTACTGTAAGATGCTCAGGATCCTTTTGTCCGGCGCCTGCGGCCGCATGGGCCGCCAGGTAGCCGCCCTGGCCGGGGACGAACAGGCGCAGATCGTCGCCGGGGTGGACGTACACCCGGAAAACGGCGCCGCCTTCCCCGTGTATCCCTCCTTTTCCCTGGTGGAGGAGGAGGCCGACGTGATCGTGGATTTTTCCCGTCCCGAAGGGCTGGGCGCGCTTTTGCAGTACGCCCTGGCCCATCGTCTGCCCGCGGTGCTGGCCGCCACCGGCTATAACGAAAGCGACCTGCGGGCCATCGCGGACGCGGCGAAAGAAATTCCCGTTTTCCGCAGCGCCAACATGAGCCTGGGGGTCTACGTGCTGCGCACCCTGGCCCGTCAGGCCGCCCGGCTGCTGCCGGATTTCGATATCGAGATCGTGGAAAAGCACCACAATCAGAAGCTGGACGCCCCCAGCGGCACGGCGCTGATGCTGCTGGACGCGGTGAGCGGCCCCGATACGCTGCCGGTGTTCGGCCGCAACGGCCGCACCCAGAAGCGGGAAAAGCGGGAAATCGGCGTTCACGCCGTCCGGGGCGGCACGGTGCCGGGCGAGCACGAGGTGGGCTTCTACGGCCCCGCCGAGGTGGTAACGCTGAACCATTCCGCCCAGGACCGGTCCATCTTCGCCCGGGGCGCCCTTCGCGCCGCCCGCTTCCTGGCGGGACAGGCCCCCGGGGAGTATTCCATGGACGATCTGGCCGCGGCCATGATCGCCAAGCAATAAAAACGCAGCATAAAAACGCCCTTCCGCATTTCAAAAGTGCGAAAGGGCGTTATTTGTGTGGGTCAGGCGTTCTTTTGCTTGTGGATCAGGAAGGCCTTGCCCTCCCGGATCATCCGGCACAGCTCCGCGTAATCCCGGGGGTTCTCCTCAAAGGCCACGAAGGCCGTGGCCGTGGTTTCCACCTGATGGGTGTCGGACCCGGCCACCATGGGCTTGCCCTCCCGCAGGGCCAGGTCAAAGGCCTGCAGGTTGTAGGTTTCGCTGGCGTTCCCGTAATTGAACACTTCGATCGCGTCGATGTCCAGCCCCGGGCGCTCAATGCCCGCCGTCCGGATATACCCCGCCTGGCGGTAGGGATGCGCCCGGATCACGATGCCGCCCAGGCCGTGCACCACGCTGCACAGGTATTCGATGCTCCATTTATCGCAGTCCCGCAGCCCGCCGTAAAGGTCCTCCGGCCGGAGGCCCAGGATCAGATAATCCTCGCCGTTGCCGCCCAAATGGGTGTATTCCAGGCCGAAATACACCGGCAGGCCCATTTCCTTTCCGGCCTCCAGGGCAGATTCGTATCCCCGGAGGAACACCGCCATTTTTTCATCCCAGGTATCCGGCTCGTTGGCGTAGGAATTGCCGTTGAGGAAATGATCGGTGATCACCAGGCCGGAAAAGCCCTTGTCCCGGTATGCCCGCACCATGTCCCGGGCCGGGGAGCGGCCGCATTTGCTGGTTTCGGCGGTATGGCAGTGGATCTCGTAAAAGTACATGCGTGTTTTCTCCGTTTCTGCGTGGATACGTTTTAAAACGAGGTTTCTTCTGCCGTTATTTTCCGGCCACCTGGATCTCCCCCACGTCCACCGAGGGGCTGCCCACGGCGCTGCCGGGGAAGATCAGATCGCTGCCCACGGCGCGGATGTTCCTGAGCAGTTGGAAGAAGTTCCCCGCCACGGTGATCCGGTCCACCGGCCGGCCCTTCTTCCCGTCCTTCACGGTATAGCCCTGGGCGATGAGGGAAAAATCGCCGCTGACGGCGTTGGCCCCGGCGTGGAGGCCACTCACTTCCGTGATCACCAGGCCGTCCCCCATGTCCGCCATCAGCTCCGCCAGGGTCTTTTCGCCGGGCTTAAAGTAGAAATTACTGGGGCTCACGTTCACCATGCCCGCATAGCCGGCCCGGGATGCGTTGCCGGTGGTTTTCGCGTTGGCCTTCCGGGCGGTCTTGAGGTTGTGCAGCAGCGTCGTCAGCCTCCCGTTTTCCACCACCGCCTTGGTGCGGGTGGCCACGCCCTCGGCGTCGAAGGGCTGGCTGGCCAGGCCGCCGGGCAGAAGGGGATCGTCCATCAGCGTCACCGCTTCGGAAGCGATGATCTCCCCCTCCTTGCCGCTGAGCAGGCTCAGCCCCTTCTGGGCGCTTTCCGCGGAAAAGACGCCGGCGAAGGTGGCCAGCAAATCGGGCATGCACTTGTTTTCGATGATGGCGCGGTAGGCGCCGCTGGGCACCGGCTCGGCCTCCAGCATGAACAGGGCTTCCTCCACCGCGTCCTTCGCGATCTTTTCCGGGTCGATCTTATCAAAATCCCGGGTCACTTCAAAGCCGCTGCCGGTGGATACCCTCTCCCCCGCCTTGGCCACGGCGGAGGCGTAGCACACCGCGGTATTGTCCCGGTAGCGCAGGTCCAGGCCGTGGGCCTTGCCGTCGGCCACCACCCGGTTCACGATGCGGGTTTCCCCGCTGCCGGTGGAGATCATGTTGTAGTTGAGGGCCGTGATCCTTTCATCCATGGCCAGGGCCTTTTTTTCGATGTCCAGGATCAGCTGCAGCTTGCGGCTTTCCTCCACCCGGTCCAGGGCGGGATTGTAATTGTCCACCCGGGGATACTGATCGTCTCCCTGGTAGATCTCCTGCACGTCGTCGTCCTCGGTGAGCTCCGCGCTTTCCTTCACCGCCCGCACCAGCTGGCCCACGGCCTCTTCATCGAAGGCCTCCGTGGCCGCGTAGCCCATTTTCCCCTTGTACAGCCCCCGCAGGGACAGCCCCCGGGTGTCATGGACGGTATAATTGCTGATCTGCCCCTTGACGCACATGGCCCGGAAGCTGTCGTTGGAGGAAAGATAGATTTCCGCCGCCAGGATGCCCTGATCCTGCGCCTCCTTAAGCACGGCATTGATGAACGCGTCGATGGTCATGTTTCTGCTCCTCCCTTCATCGTCCGCCCACGGTCAGTTCGCTGACCCGGATCATCGGCTGGCCCACGTTGGTGGGGATGGAGCCGCTGATGGAGCCGCACATGCCCTGGGCCATCTGCATGTCCCGTCCCACCCGGTCGATTTTAAGCAGGATCTCGCTGCCCCGGCCGATGAGGCTGGCGCCCCGCACGGGATGGGCGATCTTCCCATCCCTGACCAGATAGCCCTCGCTGACGGCGAAGTTGAATTTTCCGGTGGTGGGATTCACGCTGCCGCCGCCCATGCTTTTGGCGTACAGCCCGTCGCCCATGGTGGCGATCATTTCGTCGTTGTCGTCTCTTCCCGCCGCGATGAAGGTGTTGCGCATCCGGGAAGTGGGGGCGAACATATAGCCCTGGCGCCGGCCGCTGCCGGTAATGGGCATCTGCATGCGCCGGGCGTTCAGCTTGTCGATCATATAGTTTTTCAGGATGCCGTTTTCGATCAGCACCAGGCGGGTGGTGGGCGTGCCCTCGTCGTCGATGTTCAGGCTGCCCCATTCGTTGGGCAGGGTGCCGTCGTCGATGGCGGTGACCCGTTCATTGGCGATCTTCTGCCCCAGCTTCCCGCAGAATTCGCTGTTCCCCACCGCCACGGAGGTGGCTTCCAGAGAATGGCCGCAGGCCTCGTGGAAGATCACCCCGCCGAACCCATTGTCGATCACCACGGGCATCTGCCCGGCGGGGCACTGGGGCGCGTGGAGCATGGTGACGGCCTGCCGGGCCGCTTCCCGGGCGACGGCCTCGGGGTCCACGCGCCCGTCAAAGAGCTCAAACCCCTCCATGGCCCCCGGGCTGCAGGAACCCGTCTGGTTCTCCGTGCCGTTGGAGGCGATGGCGCCCACGGAAAAGCGGGTGTACACCCGGGTGTCCTGGGCAAACAGCCCTTCGCTGTTGGCGATCCACACCCGCTGCACGCTGTCGTTATAGCCGATGCGGGCCTGGGTCACTTCCGGGAATTCCTTGAGCACGGCCTGAGCCGCCTTCATTTTTTCCGCCTTGCGCCGGGCCTGCACCCGGTCCGGCATTTCCCGGATAGCGTGGATATTTTTCACGTCCGCCGGGCTGAACGCCGCCGGCTGAACCTGCGCGCCGCCCGCCACCGCGGAGGCCGCCCGCTTCGCGCAGGCCATCAGGCCCGCGGGAGTGGTGTCGTTGGTATAGACGTAATAGCCCTGCACCCCGCTGAATACGCGGATGCCCGCCCCGTGGAGACGGCGGCTGTTGACGCCCTCCACCCGGCCGGACAGCATGGACAGGGTATTGTTGATCCGGTCCTCCAGGAAAACCTCCGCAAAATCGCCGCCCGTTTTCAGCGCCTCCGCAATCGCCTGCTGCGCCACGTCCTGATTGAGCATGCTCATCCTCCTTGTTCCGATGTGTCTGGATTATTCTTTTCCGTTCATTTCTCCGTTATCCCGCCGGATCCTCTCCGGCAGCGCCAAGGCATTCAGGCTTTCCGCCGCCGCGCCTGTTTCGTTCCCGATCAGCAGGCAGCGCATCCCCGCCGCCCGGGCGGCCTCCGCCCCCGCCAGGCTGTTGTCGATCACCAGGCAGTTCCCGGTGGGGGTTTTCAGCCTTCTGGCCGCCAGCAGCAGCAGCTCCGGGTCCGGCTTGCCCTCCGCCGCATCCTCGCCGTCCACCACCGCGTCCAGCAGCGCGTCCATTTTCATCTGCCGCAGGATCCCCGCGGCGTTCTCGCTGGAGGAGGCCACCGCCGTCCGGATCCCCATGTCCCGGAGGGTCCGCAGGGTTTCCTCCGCCCCGGGCAGGATGCCCTCCCGGCCCAGATGCAGCACCAGATCGTTGAAAAGATCGTTCTTCCGGGCGGCCAGCGCCCAGGTTTCGCCGGGAGAATAGGTGCGCTCCGCATGGGAGAGAAGCGCATTCAGGCTGTCCATCCGCCTGCGTCCCCGCATTTTTCTGTAGATTTCCGGCGTAAAGGGCAGCCCTTGTTCCCGGGCCATCTGCCGCCACGCCCGCTCGTGGCATGCGTCCGTATCCGTCAGCACGCCGTCCAGATTGAATATGACTGCCTGTATCAAAGGCCGCATCCTCCTCGTTGGCTTTTCACCGGAAGATTATACCACATTTTCCGGTGGATGTACAGGAAAAAGAACGCCCAAAAATCGCCGTGCTCCGGGGCGATCGCATAAAACCGCTTTTCCGGGACATCCTGTTATACGCGCCCGTGCGGCTTCGTCCGCAGGCGGAGAGGAGGATGCGCGTTTGTCTGTTGGTTTGATTTTGCTTTCCGGCGTTTCGGCGCTGGTGCTGCTGGGGGCGGCCCAGCGGGTGCTGGACAGGATGCAGCTCAGCGACCGGGCGGCGCTGCTCATAGCGGCGGCCATCTTTGTGGGCGGGCTGATCCCCTCCCTGCGCCTGGGCCCGGTGCGGCTGAACCTGGGCGGCGCGGCGGTGCCGCTGGGGGTCTGCGTCTATCTCCTGATCCGCACCGATACGAAGCAGGAGCTTTTCCGCGCGCTGCTGGGCTCCGTGCTCACCGGGGCGGCGGTGTTCGCCCTGGGGCGGCTGCTGCCGGCCGAGCCGGAAAAAATGTGGATCGAGCCCCAATATCTCTACGGCCTGTCCGGCGGCCTGATCGCCTACCTCCTGGGCCGGTCCCGCCGGGCGGCGTTCATCTGCGGCGTGCTGGGCACCCTGCTGGCCGATACGCTCAGCGCCGTGCTCGCCTGGCGCGCCGGCATCGGGCAGACCCTCTCTCTGGGCGGCGCGGGGGCGTTCGACACCGTGGTGATCGCCGGCATCCTGGCCGTACTGCTGGCCGAATTTCTGGGCGAAGCCCTCGAACGGCTGTCCCGGGGGCGAAAAGCCCCCTCCCCCGAAAGGAGGAGCGAACCGTGAAAAAACTGTTTATCCTTCTGTGCGCCCTGGCCGTGCTGCTGCCCCTCGCCGCCCGGGCAGACGAAGAGGGCGGCGCGGTATACGAGATCCTGGACGCGGACGGCGCAGCCCTTACCTGGTACGCCGGGGTGCCCCAGGCGGGCGACGAATACATTTCCCAGGACAACCGGCATTTCCGCATCGTCCGGGTGGACGCCGAAGCCCGCCGGGCCTATGCCGACAGCCTGGGCGATTTCCAGCTGCCGGACGTTTCCTGGGATCAGGACGGCGCCCGGCCCGTTTCTCAGAAAAAACGCGCCGTCGCGCTGTACTGCACCCACAGCGACGAAAGCTACGAATCCGCCGACGGCAAAAGCAGCATCGACAAGGGCGGCGGCATTTTCGACGTGGCGGAGGCGCTGAAAAAGCACCTGGAGGAAAAGGGCGTCACCGTGCATTACAGCAGCGAGAACCATTTCCCCCACGACGCCGGGGCCTACCGCCGCAGCCGCGCCACCGCCGCCTCGCTGAAAGAGGAGGGGGTGGACGCCATCTTCGATATCCATCGGGACGGCATCCCGGACGCCGGGCAGTACGAAAGCGAGGTGAACGGCCGGGACGTAACGAAGGTGCGGCTGCTGGTGGGCCGCGCCAACCAGAATTCCGACGCCAACCGTCATTTCGCCGCCCAGATCAAGGCCGTGGCGGACAAGCGCTATCCCGGCCTGATCAAGGACATCTACATCGGCAAGGGCACCTATAATCAGGATCTGATGCCCCAGGCCGTGCTGCTGGAATTCGGTACCCATAAAAGCGATAAAAGCCAGGTGCTGGCCTCCACCGCCCTGATGGCGGACGTGCTGGACCGCGCCCTCTACGGCGGCGTCACCGGCGCGGCGGGCAAGGACAGCGCCGCCGGGAACCGCGGGGCTTATACGGGCATCACCTGGCTGCTGGGCCTGCTGGTGATCGGCATGTTCATTTACGCCCTGCTGGCCACCGGCAGCCGCCGGGCCGCCTTTGAAAAATGGAAGGGCAATTTCCGGGAAATGACCGGCGGCCTTTTCGGCGGAAGAAGAAAAGAGTGAAAGAAAGAAAGAAAAACGCGACAAAAATACCGCGCCTCCTTATGGGAGCGCGGTTTTTTCCGCCCTGCCGGGTCAGATCAGCCCCAGGCGCTTCATGGCGAACACGAACAGGAACGTGGTGACGATGGAAAAGGTGCTGCTGAACGCCACCAGCTCCGCCGCCAGCTCCCCGTCGCCGCCCATGGAATGGGCCATGGGATAGCTGCTCACCGCGGTGGGCGAGCCGAAGGTAACGAAGGCGCAGGCCAGGGCCACCTCCCGCAGCCCCAGCAGCGCCGCCGTTCCCACGAAGATCAGCGGCGCGGCGATCAGCCGCCAGGGCACGGCGATGAGCAGCTGGCGCAGGTGCGCCTTGGCGCTGGTCAGCTGAATGGCCCCGCCCAGGGTGAACAGCGCCAGGGTTGTGGCGATCTTTCCCAGATCCTTCAGCGGGCTGTCCAGCACCGGGGGGAATTCAAAGCGCAGCAGCCACAGGGCGTAGCCCAGGAGCGGCGCGATGATCAGCGGGTTTTTGAGGATGTTCATAACGATCCGCCCGGCGTTCAGCCTGCCTTCCCCGTACACCGTCAGCGCGATGACGGACATCACGTTGTACACCGGCACCGTCAGCGGCACCAGCAGCGCCGCCAGGGACGTATCCCGCCCGGGAAACAGCATCGCCACCAGGGGGATGCCAAAGAAAGCGTAATTTGCCCGGCCCATGCCCTGGATCATGACCCCGATCTTTTTCCGATCCTTCTCGATCCGCGGCACCGCCAGGAACAGAAGCCCGAATTCCGCCAGCAGCCCGCCCGCAATGATCAGCAGCTCTCTCCCCTGCAGCACCGTATCGTAAGGCGTGTGGATCACGCTGTAAAACAGATTGACGGGCAGGAACACCCGAAATACCAGCTGGTTGACGCCCTTCACCAGCGCGTCTGTCAGCAGCCCCGTCTTCCGGCACAGCGCCCCCGCGGACATCAGCAGCAGCAATGGCAGCACCGTTTCCATGGCGAAAAGCAGGTCGCCCACGGTATCCCTCCTTTCCCGGATCACAAAAACCGTCCGCGGATCCCCGGGACGGTCATTTTCTTTCTTCGGCGGGGCAGCCCTTCATGGCTTCCCGCACCCGGGCAAGCGCCCGGGTCATAACGCCGGTCTGCTTCGCATCCATGCCCTCCGGCGCCGGATCCGCGCTGCACACCAGGCGGTACTGCATCCTGCCGCCCATGCTTTGGCGCCACACGTAGGTGGGCGTGTATTCCACGCTGGTGAAGCGCACCTTGCCGGCCCCGTTCACCGTGACGCTCAAATGCAGCAGCATCCCCGCGATGGCCCCCGCATCCCGGGATTCGGACAGCAGTGTGCCCATGGAATAGGCCACCAGCGCCTGGCGGCGCGCGCCGGTTTCGTCCGTTACGGAGATGATCTCCAGGGGCAGCACCGCCTCGGGCCGGAAGCCCAGGATCATGTCCGCCCCCATTTCCGCCAGGGTCCTGGCGGTTTTGCGCTGATCGTTCCGCACGGCGGTCTGGTCCTCTTTGCCCCAGTACATGCACACGATCACGCAGTGCACCCCCTGGGCTCGGGCGTTGAGGATATCCTGGCGCACCGTTTCCTGATCGTAGAGGCGCATCAGCTCCGGCTGCGCGCCGATGGCGTTCTTGCCCCGGGCCGTCACGCTTTCGGAATAGGACAGGATCGCGATGCGCGCGCCGTTCAACTGCACGATGCGGTTCTGCCGCGCTTCTCCCAGCGTCACGCCGCCGCAGGAGATCCCCCGGCTCGTCAGGGCCTGCACGGTCTCCTCTGCGCCGGCCGCGCCCCGGTCCAGGATATGCTCGCTGCCCAGCAGCACGTCGTTGAATCCCGCCGCCTTCACCGCTTCCGCCGCGGCGGCCGGCGCCATGGCGTCGTCGTATTTCTGATTTGCGGCATTCAGGGTCTGGGGCAGCATCACCAGGTTCATATCCGCCCAGATCTTTCCCGGCAGCGTGGATACCACGGGCCGGAAATCGAAGGTCTTTTCCTGTTTATTGTAAACCGTATCCGAAATATCGCTCTGAAAGCTCATCAGCCCGCCGATGGTGAGGCTGAAGGAATACTGCTGCTTTTCCGCCCCCGGTGCCGGGGTGAGCAGCGGGGCCGCGGTGGGGGTGGCGACAGCGGGCGGAAGGGTCACCATCACGGTGCCCACCTTCGTATCCGGCTGCGCATCGCCGTTTCCCTGCAGGGCGTTCCCGATAAAATCCGCGATCTGCCCCGCGTCCATCGCCGCGTCCGGACGGCCGGCCCGGATGATGCCGAAAACCCAAATACACCCCAGCGTCACCGCTGCGGTGAGGCACAGCGTCAGGATGCTGCCCAGGGATAATCCGGTCCGCTTCTTTTTCATGGTCTGCTTGTTTCCTCCGTCCCGGCGGCGCAGGCCTCCGGAGCGTTATTTCCCTTCCACCCGGATCATGCTTTCCACCTGCACGTCGGGGGAATCAATGGCGGACAGCGCTTTGCGCAGGCTGCATTCCCCGGCATCGTGGGTGATCAGCACAATCTGGGCGCGGCCCTCCACCGCGTCCCGCTGCATCAGGTTGCGGATGGAGATGCCCTCGTTGCCCAGGCAGGCGGTGATATGGGCCATCACACCCGGCCGGTCGCTGGCGGAAAGGCGGATGTAGAAGGAGCAGTGCCAGTCATCCGTCACCCGCAGCCCGGGGGCCAGGGCGTTTTCATTGTGGAAGGTGGGATGCCGCGGGGTCTCCCGGGAAGCGGCGTAGAGCATATCGCTCACCACCGCGCTGGCGGTGGGCGCGCTGCCCGCGCCCCGGCCGAAGAGCATCATATCCTCGCAGGCGTTGCCGTGGAGGAAAATGGCGTTGAAGCTGCCGTTCACCGAGGCCAGGGGATGATCGTTGGGGATGAAGGTGGGGTGCACCCGGGCGTCGATGACATTGCCGCGCCGCTTGGCGATGGCCAGAAGCTTCATGGTGTAGCCCAGTTCCTTGCCGTAGGCAATATCCACCGCTTTCACGTTGGAAATGCCCTCCCGGTAAATCACGTCAAAGGGCACCCGGGCATGGAACGCCAGGGAGGAAAGGATGGACAGCTTGTACGCCGCGTCGTAGCCCTCCACATCGCTGGTGGGGTCCGGCTCCGCCAGGCCCAGGCGCTGGGCCTCCTTCAATACGTCCTCATAGGCCTTGCCTTCCTGGCTCATGCAGGTGAGGATATAATTGGTGGTGCCGTTGACGATGCCCATCAGTTCCTCGATGCGGTTGGACTGCAGGGAATCGATGGTGGTGCGGATCACGGGGATCGCCCCGCACACCGCCGCCTCATAGTACAGCCCGGCGTTGTGCTTTTCCGCCGCCGCCTGCAGCAGATGCCAGTTCAGCGCCAGGGCCATCTTGTTGGCCGTCACCACGGTTTTCCCCATCTCCAGGGCGCGCAGCATATACCGGGTGGCCGGCTCTTCCCCGCCCATGAATTCCAGCACCATTTCGATCTCCGGATCGTCCGTCACGGCGGCGGGATCGGTGGTCAGAAGCGCCTCGGGCACGGTTTCGTCCCGCTTCTTATGGATATTCCTTACCAGGATGCGCTTGATCTCGAACCGCACCTCCGCCCGGTGCCCGATATCCCCTTCAAATTCCTTCAGCAGCTTCCACACGCCGCAGCCGATGTTGCCGCAGCCCAGAAACCCCACCGTGATGGTCCGCATGTCTTTTCCTCCCGTAAATCAGGCCTTCGCCTGGTTCTTTTCGTAAATCAGCCGCAGCCCCTTGAGGGTCAGCAGCCCGTCGATATGTCGATCACGCCGGATTTGGGGGCGATCAGACGGGCCATGCCGCCGGTGGCGATGACCTTCGCTTCGGGCTTCCCCATTTCCCGGCGGATCTCGTTCACCAGGTAGATCACCTGGCCCACGTAGCCGTTGATCACGCCGGACTGCAGATTGGCGATGGTGGTCTTGCCGATCACCCTGTCCGGCATCACCAATTCAAAATGCGGCAGCTTCGCCGTACCGGAAACCAGCGCCTCACTGGTCAGCTTGATGCCCGGACAGATGCAGCCCCCCAGGAAGCCGCCCTTTTCGTCCAGGGCGCCGAAGGTGGTGGCAGTGCCGAAATCAATGTACACGCAGGGGCCGCCGTACAGGGTGTACGCCGCCACCGCGTTGCAGATCCGGTCGCTGCCCAGCTCCCGGGGGTTTTCGTATTTGATGTCGATGCCCGTTTTGATCCCGGGGCCCACCGTCATGGGGGCCATGCCGAAATAATCCCGGCACATGTGCTCCACGGTGAAATTCATCGTAGGCACCACCGAGCTCATCACGATGCCCGTCACCTGCTCGTGCCGGAGCCGTTCATGCTCGAACAGCTGGGTCATCATGACGCCCATTTCGTCGCTGGTATATTTCCGCGTGGTGGACAGACGCCAGTAATGCACCATTTCCGGCCCGTCGAACAGGGCGGTCTTGATGTTGGTGTTGCCGATATCCAGGGTAAACAGCATGGCGAACTACTCCTACTTCTCAATCGTCAGATGGGCCTTGCGCAGCGCCACGATCACCGCCGGGGTGGCGACAGCGGCCAGCGCAGCCTCCGGGATGCCGCCCACCAGCACGGTGGTGCCGATCATGGCCATCAGCGTGCGGCTGCCCTCCAGCCCGTTCTTCAAATCGATCTCCCGGGCCACCTGATCCCCGTTGATCCCCAGCAGGGCGTACAGCAGCAGGATGAACCCCAGGAAAAACACCGTATTCGTCAGCGATCCCGCCGCGCCGGTCAGCGACAGCGTCCACTTATGCTTTTTTTCAAATTTGCGCGTCATGCGGTACACGGCGTGCGTCACGAGGGGCACCAGCAGCCGCGGCACGAAGCACAGCAGCACGCCCCACAGCACGTGGGCGGAAAAGATGGGGGCCGTCAGCCCGCCGGCGGGGCCGGACAGGAAGCTCAGAAAGCCGAAGAACGCGCCCAGGATCAGCCCGTCCTCCACCCCCAGCACGATGGTGCCGATGATGACCGGCAGGCAGCTGATGGTGATTTTGATGAAGCCCAGCGGAATGGTGCCGATCCCGTACCAGAATACGGCGATCAGCGCCATCAGCAGCGCCAGCACGGCAATGCGGTAGGTCAGCTTGTTTACGTTTGCTCTCATGGTTTTTTCCTCCGTTCAAGTTCTTTTCAGATACCCGACGTATGCAACAGGGGCGTCCGTTTTTCGGCCTGTCCGGCCCGATAGGCGGTGCCGGCAATGGCCTTTGCATATTATACCAGAAACAGCGCCAGCTTGTCAAAAATCCGGGTGGAAATACAGCATAAATACACCGTACGCGTTTTCCCGCACGCATTGGCTGCGTTTCCCATTGTTTCACGAAATTTTGCATGATATAATAAAGCGTATCAAAGGAGGCGCATGCCCGATGAAAAAGACCGTCGGCCGGCTGACGCTGGCATTCCTTCTGGCCGCCCCGGTGCTGGGCGCCCTGGCCGGCAGGCCCGCCCGGGCGGCGGACAAGCCCTGCTCCGCCCTGTATTTCCCCAACTGGAACATCCACCAGGACCCGGCCCAGCAGGTGAAAAACCTGCCCTGGCAGTACGCGGACTGCATCTATCACGCCTTCTGGCGGGTCGCGCCCGCGGAGGGCGGCTACGCCGTCGTATCCACCGATCCCTGGGCAGATACCGGAGAAGGCAATCCCCTGGCGCACTTTCCCCAGTACCGGGAAATGGCGGCCCGCTATCCCGAAACAAAGATCCTGCTTTCCATCGGGGGTTGGACCTGCTGCGGCCATTTTTCCGAAATGGCGCTCACGGCGGAGCGCCGGGCCTCCTTCATCCGAAGCTGCCTGGACACCCTGGAAAAATACTCTTTCTTTTCCGGGCTGGATCTGGATTGGGAATACCCCGGCGTGGCCCGGGCCGTGGGTGACGGCGGCGAGGGCTGCCCGGTGATGGGGAACGATTGGGAAAACTACACCTCGCTGCTCCGGGAGCTCCGCTCCGCGCTGGATACGCGCTTCGGCCCGGGGAAAAAGCAGCTCACCGTCTGCGCCGGAGCGCCGCTGTCCGTGCTGAAAAAGCAGGATTACGCCGCGCTGCATCCCTATGTGGACGCCGTGAACCTGATGACCTACGACATGGCCGGCGACGGCGCCGCCGTCACGGGCCACCACGCCGCCCTGTACGGCAGCGTGTCCGCCGATACGGCGGTAAAATACCTGCTGTCCCTGGGCGTGCCCGCCGGGAAGATCCGCATCGGCTGCCCCCTGTACGGCCGGGGCTGGCGCATAGCGGAGGGATACGCTCCGGCCCTGGGCGCGCCGGTGCGTCAGGCCGTCGAAAGCCGCGTCTGGCGGGAGCTCAAGGCCCTGGAATCCGCTCCGGGCTGGCACGCGGATTACGACGCGGACGCCCGGGCGGCCTATCTGTGGAACGACGATCCGGCCTCCCCGGACTGCGGGCTGTTTTATTCCTACGACAGCGAAAGATCCCTGGATGAGAAGCTCCGCTACATCCGCAAAAAGGGCCTGGGCGGGCTGATCCTGTGGGAAAGCGGCGGCGACAGCGCCGATCACGCCATGCTGCGCAGGATCCACGCCGCATGGAAATAGCGGAGAATTGACGGATGGCGCTTTCCCGTGTATAATGATTCAGGATCCTTGTATCCCGTACTCGCGCTGCATTGGAGGGATGCTTATGTTCGGACGCCGGGCCGACGGCCGCGTGCTCAAAAAGATCGATCCCATCATCGCCCTGACCCCCTATCTGATGCCCATGCGCTGCGACGCGCAGGTGTTCCTGAATTACAGACTGGACTATGAAAAGATGGCCCGGTACATCGTGGAGCAGGGCGCCAACGGCAATAAGCTCACTTTCATGGAGCTGATCATCGCCGCTTTCGTGCGGACGGTATCCGAAATGCCGGAGGTCAACCGCTTCATCATGAACAAGCGCCTGTACGCCCGCACCCAGCTCACGGTTTCCTTCGCCCTGCTCCTGGATACGGGCAACCCCGACGACATCGAAGAAAACACCGTCAAATGCTATTTCGATCCCCGGGACACCATTTTCGACGTGGCTGCCCGGGTCCGGGAAATGATCGAGCAGAACCGCCGCCAGGAGGCGGACAATTCCACCATGAAGGTGGCAAAGCTCCTGCTCAATCCTATCCTGGCCAACACCATCGTGGCCCTGGCCCGGTTCCTGGACCGGTACGGCATCATGCCCAAGTATATCCTGGACGCCTCTCCCTTCCACACCAGCATGTTCATCACCAACATGGGCTCCATCGGCATGCCGGCGGTGAATCACCATATTTATAATTTCGGCACCACCAGCCTGTTCTGGTCCATGGGCAATGTGATCCGGGAAACCCAGGTGGGCGCGGACGGCAAGGCCGTGCGCAAGCGCTGGCTGCCCATCGGCGTCACCGCGGACGAAAGGATCTGCGCCGGGGCCACCTATTCCAAGATGGTCACCCGCATGGTACATTACCTGCAGAACCCCTCCCTCCTGGAAACCCCGCCGGAAACCGTGGCGTTCGAAGAAAACAACGCCTACTCCCTGCCGCTGGTAAAGGAAAAGAAAAAGAAGAAGCAGGATCAGGCCGTATCCGCCTGACGCGCAGATGTCTTTCCGCCGCATCCGTTTGCGGCGGATTTTGTTTTTTTCGTGCTTCTGTCCATTCAGGGCCTTGCGTTTTTCCCTTCTTTGGGGTATCATAAGGAGGCCGTGTATGGCCGGCGGGCCCCGTGCGATGTTGCGGTGTGAACCCTGTCAGGTCCGGAAGGAAGCAGCAGTAAGCATCTTAGACGTGTGCTGCGGCAAAGCCTGCCGGTCATACGCGGTATTTTCGTAAACAGGAGGACAAAAGAAACATGTGGCAGCTGCCCCCCGTTCTGAACCAGGACCCTGAAGTGGCCCGTTTCATTGAGGCCGAATGCGCCCGGCAGGAAGCGCACATCGAGCTGATCGCTTCTGAAAACTTCGTCAGCCCCGCGGTCATGGCCGCCATGGGCAGCCCTCTGACCAACAAATACGCCGAGGGCTATCCTGGCAAGCGCTATTACGGCGGCTGCGGCTGCGTGGACGAGGTGGAGCGCATCGCCATCGCCCGGGCCATGGAGCTTTACGGCGCGGAGCATGCCAACGTGCAGCCCCACAGCGGCAGCCAGGCCAACACCGCCGTGTATTTCGCCCTGCTGCAGCCGGGGGACACGGTATTGGGCATGAGCCTGAACAACGGCGGCCACCTGACCCACGGCAGCCCCGTGAACCTGTCCGGGAAATATTATCATTTCGAGGCCTACGGCCTGGATCCCGAAACCGAGCGCATCGATTACGACCAGGTGCTGCGCGTCGCCCGAGCCTGTAGGCCCAAGCTCATCGTGGCCGGGGCCAGCGCCTATCCCCGGGAATTGGATTTCGCCGCTTTCCGGAAGATCGCCGACGACGTGGGCGCGCTTCTCATGGTGGATATGGCGCACATCGCGGGCCTGGTGGCGGCAGGCTGCCATCCCTCCCCCGTGCCCTGCGCGGACATCGTCACCACCACCACCCATAAGACCCTCCGGGGCCCCCGGGGCGGTTTGATCCTGTGCAAGGAGCAGTATAAGAAGGCCATTGACAAGGCCATCTTCCCCGGCATCCAGGGCGGGCCCCTGGAGCACATCATCGCCGCCAAGGCCGTGTGCTTCGGCGAGGCGCTCAAGCCCGAATTCAAGGACTATCAGCAGCAGATCGTGAAAAACGCCAAGGCCCTGGAAAACGCGCTGCGCGCCAGGGGCGTGCGCATGGTGTCCGGCGGCACGGACAACCATCTGCTGCTCCTGGACCTGTGCGATACCCCCGTCACCGGCCGGGACCTGGAGACCTGGCTGGGCATGGCCAACATCACCGTCAACAAGAACATGGTGCCCCGGGATCAGCGCACGCCCGCCGAGACCAGCGGCATCCGCATCGGCACC
>JAFZQK010000013.1 GCA_017620455.1 Clostridia bacterium
GGCTCCGGCCGTGAAGCCGCCATCCGCGCCCTGCAGACCGCCGGTCTGGACGTGACCATGATCAAGGACGTGACGCCCATTCCCCACAACGGATGCCGTCCGCCCAAGCGCCGCCGCGTGTAATGGAAGGAGGAAGTTAAGCAATGGCAAACAATAAGCAGCCGATCGCTCGGAGATGCCGCGCTCTTGACATCACTCCGGCCGTTATGGGCTATGCCAACAAGAAATCCAAGCGGAACCCCGGCGGGAACCGCCGCAAGAAGGTTTCCGAATACGGCAACCAGCTGAAGGAAAAGCAGAAGGTCAAGTTCATCTACGGTGTGCTGGAAAAGCAGTTCCGTCATTATTTTGACAAGGCCAGCAACATGAAGGGCGTTACCGGCGAGAACATGCTGTCCCTGCTGGAAATGCGCCTGGACAACGTGGTGTACCGCCTGGGCCTGGCCAAGACCCGGCGTATGGCCCGCCAGATCGTGGGCCACGGCCACATCCGCGTCAACGGCAAGAAGGTGGACATTCCTTCCTACCAGGTGAAGAAGGGCGACGTGATCACCCTGCGCGAAAGGTCCGCCTCCATCGAAATGTTCAAGGCCCTGCGGGAAGGCACCACCGTGCTCACTCCCAAGTGGCTCACCTTCAACGCCGCGGAGCTGACCGGCACCGTCAACGAGCTTCCTACCCGCGCCGACATTGATTTCGAAGTGCAGGAGAACATGATCGTTGAATTCTATAGCCGCTGATCCTGTACTGACCGACAGATGCAGTCCCTACCGACGGTATCCATGAGGAGGATTGGATTCAGTGATTGTCGAAATCGAAAAAGCCCACATCGAATGTGTGGAAATGACCGCGAACAGCAAGTACGGCAAGTTCGTGATCGAGCCGCTGGAGCGCGGGTTCGGCCATACGCTGGGCAACGCCCTGCGCAGGGTGCTGATCAATTCCCTGCCCGGCGCCGCTGTGACCAGCGTGAATATCGACGGCGTGCAGCATGAGTTTTCCACGGTGCCCGGCGTGAAGGAAGACGTGACCGAGCTGATCCTGAACCTGAAGGAGCTGGCACTCAAGCTCTACACGGATCAGGTGAAGATGGTGGAAGTCAACGCCCAGGGCCCCTGCGAGCTCACCGCCGCGGATATCCGGGTGGACGACGAGGTGGAGATCGTAAACCCCGAACTGCATATCGCCACTTTGGGCGAAGGCGCCAAGCTGCATATGTGGCTGAGCCTGGACCGGGGCCGGGGCTATGTGTCCTCGGATAAAAACAAGCTGGCGCAGATGCCCATCGGCGTGATCCCCATCGATTCCATCTATACCCCCATCCGCAAGGTCAATTACGTGGTCGAGGATACCCGCGTGGGCCAGATCACGGACTATGACAAGCTAACGCTGGAGGTGTGGACCGACGGCTCCGTGGCCCCGGACGAGGCCATCAGCATGTCCGCCCGCATCCTTACCGAGCAGCTCTCCCTCTTCGTCGGCCTCACGGATCAGACGATGCCCCTCAGCTCGTCCGAGCCGGAAGACGACAAGATGGAAAAGGTGATGGAGATGACGATCGAAGACCTCGATCTGTCCGTCCGCGCCTATAACTGCTTAAAGCGCGCCGGGATCAACACCGTGGCCGAGCTGGTGCTCCGCAACCAGGAGGACATGATGAAGGTGCGCAACCTGGGCAAAAAGAGTCTGGAAGAAGTCGAGCAGAAGCTGCAGGCGCTGGGCCTGGGTCTGCGCCCGACCGAAGAGTGATAGGAGGAAATTCCCATGGCAACAGAGCGCAAGCTGGGCCGCACCGCGAGCCAGCGCAAGGCGATGCTGCGGAACCTGACCACCAATCTTCTGTGGTACGGCCGCATCGAAACCACCGAGGCCAAGGCCAAGGAAGTGCGCAGCATCGTGGATAAAATGATCACCCTGGCCATCCGCGAGTATGACCAGACCGTGGAAGTGGAAAAGAAATTCAGCAACGAGAAGCAGCAGATCGTCACCGAAACCTTCGTCAACGACCTGCCCTCCAAGCTGCATGCCCGCAGGCTGATGATGGCGTACCTCTACGACATCAAGGAGCCCAAGAAGGACGACGAGAACAAGGCCGAATACAAGGAACGCACCAAGGACGTGAAGCATCCCGTGGTGGAAAAGCTGTTCCGGGAATACGGCCCCAAGTATCGTAAGCGCAACGAGGAAAAGGGCTGCGCCGGCGGCTACACCCGGATCTACAAGCTGGGGCCCCGCCGCGGCGACGCCGCTGAAATGGTCATCATCGAACTGGTGTGACCCAAAAGGGAAGAAAGCAGGCTGTGAGAAAATCACGGCCTGCTTTTTTTCGTAAAAAGGCGGTTTTTCCTTTTCAGGCGTCCGCCAGCGACATCACGTACACCTGGCAGGGGTTCTGCTCGTCCCACAGGGTGGGGAAAACCTCGAATTCCTGAAAGCCCAGGCTCCGGTAAAAGCGGTTGGTATCGTCGTAATCGGGGTACATGCCCATCCGCACGGTCTTGACCTGCAAAAAAGCGTAGCCCTTTTCCCGGGCGGCGGACCTGGCGGACAGAAACAGCGCCCGGCCCACGCCCCGGCGGTGGTACGGCTGCAGGACGCCCATGACGGCGATCTCGGCGGTGGCTTTTCCCGTTTCCTTCAGGCACAGGAAGCCCACGGGGGCGTTCCCGTCAAAGGCGGCGAAGGTGAGGCGCTCCGCGGCCTCCCGGATATACTGCTCCCGGCTCTCCTCCACGGCGAACCAATCGGTGAGCCCCTCCAGGACCGTCCGGGCCACGGCGCTTTTTTCTTTGGGATCGGCAAGTTCGCGGATGATCACGGCGCTTCACCTCCGGTTCAGGCGGATGTCCTGCCCCTGCAGGGGCAGATCCAATCCGGTGCGGGCGTCCAGCAGGCGGGAGGTGACGCGCTCGGTGTACCGCTGCTTCAATTCCACCCGGCTCAGATTGGTGCTGACGCCGGTGTACAGCCCCCGGGTCAGCCGGGCGTTGAGCAGGTTATAGATCTGCTCCACGGTGACGTTTTCCATCAGGGGCTCCATTCCCAGATCGTCGATCAGAAGCAGCGGCACGTCGAAGTACGCCTGGGCGGATTCGTTCCCCCGGGAGAAATAGGCGTTTTTCAGGTCCATCAGCAAATCGTAGGCGGTGACGGAAAGGGTTTCGATCCCGCGGCTGCGGGCGTCGTTGCCCACGCAGTTGAGCAGGAAGGTTTTCCCCAGGCCGCTGCCGCCGTGGAGCAGCAGCGTCTTGACGGGCCCGGCGGGAACGTTGGCGGCGAACAGGACGCATTTCTGCTTAACCGCCTCCATGTATTCCCGCTGGGTCACTTTGGCCCCGGGCAGGGGAGACGCCGGGATGCGCGCCGCATCGTAATTCCCGAAGGTCTGTTCGGCGGCGATGGACGGCCCCCCCTGGGACAGGGCGCTGCGGTATCTTTCTTCCAGGCAGGGGCAGAATTTGCGCACGGAGCGATCGTAAATATATCCCGTGTCGCCGCACAGCGGGCAGCGGCAGACGGGAGACAGGTAATCCGCGGGATAGCCGTTTTCCGTCAAAGCCGCGGCGATCTGGTCGTTGTACGCTTTCATCTGCGCCTCCGGATCCCGGGGCGTGCCGCTGGCGAAGGCCCCGCGGACGGAAGATAATATCATATCGTGCCGCCGGGCGACCAATTCCGCCACGGCGGGATGCTTTTGCTGCAGCTCCGCCAGGCGGCGGGCCTCTTCCTGCCGGTTTTGCTGCCGCAGCGCCGCGTATTCGGCCAGGATGCCGGAAATGATCTGATTATCCACGCAGCTTTTTCGCCTCCTCGATCAGGTCGTTGGAAACGGCGTCCAGTTCTTCCTCCGTATACTCCCGCTGGCCGTACTGCTGGGCGGACACGGTCTTTCTGCCGCGGCCGGCGGGGGCGGGGCGCTTTTCGGCCCGGGCCTGGGCGATATCGGTGATCCCCGCTTCGTGCCAGGCCTCCAGCACCTTGCCAAGATACGCCGTTTTGCTGCCCTCGGCGGCCCGGCTCTGCTCCGCGGCGAAGAGGAGCAGCTCCCGTCCCATGCCCCAGGACCGCCACATTTCGTACTGCTGCCGGTCCTTTTCCGTGGGCCGTCCGGTGTGGCCGCAGGCCTCGAACATTTCCCGGAGCACAAGGTTCGCTTCCCGGTAGCGCCTGAGATAATCCTGCACGGCGGCTTCCTCCGTGAGCCCCCGGTTCCGCCAGGAGAGGAGCAGGGCCTGCATGTCCTCCAGATTCCTGTGGCTGCGGCGGCATTCCTCCGCGGCCAAAAGCAGCACCGGATGGGGCTGGATGGAAAGCAGCTCCCGGTAGGTGCGTACGGCCGCAGGGCCGGTGACGGAGGGAACGCCCAGGCGGGAAAACACCTCCTGGGCCAGCTCCTTTTCGGTTTTTTCCTTTGCCAGCTGGCGCTTGACCTCCGCGCCCGTGCGCCCTTCGCTGCGGCTGCGCAGGCCGGAAAGGATCCCGTCCAGGTATTTGAAGGAAGGATCGCCGCCGGTGGTTTCCCGGCAGGCGGCCAGGACGCCGTCCAGATCGAACCCCCATTCCCCGGTCCATTTTTCGTACATTTCCAATTCGTCGTCGCTGGCCAGGCGGCGCTTGCCCATCCGGGAGAGCACCCGCCGGGCGCCGTCGTGCACCGCCTGATCGCGATTGAGGAATTTTTCCGCATCCTCCGCCAGCGTCACGCCGGCCTCCTTCATTTTGACCGCCAGCTTTTCGGCCTTCCGGAAGGAAAAATGCGCCTGGCCCGTGGCCATGCAGTGGTGCAGCAGCATCAGCACCGCTTCGGGGGTCAGCCCCACGTCCTGCACCCATTCCCAGGCCAGGGCGATTTCCCCGGGGGTCACCTTGCGGCTGTCTCCGAAGGCGGCGTAAACGCTTTCGGCGAAGGACACGTAGGCCGTGTCCGGCAGGAAGGCCGCGCCCTCCTGCTGCTGGCGCTGGGCGGGGGAATAGAAGCGGAAGGCGGGGGGATCGTCGCTGAGCCGGGTCACCAGCCCCCGGCGCTCCCAGTAGCGCAGCGCCGCTTCCACCTCCGGCACCGTCAGGTACAGGCTCTGGGCCGCGCTTTCCAGGGACAGCCCCTCCTGGGGGCGGGCGCAGGCGTACAGCCCCCACAGGTAGACCTTCACATAGTCCCCCTTGGCGGCGGGCAGATAATCGGCGATAAAGCGGTTTTCAACGGCGGTGACGCCGTAGGCCGCCGCGTCCCGGTCCATTTCAAACATGTTTTTTCTCCTCCTGGGGCTTGTCCGCGCTCCGGGCTTTTTCCTGTTTTTCCCGGATGTAAGTGCGCCTGTACCAGATCACGCAGAAAATGCTGATCAGGATGGTGACGCCGTAGGTGACGGCCGCCACCACCACGTTCCCCTTCTGGGCCAGGCTGCCCACGATGGTGGAGGACACCACCGAGGGGATGCGGGCGAAGGTGGTGATCAGCAGGAAGGTGCTCAGCTTCATGGGGGTCAGGCCCACCAGGTAATCCAGCAGGTCCTTGGGGGTGCCGGGGATCAGGAACAGCATGAACACCAGCATGTTCAGCTTCTTTTCGTTCTGGATGAAGGAATATTTCAGGATCTTTTCCCGGGGGAAGAAGGCCTCCACCAGCCGGACGCCCCATCTGCGCACCGCCCAGTAGATCAGGATCACCGCCAGCGTGGTGCCCGTCAGGCACAGGATCATCCCCCAGAACCAGCCGAAAATGAACCCGGAGGCCACCTCCAGCACTTCCCCGGGGATGATGGCCACGATCACCTGCAGCGCCCGCAGGCCGATCATCAGCAGCGGCCCCCACGCGCCGTAGGACCGCACGTGATCCCGGAATTCCTCCGGCGACGCCTGGTATTTCTGCACCAGGGGATTGCCCACGAAATACGCGATCAGGCCGAAAATGATCAGAATGACGGTCAGCGATAAAATGCTGATGATCCGCCGCCGGCGCACGTTTTCCGGCTGGACGGAGGCAAAGGCGTCGGCAGCCTTTTTGCTCGGTTCGGACAAAACAAGAATCCTCCTAGGCAAGCTCGATAAAACACCACGATAATTATACCATTTTCCCCGGCCCTTGGCAATGAAGGGCGAAGAAAAAACGCCTGCCGCCGCGCCGCGCGGGCGTTCCCGCGTTTTCCCCCTTGACAGCGCCCGCCGGCGGAGATATAATTACATTCGTTAAATAACATGCGTTAGAATACCGACGGAACGGGAGAGGGGAAGCGGGATGCCTCCGAAGGTGAAATTTCAAAAGGAAGAGATCGTCCGCGCGGCGATGAACGTGGCCAGGAAAAAGGGCCTCGACGCGGTGACGGCGCGGGAAGTGGCCAAAGAGCTGCGGGTGTCGGTGGGGCCGATCTTCACCTGGTTTGAAACCATGGATCAGCTCCGGGAAGCGGTCTGCACCCAGGCGAAGGAGCTGTACCGGACGTACATCCGGCGGGGGCTGGCCGGCCCTATTTCCTTTCTGGGCGTGGGGCAGCAGTACATTCGCTTTGCCCGGGAGGAGCCGGAATTGTACAAGCTGCTTTTCCTCGCCCGGCCCGGCGGGGCCATGGAAGCGCTGCGATTGTCCCAGGATCTGGCGCGGGAATCGCTGATGCGCATTTACCGGATGGACGCGGAAACCGCCGACAGCTATTTCCGGGATCTGTGGCTGGTGGTGTTCAGCTTCGCCACCCTGATCGTCACGGGCGAATGCCCCTACACCGACGGGGAAATGAGCGCGGTGCTGTCTGAAATCAGCCTGGCGGTGTGTAAGGCGTACAAGGAGATCCCCGGCCTTCGGGAAGGGCGGTACGACAAGGACAGGATCTTTTCGGAACTGGTGAAAAAGTGAGGAGGACGGGCCATGAAGGTATTGGTGCTCAACGGCAGCCCCAAACAGAAAAGCGACACGTTCAGGATGACCGAGGCCTTTCTCAAGGGCCTGAACCGGACGGGGGAACACGAGATCCGTGTGATCCGCGTGATCGAAAAAAACATCGCCCCCTGCCGGGGCTGCTTCGGCTGCTGGCAGCGGATGGACGGGCACTGCGTGATCGAGGACGACCAGAACGGCATCCTGGATCTGTACCGCCGGGCGGAGCTGATCATCTGGAGCTTTCCCCTGTACTGCTACGGCATGCCCTCGCACCTGAAGGCGGTATTGGACCGCACCATCCCGCTGGTAAAAATGAACATGGAAAAGCAGCCGGACGGCACGGTGCGCCACGAAGCCCTGGCGGATTTTTCAAAGACCCGCACCCTGGTGATCTGCGGCTGCGGCTTCCCGGCCTGGGAGGGAAATTTCGACGGGCTGAAAATGATGTGCAAAATCTGCTTCGGCGGCCCGGACATGGTGTGCGTGCCGGAAACGCCCATGCTGAACGTGCCGGAAGCGGAGCCGGTGACGGAGCCGCTGCTCAGGCGCTTCCAGCAGGCGGGCGAGGAATACGCCGCCCGGATGCGGCTGTCCCCGGAAACGGTGGCGGCGCTGGAAACGCCCATGATCCCGGCGGAAACGTACATCCGCATCGTGAACCAGAACGCGTGAAAACGCAGCCGGGAGGGCATGGCGGCGAAGCCCACGCCCCGGGCGGAATGGGAAAAAGCTGAAACGGCAAGACGGGAGAGATGATGATGGAACTGGCGCAGGCGTACCGCGAGGTCGAAACAAGGCTGGACAGGCTGGATTTTCCCGCGCTGTTCCGCGGCTTTTTCCGGTTTCCCTTCGCGCTGTACGACGATAAACGGGCGTACACCGCCGGGCGGTATATCGAAAAGCCCGAAAGCTTCCTGGGAAACACCTCGGTGAAGCTGAACGGCGCGGATACGGCGATCTGGAAGCTGGAGGGAGAGGCGTGGGATTTTGACGTGCTTTCCTCCAAGCTGGCCCATGAAATGCTGCACGCTTTCCAGAACGCGTCCGGAGAAAAACGGTGGGCGGACGAGCGGGCGGCCCTGGTGCGATACCGCTATGAGGAGGGGAATATCGCCGCCCGGCTGGAGGAAGCGGCCTGCATGAAGGCCTGCCTGGAGGGAGACGATCCGGACGCCTTCGCCCGCCTGCTTTCCCTGCGCAAAGCGCGCTCGCTGCGCTTTCCTTTCGCCTGCGATTACGAGGTCAGGATCGAGCAGATCGAAGGCACGGCGCATTTCGTGGAGCTCAGGGCCCTGGAGCAGCTGGACGGGGGCAAGGCCAAACGGCGCTGGGCGGATCTCCTTTCCGCGCTTTCCGATCCCGCCCGGTATTTCCCGGCGCGGCCCGTCACCTATCTTTCCGGCGCGGCCTTCCTGGCCTGTCTGAAGAAATACACGTCCTTTGATACGGACGCCTTTGCCGACGCGCCTTTTTCCGCGGCGGCCGCCGTCGGCGCCCGGCCCTGCGCCCTGCCGTTGGGAAACCCCCGGGCGGCCGCCTGCCTGGAGGATTGGAACGGAAGGCTCCGGGACGCCGCGGCCCGGGCGGTGGAGAAAGGCGAGATCGTATTGGAAGGGGCGTACCGGATGATCGTATGGAATGTCTACGACGCGGCGTGGGACGGACGGTATGCGGTGCTGACCTCCATGCTGGGCTACATCGAGGACGGTGCGCTGCCGGAAACGGACGAGGAGCTGTTTGCCCGCATGAAGATCCTGAACGGGGATTTCGTGGCGGAAATGGATGAAAACATGCGCGTTACCCGGGTCTGGCGGCGGTAAAGCGGCGCGGGAAGCGTACGGCGGCCCGCTGGAAACAAAGGGGCCGCTGGAATAAGAGGAAGGAGGAAAAAACATGACGCGGATGCCCCGGGCGTATCTGTTCGGCATGGTGCTGGGCACCCATTCTTTTCTGCTCAGGGACGGCTTTCTCCGGCCGGACGAGTATTCCGAGATCCAGGAACAGTATTTCCTTCCCGGCGGGGAAACGGGCACGGCGGCCACGGTGCTTTCTTCCCTGGGCGTACAAGTGCGGATGGACGGCAGCTGGATCGGCACGGAGGTGGCCCCCATGCTGAAAGCCTTTTATGCGGACACGCTGGTGGACCTGTCCTCCCTGCGGTTCACGCAGGACGAACCGGGGGTGATGGATTACGTGGTGATTTCCGGGCTGGCCCGCACCCCCATGGGCCGGTTCCAGGCGCTGTTTTCCTCGGGAAAGCGCTGGTGGAACGCACCGAAGGAGGAGGATATTTCCGGCTGCGGCGCCGCGGGGATCGATCCGTTTTTCGGGGCGGAATCCCTCCGGGCGGCGGAAATGTGCCGGGCGCGCGGCGTCCCCTACGTCACCATCGACTGCCGCCACGATTCCCCCCTGCACCGGCACGCCGCGGTGAACGTGGTTTCCCGGGAGTGCTTCGGGGCCCAGTATCCGGGCCTGCCGGCGGAGGAGGTCATGGGGCTGATGCAGCGGGAAGCGGAGGGGCTCACCATCCTCACCCAGGGCGGGGGCGAAATGCTCTTCGGCCGGCGGGGAGAGGCTCTCCATCGGATGCGGCCCTTTTCCGTCCGGGTGCAAAGCACCCTGGGGGCGGGGGACACTTTCAAGGCCGGCTGCGTGTACGGGCTGCTCCACGGCATGGACGACGAAAGCCTGGTGCGCTTCGCCGCCGCCTGCTCCGCCGTGGCCATTTCCCGCTTTCCCCTGCCCCTGCATCCTCCCCGGCTGGAGGAAGTGCTGACCCTTGTCAGCGGGGAGGGGCCATGAAAGAAAAACGACGGATCATCGCCACCCCGCGCCTGACCCTCAGGCCCCTGGAGGACGGGGATCGGGCGGCCCTGCTTCGCATCTGCGGGGACGAACGGGTGAAAAGCACCTATATGCTGCCCGATTTTGCCGACGCGGCCCAGGCGGAGGCGTTCTTCCGCCGGCTGCAGGCCCTGAGCGCGTCGGCGGAGCATTTCCTCTACGGGATCTGCCTGAACGGCGGCGGGCTGATCGGCCTGCTCAACGACTGCGAGATGGACGGGAACAGGATCGAACTGGGCTATTTCATCGCTCCGGAGCACTGGAACCGGGGCTACGCCACGGAAGCGCTGGGGGCGGCGATCCGGGAGCTGTTCCGAATGGGATACGGCTGCGTCACGGCGGGATATTTTGCGGAAAACGCCGCCAGCCGACGGGTGATGGAAAAATGCGGCATGCGCCCGCTGGCGGAGGAAAGCATGATTTCCTATCGGGGAAGGGACCGCCGCTGCCTGTATTGCGGGATCGCCGCTGCAGACGAACGCCCCATTTACAAACGCCCGTGAAGCGGATACAATAATACGGACGGAGAAATCAGCGCATGCGGGGAGAAATGCCATGCCGCAGGAAGTGAACCCCCGGGAGACGAGCCGGGCCGCGGCCTTTGAGCTGTGGATGAACGCCCGGAACCCCATGGTGACCCTGGTCAAAACCCTGGACGTGGGGCCCCTGGTGCGCTTTGGCAGGCGCAGGGGGCTGAAATTCAATATGCTGATGGTCTACTGCATCGGAAGGGCCGCCGCGCAGGTGAAGGAATTCTTTCTCCTGCCCGTGGGCGATCGGCTGTTCAAGTACGACGCCCTGGCGGTGAATACCATCGTCCGGAACAGGAACGGCGGCGTCAGTTCCTGCGATCTTCTGCTTTCGGAGGACCTGGACGCCTTCAGCCGGGAATACCTGGAGAATACGGCCCAGGTATCGGAAAGCTGCCGGGATCGGGACCTGTCCGATGCCTGCATGGTGATCGGCACGTCGGCCATCGTGGAAACGGAGATCGACGGGGCGGTGGGGGTGGTCAGCGGGGAATTCAACAATCCCTTCCTCCTCTGGGGCCGGTACAGGAAAAAGCTCAGGCGGTATGCCCTGCCCGTCTCCTTCCAGTTCCATCATACGCAGATGGACGGCGCCCACGCGGGCCGGTTCCTGGAATTGCTGCAGCGGGAGATCAGCGGAATAAAGGGCCGGCGGGAGAGAAAATGAACCGGAAAGGCCGTAAGAAGCGCGCATCGGCAAGCCGCCGGGCGCGGCATCGGCGGCGGAAAAACAGGAGGAGGCAGCGATGGAATTCAGAAAAGTGTTTGACACCATCCCGGAGCAGTTCGACCGGTACCGCCCCCGGTACAGCCCGGAGCTGTTCCGCGATCTGATCGCCTGCGCGGGGATCAGCCCGGGCAAATCCGTGCTGGAGCTGGGCCCGGGCACCGGCCAGGCCACGGACCCCATCCTCCGGACCGGCTGCGATTACCACGCCATCGAGCTGGGGGAGCACCTGTACGAAAAGATGTGCAGCAAGTACGGCGGCTATCCCAACTTCCATATCGTGAACGGCGATTTCATCACCTACGATTTCGGCAGCCGCCGGTTCGATATGATCTATTCCGCCGCCACGATCCAGTGGATCCCGGAGGAGATCGCTTTCGCAAAGACCTTTGATCTGCTCCGCCCCGGCGGCACCCTGGCCATGATGCTCACCCGCGGCGATTACAGGACGCCCAACGAAAAACTGTTCCAGCGCATCCAGCAGGTGTACGCGGCGTATTTCAAACCGGAGGAGGAATACGCCCACGGGGCGTTCCGCTACGACGGCGCGGTGGATTACGGCTACGTGGATTTTGAAAAGCGCGAGTATACGGGACAACGGGTGTTCACCGCGGAGGAATACGTGGCCTTCAGCGGCACCCACTGCGACCACATCGTGCTTCCCGAGCCGTACCGGACGAAATTCTTCGACGGGCTGCGGCAGGCGGTGCTGGACGCCGGGGACCGGATCGTATTCAACGACACGTATATCCTGTATCTGGCCAGAAAGCCGCTGGAGGCCGCATGAATGAATATCAGGCCCTCTGGGCACAGGCGCGGGACCGGCTCGCTTCCGCGGTGACGGCGATGGGGTTCCCGGCCGAATGGGCCGAGGTGATGGCCCGGCAGCTGCAAAGCCTCAAAGCCATCGACCGCATGACGGCGTACGTTCGTGAGGCTCGGCCCCGCACGGAAGAAATGCTGGTGGATGAGATGCTTTCCATCTGCGCTGAAATCGATGGCTGGCGCGAAAAGAAGGAAAGCGAAAAAGCCCAGGCGCGCTATACCGCGCTGCGGTATACGGGCGCGCTGGGCGGGGAAGAAGAGGACGAATGATGCGGATGGATGCCTTTGCCGACGAACGGGATTTTGCGCTGCTGGCCCGGGACAGATACACCTTTTCCGTGCTGGACAGGATCCTGCGGGGGCCGTGCGAGCTGATCCTCACCGATCACGAAAGCCTGATCCTGTGCCATTCGGAGCGGCCGTATCCCGTGTGGATCTGGACGGGGGACGGATGCCCGGACGCCGTAAAGGAAAGCGCGTGGCGCCTGATAAATGCCCATCGGCCCTTTTCGGAGGGATACCGGATCAATCTGAAATATGAGCTGGCGGAATACTTCATCCAAAGGACCGGGGAGGCGGGAATGCGCCTGGGCTATGCCCAGCGGCTGTTCGCCTACGACTGCCCCGATCCCATCGCGCCGGATGAACAGACGGACGGCGGCCTGCACGTCTGCGCCCCGGCGGACGCGGCGGAGGCGGCCGGCCTGATCGCCCGTTTTTCTGCGGACATCGGGGAAGCGGCGCCGGATCCCGCGCGCTGCCTGGAAAAGGCGCGGGCGTACATCGACGCCGGGACGTTCTTTTTCTGGAAGAACGGACAGGGAGAAACGGCGGCGTGCTGCTCGTACAAAATCAATCAGGGCCTGGCCTGCGTGGGCAGCGTCTATACGCTGCCGGAGGAGCGCCGGAAGCATTACGCCCGGCACCTTGTCTATCAGGTGACGGAGCGAGTGAAGGAAATGGGCCTGACGCCCATGCTGTACACCGATGCGGAATATCCCGCCTCCAACGCCTGTTATCAGAAGATCGGGTATGCACTGCGGGGAAAGCTGTGCACCCTGGCGGCCCTTCGTTCCAGGCAGCGCTGACGTTTTTTCATCAAGAATCTGATTTTTCCGGCCCCCCGGCCGATCGACGTGTAAACCCCGCCCGGGCAGGACCGGTAAAGGCATACGTCCCGCACGGTCATGACGGCGGGAGGCAGCACGATCCCGTCCAGCGCCGCGCCCTCCGGGATCTGGGGCTTCCGCCCCAGGGTAATATGGGGGCGGAAGGGCCGGCGGTCGTAGGGAACGCTGGAATCGTCCAGCGCCCGCCGCACGCGCCGGGCCAGAGCGTCCAGCTTTTCCGAGGGCGCCACCCCCGCCCACAGCACCTTTGCTTCCGGGAAAACGCCCAGATGGGACAGCGCCAGGGGAAACGGCGCTTCCACCGGCGGCAGCAGCGGGGAGATATCCTCCGGCCACTGGCCGATGAACGCCAGCGTCAGGTGCAGCGCGGCGGGGTCGTAGTACCGCGCGCCGATCCCCGCGGCCCGGAGGCGGGCCTGCACTTCCGCCAGCGCGCTTTTGAAGATAGCCGACGGCTCCAGGGCGATGAAGAGGCGCTTTTTTTCTTTTTCCGGCATCATCCGATGTTGTCCGCCCGGTAGCAGATCACGTGGTCGTCCTGCTGATACTGCCTGTCCGGGCGGCAGGCAAAGGCATGCTTCCGGTCCACGCCGCCGAACCATTCGTAGGGCAGATCATCCTTGGTGCGGCCCTCGCAGATCTCCGCGGCGCCCGCGCGCAGGCAGGCCAGCAGGGAAATATCGTCCGCATCGTGGGCGTGGCCGTGGAGGATCAGGTCCGCCCGGTCCTGAAGGAACATCACCCTGTCCAGCGCCTTCACGAATTCCCGCATGGGCAGGCAGCCGTCCAGCTGCATCCACAGGTGATGATTGACGCTGTCGCCGGTAAAAAGGAGCCTGTCCTCCCGCAGCAGGAGCAGGATGCCCCCGGGGGTGTGCCCGGGCAGGGCGAAGATTTCCAGGGTCCGGCCGCCCAGGTCGATTACGTCGCCGGGCAGGATATCCCGGAAGGGCGGCATTTCCCGCCCCTTCTCCCGGCAGAAGGCAAGGAAGCGCGGATCGGCCGTGAACTGGCGGGCCAGGGCGGCGTCCGCGGGGTGCAGGAACGCTTCGTCGAAATAGATGTTGCCGAAAATGTGATCCGGGTGCCCGTGGGTGTTTACCACGGTCACGGGCCTGTCGGTCAGGTCCCGCACGGCCTTCCTAAGATCGGTCAGCCCGTTCATGGTGTCGATCACGCAGGCGCGCTCTTTGCCCACCACCAGGTAGCCCGTGGCCTGGTGGGCCTCGTCCATCAGGTATACCCCCGGCCGGATCTCCCGGACGTACAGCTTTTCTTCCATGGCGCTTCTCCTTTCGTTCCCGGCTTTTCCTTTTTCATTATAGCACGGATCGGACGGAATTGCCATGCGCTCCGGGGCGGATCTTTGCGCCTGGCTCCCGCGCCTGCTCCGCTTTTTCTTGCTGCCCCGGGGCGTTTATGGTATAATTTTACCGGTATTTTTCCTGCCCGCCGGAAAGGGCGATAAGTAAAAGGGGCGGTGAAGATGGACGAACAGTATGTGAAAATGGCGAAAGTTTTTCAGGCGCTGTCCAATCCCAAACGGGTGCAGATTTTCGATTTGCTGTCGGGCGGGGAGATGTGCGCCTGCGTTCTGCTGGAGCATTTCCGCATCGCCCAGCCCACCCTGTCCCACGATATGAAGGTGCTGATGGACGCGGGCATCGTCAAGAGCCGCCGGGACGGGCAAAGGATCCTGTATTCCCTGAATATGGATTCCCTGGGGAAGATGCAGCAGGTGATGAAGAAAATGCTGCAGGCAAACGCCGGCCACGCCGGGGAGCAGCGCCCCGGACGGCCCGGGAAAACGGACGCGGAATAGCATAGAAATATAGAAAATATTCTATTGATTTTTCCCCGGGGATCCGATATAATGAGGATGGACGGAAAACAGAAAACAAGGAGGGTTTTTCAAAATGAAGAAAATCATTGCATTGCTCCTGTCCGCTTTGCTTATCCTGTCCGCCGCGGCGGTTCTTGCCGAGGAAGAGGGCAAAGTGCTGATCGGCCAGGTGGAATACGCCGCCCACGGCAAGGGCTGCTTCGCCGTGATCACCGCGGTGGTGAGGGACGAAGTGATCCTGGCCGCGAAGATCGACGAATTCCAGTTCATCAAGGACCGGGCGGATATCGCCGCCGTGGGCGTGCCCAACAGCGACGCTTCCTTCGGCGAGAACTATCCCGAAAGCACGGTGCTGGGCTCCAAGCGGGTGAACAGCGATCTGTACAGCCTGAACATGCAGGCCAAGGCCGGCTCCACCGTGCAGATCGCCGCCAGCTTCAACGCCATCGAGGCGTTCGCGGCGGGCAAGACCGTTTCCGAGCTGGAAGCCCTGCTGGACGGCTACACCGATGAAACCAAGGGCGAATTTGTGGACGCCGTAACGGGCGCCACCACCGTGGACAGCCTGGGCTACGCCCGGGGCATCCTGGCCGCCGCCAAGGCCGCGCTGGGCGAAACGGGCACCTATACCTTCTACAACAAGACCGGCGAAACCGTCACCGAACTGTACCTGATCGACAACCTGACGGGCGAAAAGGGCACCAACTACGCCGGGGCCGGCCTGGCGGCCGACGCGGCGTATACCGTCACCCGCACCATTAGCAGGGAAGAAAAGGACGCCGGCTACAGCATGACGATCCGCTTCAAAACGGAAAGCGGCTATGAAGCCGAGTTCCCCACGCTGCACATGGAAGAAGCCCCCATCACCCTGCTGGATGCGGACGCCTCCACCAGCGCCACCAGGAACAGCCCCGTCAAATTCTTCCCGCCCGCCGAATGATCCCCATGCTCCTTCTTTCCATCGGCATTTTGCCGGTGGATTTTTTGTTTGCCCCGGGCGGGGGCGGCGCAGGCAGGATTCCTTCCCTCCGCAGGGAATTATTATACAGGCTGCCTGTTTCCGGATTTATCCGGAAGACGGGGGCGCGTGCGGGAAAGCGCGGCGCACGGGAGGAGGAAAAATATGCTCGATCTGATCTGCGTCGGGATGGCGCTGGTGGATTCCATCATTCGGGGGTTTGACCCGCAGCCGGTGTCCGCCTCGGGGTACCGGGCCCGCTCCGGCTCCCTGAACGTGGGCGGGGAGGCCGTCAACGAGGCCGTCGCCGCGGCGAAGCTGGGGCTGAAAACGGGCATCCTGTGCAGCCTGGGCCAGGACCCCGCCGGGGATATGGTGCTGGACGCGCTGGAAAAAGCCGGGGTGGATACCCGGCGGGTGCTGCGGGGCGGGGAAACGCCCGTGACCACCATGTTCGTGCATGCGGACGGCACGCGCCGCTCCATCACCAACGAAGCCCACCGGCGCAATTTCCATCCGGAAAGCAATACCGCCCTGTTCACGGACGCCCGGGCGGTGATGCTGGGCTCGCTGTTCCGCGCGCCATTTGACGATCCGGCCATCATTCACGCCGTGGTCAGCAGCGCCAAACGGGCGGGCCAGACCGTGTTTGCGGATACGAAGCTGCCCAATTTCCGCTTCCTCACCCTGGAGGACGTAAAGGACGCCCTGCCCCTGATCGATTACCTGACGCCCAACGAGGACGAGGCGAGGTATTATTCCGGGAAGGACGTCCCGGAGGAAATGGCGGACGTGTTTCTGAACTACGGCGTCAAAAACGTGATCGTCAAGCTGGGGGCGAAAGGCTGCCTGCTCCGTAACGAAAGCGGCTGCATCCGCCTGCCGGCCTGCCCGGTGAACGCGGTGGACGCCACCGGCGCGGGGGACAATTTCCTTGCCGGGTTTGCCGCGGAGATCCTGCGGGGCGCATCCGCGGCGGACGCCCTTTGCTTCGCCAACGCCTGCGGGGCCATCTGCGCCACCGCCGTGGGCGCCGGCGCCGCATTGCGCAGCCGCGCCCAGGTGCTGGATTGGATGCGGGCAAGAGGGCTGTAGGCGGCCCCGGCGCAGCGGGAAGAAAACGGGAGGGCAGAACGAATGCGGCTGCTGTTTGAACTGGACCGGAAGGACCATGCGCGCTGCACCCATTCCTTTGTGCGGAATTCGGCGCGGGGCATCATCATCCGGGATGGGAAGATCGCCATGGTCCACAGCCTGAAATACGATTACTACAAATTTCCCGGCGGCGGCATCGAAAACGGCGAAACGCCCAGGGAGGCCCTGATCCGGGAGACCCGGGAGGAAGCCGGATTGGTGATCCTGCCCCCTTCGATCCGGGAATACGGGTATGTCCGCCGCGTTCAGAAAAGCGACAGAGACGATACGGAACGCTTCGTGCAGGACAATTACTATTATCTGTGCGGCGCGGAGGAAGAGACGGTGGCCCAGGCGCTGGACGCCTACGAGGCCGGGGAGGGGTATACCCTGGAATTCGTGGACCCGGCGACGGCCATTGCCCGGAACCGCCGGGTGAAAGACAGCCCCTACAGCCCGCTGATGTTCGAGCGGGAAGCCCGGGTGCTGGAATTGCTCCTGGCGGAAGGACTGTTTGACTGAAACGAAACGGGAGGGATAATGCATGGCGTCGGCCAAAGAATACCTGGATTTCATTCTGGAGCAGCTTGCGGGCCTGGACGGGGTGACTTACCGGCCCATGATGGGCGAATATATCCTGTATATGCACGGAAAGGTGGTGGGCGGCATATATGACGACCGGCTGCTGGTGAAGCCCACGGCTTCCGCCCTGGCCATGCTGCCGGAGGCGGAACGGGAGCTGCCCTACGAGGGCGCGAAAGAAATGCTGCTGGTGGATCGGGTGGACGATCGGGAATTCCTGCAGGCGCTGCTGACGGCGATGGAAGGGGATCTGCCCCAGCCCAGGCAGAAGAAAAAACCGTGACGCGGCAGGAATTGATGCAGCATATAGCGGACGTTTACGGCGCGGAGCCAGAATTCCCCTTTCCCCGGGACGGCGTGAGCTGCGTCTTCCGGCACGGGAATAACCGCAAATGGTTCGCGCTGATGATGCGCCTGCCGTATCATACGCTGGGCATGAACCGGGAAGGCATCGCAGATATCCTCAACATCAAGTGCGATCCGTTTCTGATCGGCTCCCTGCGGGGCAGGCCGGGCTTCCTGCCGGCCTACCATATGAACAAGGATAAATGGCTTACCGTGCTGCTGGACGGCAGCGCCGACCGGGAGGAGATCGTCGGGCTGATAGCGTTGAGCTATGATCTGACGAAAAGCAAGGCCAAGCAAAAAAACAAAATAGAATGAATGGAACCAACCGATGCGTTCCATGATCGACGGCGGGAAATGTAACGCGGGCTTCCGTGCATAGAATAAGGCCGGAGGTGAAGCGTGATGCTGTCTTTTTTGTATTGGCTTTTCCGGGACGCGCTGTTCTTTTTCGGCATCGTATCCGGCCGGAGCAGCTTTCCCCGGCCTCTGAGCCGGGAGGAGGAGCAGAAAGCCATCGCGGCCATGCAGGCAGGGGACGAGGATGCCCGGCGGCGGCTCATCGAGCACAATCTGCGCCTGGTATCCCACATCGCGAAAAAATACACCGTGCCCGGCTTCGAGGGGGAAGACCTGGTGTCCGTGGGCGCGCTGGGGCTGGTGAAGGCGGTGAACACCTTCCGCCCCGAAACCGGCGCCCAGCTTTCCTCCTATGCCGCCCGCTGCATTGAAAATGAGATCCTGATGCTGCTGCGGGCGTCCCGGAAGCGGAAGGGCGAGGTGTCGCTCACCGATCCGGTGGGCACGGACGGGGAAGGGCGGGACATTTCCTTTCTGGATATCCTGGGCACGCCCCCCGGGCTGGTGGAGGACGAGGCGGTGCGCCGGGCGGATATGGAACGGGTGCGGCGGCTGGTGAAGCGCCTGCCCCGGAAGGAAAAGCGGGTGATCGAGATGCGCTACGGCCTGCTGGACGGGCAGATCCATCCCCAGCATGAGGTGGCGTCGGCCCTGGGCATTTCCCGCAGCTATGCGTCCCGGGTGGAGAAGCGGGCGGTGGAAATGCTGCGGCAGGGCATGGAGGAGCCGGAAGGAAAAGAATGTAAAAAACAGGCGGACAGCTTGCGCTGACGGGGCGGCGGGTGTAAAATATCCCTGAAAAATGGGAGGGAGGCGGAAAAGCGATGCGCATGCGGCGGGGATGTCTGGCGCTGGCGGTAATGATGCTGCTGTGCTGGTCCGCGCCCGCCCGGTGCTCGGCGCCCTATGAGGATACGGCCTTCCAGGGGGTATTCACCACGGAGAACCTGGACAGGATCATTGAGGAATACGAATTGTACGACGGCTGGTACTGGACCACCCCGGCCGACGAAATACAGACCTTTCACGGACGCGAGGACAAGCCGGGCTGGACGGACACCGCCGTGAACAAGCTGGGCAGAACGGGGTATGATCCGGAGTGGTATGGCTGCCGCTGGGCGGCCGAAACGGTGGACGCCCGGATGCCCAACGCCAAGGGCTGGGGGGAGTGCTTCGGCTACGGCCAGTTCATCGGCTATCTCCTGTCCGGCGAGCGCAACGCGCACCGGAACTGGCAGCACTTCTATTCGGTGTATGCCGCGGGAGGGCTGAAGGTGGGCGATCTGATCCGCACCGAATACCGGAAAAAGGAATGGACGTATCAGCACAGCGCGGTGGTTTACAGCGTGGAGGGCGATACGGTGCTGTTTCTGCAGGTGTCCGGCGGCAGCTTCAACCTGCTGCGCACCCGCTGCGGCTATACCGACGGGAACCTGACGGACGAAACCTCCCTGGAGGCGATTTCCGCCATCCCGGGGCTCAGGATCATGCGCAGCCCCCTGAATACGGACTGATTTTTTTCGGAAAAACAGCAAAGCTCCCGGTCTGCCGGGAGCTTTTATACGATTCTTCTTCTAAAGTCTTCTCTGTAAAGGACGCAATAAGACCGGGGAAGAACGTCAGGGGCCTGTGCGGCCCCTGAAACCCTGCACCAGGGGCCATCGCCCCCTGGACCCATTCGGGCGATGCCTGGAGAAAAGACGAACAAACAAACTGCGCCTGGAGCCTGAAACACGCCAGGCGAGTTTCCGGGCAAAAGAAAAGCCGGACGGCAGACCGGAAAATGAATTCATTCATTTTCGGCCTGCTGCCCGGCTTTTGCTGTGCGCTCTGCGCACAGTCCGGCCAGCGAAGCTGGCCTGCCCGGAAACGGTTCTTTGCGTCCTTACCGCAACTGCGGGAAGCTGCCCGGTCAACAAGTTACGAAATATCCGCCCTCGTCGTGTCCCCTGCTCATAGAACGCTTAGAACGCGAATCGTATCAATGCTTCTGACCGCGTCACGGCGCGTCAGTCGCGTTTCCCACGGCGGCGGATACTTTTTCCATTACCGGCACGGCGGCCCGGAGCATTTCCTCCGCGGTGCTGCCGGGGGCGCGGAACAGGATGGCGCTGTCCCGGGCGGCGGAGAACATGAGCCGCGGATCGGTCTGCACCAGGGCCTGGTAAAGCCGCTGGGGATCGGGGATCAGATCGGGGTTCAGGCGGAAGATCAGCGTGCCGCTGACGGCGTTGACCTTCGTGACGCCCAGACTGCCGCACACCCCTCGCAGATGGGCGATGCCGATGAGGTTCATGACGGGCTCGGGGATATCGCCGAAGCGGTCGATCAGCTCCTCGATCACGTCCTGGCGGCTGTCCTGATCCCGGATCATGGCGATGCGCTTGTAGACCTCCATCCGCTGGCTGTCGCCCCGGACGTAATCCAGGGGCAGATAGGCGTCCACCTTGAGCTCTACCCGGGTTTCCGCCGATGTGGCGGCGGGCTTTTCGCCCAGGGCGCCCCGGGCTTCCCGCACGGCCTCCTCGATGAGGCGGCAGTACATATCGTACCCCACCGCCGCCACGTTGCCCGACTGCTCCGGGCCGAAAATGTTTCCCGCGCCCCGGATCTCCAGATCCCGCATGGCGATGCGGAAGCCCGAGCCGAAGGCCGTGAATTCCCGGATGGCGGAAAGGCGCTTCTGGGCGTCCTCGGAGAGCATCTTATCCGGCCGGACGGTAAAATAGGCGTAGGCCACCTGGGTGGACCGCCCCACCCGGCCCCGGAGCTGATAGAGCTGGGAGAGGCCGAAGCGGTCCGCGTCGAAGACGATCAGGGTGTTGGCCGCGGGCACGTCCAGGCCGTTTTCGATGATGGTGGAGCAAAGCAGCACGTCGAATTTATGCTCATAGAAATCCAGCATCACGTCTTCCAGCAGGCTTTCCTTCATCTGCCCGTGGGCCACGGCGATGCGGGCTTCCGGCACCAGGGCCCGCAGCCGGGCGGCGAAGGCGTCGATATTCCGCACCTGATTGTAGAGGAAATACACCTGCCCCTCCCGGCCCAGCTCCCGCAATATTGCGTCCCGGATCACGGCGTCGCTGTAATCCAGCACGTAGGTCTGCACGGGATAGCGCTCCTCCGGGGGCGTCTGCAGCAGGCTCATATCCCTGACTCCCACCATGGACATGTGCAGCGTCCGGGGGATGGGGGTGGCGGAAAGGGTCAGCACGTCCACGGTTTTTTTCAGATTCTTGATGGTTTCCTTGTGGGCCACGCCGAAGCGCTGCTCCTCGTCCACCACCAACAGCCCCAGGTCCTTGAACTGCACGTCTTTGGACAGGAGCCGGTGGGTGCCGGCCAGGATATCGATTTTTCCCTCCGCCGCCCGCTGCAGCGTTTCCTTCTGCTGCCGGGGGCTGCGGAAGCGGGAGAGCACGTCGATGTGTACGGGAAAATCGGCGAATCGGCGCAGCATGGTGTAGTAATGCTGCTGGGCCAGAATGGTGGTGGGCGCCAGGATGGCCACCTGCTTGCCGTCCATGACGGCCTTCATGGCCGCCCGGAGGGCCACCTCGGTCTTGCCGTAGCCCACGTCGCCGCAGATCAGCCGGTCCATGTTGGCGGAGGATTCCATATCCCGCTTCACGTCCTCCACGGCCTTTTCCTGGTCCGGGGTGAGCTCGTAGGGGAAGGCGTCCTCAAACTCCCGCTGCCAGGGAGTGTCCGGGGCGAAGCTGTGGCCCGGGGCCGTCTGGCGGGCGGCGTAGAGGGCCACCAGATCGAAGGCCAGCTTTTTGAGCCCCGCCTTCACCTTCTTTTTCTGCCGGTCCCAGTCGCCGCCGCTCAGGGAATTGAGGGGCGGGGGATTGTTCTGCCCTCCGATGAATTTCTGCACCCGGTCGAACTGATCCGTGGGCACGTAGAGCTTGTCGCTGCCCTTGTACTGGATCAGCAGGTAATCCCGGTAGGTGCCCTCGCTCTGCAGGCGCACGGTACCCCGGAAAATGCCCACGCCGTGGGCCTCGTGCACCACGTAATCCCCTTCTTTGAGGTCGGTGAAGGCCTCGATCTTTTCGCCGCTGGTGGACAGGCGACGGGTCTTGCGGTAGCCCGCGCCGAAAAGATCGCTGTCGGCGATGACGGCGAAGCGGAAATCCGGCAGGATGAATCCGTGGGACAGGGCGCGGGGGCAGATCACGGCTTTGCCTGGGGCGATCTGCGGCTGTTCCGCCCACAGGGGCACGGGATGATACAGCTCCTTCAGCGCGCTTTGCACCCGCTGGGCCCGGGCTTCGCCGCCGGAGAGGAGCAGCACGGCGCTGCCTTCCTTTTCCCAGACGTTAAGATCCGCCGCCAGGTCCTTGAAGCGGGAAACGTATTTGGGGGCGTTCACCCCCGGGAAGCGCAGGATCTTTCCGGGCCGGAAGCCGCCCTGCCCCCGCAGCAGATCCTGCAGAAGGAATACGGGCCGATTCTCCAGGGCCTGCGCGGCCTCCTCCCAGCTGCGCAGCAGCGTTCCCTGTTCGGGCACCGCCTCCTGCCGCTCCAGGGACAGCTTGAAATCCTCCGCAAAGCCGGCGTACCGGTCCTCGCACCGGGTTTTGACCCGGTCCGGCTCTTCCAGGACGATGAGGGGATCCCGGAGGTATTCCCACAGCCAGGCGCAGGGCGCGTTCAGCGCCCCCGCCCACAACGACAGAGTGGGGGGCTGCAGCCCGGCCTCCAGCTGATCCGCGTCCTGAAGCAGGCGGGACACCCCTGTGTCGTACACCCGGTACAGGGGCGCGTCGCCGTTTTCTTCGCTGTCTTCGTCTTCGGGCAGCGGCGGCAGCTCCGGGGAAAGCGGGCTGTCCTGCATGCGGTTCTGCTGGCGGCGGATCATTTTCCGCATGTCCGAAGCGCATTCCCGGGGCAGCAGCCATTCCACCGCGGGGTAGAAAACCGCTTCGGGCAGGTTTTCCCGGCTGCGCTGGCTGATGGGATCGAAAGCGCGGAGGGAATCCACCTCCGTATCGAAAAATTCGATGCGGGTGGCGCTGCTTTCGGCGGGGGAGAACGCGTCCACGATGGAGCCCCGCAGGGCGCACTGCCCCCGGCCTTCCACCATGTCCACCCGCTCGTACCCCATTTTCACCAGCTGCCGGATCAGGGCGGCAGGCTCGGCCTGGTCGCCCGTTTTCAGGCGGACGGCGCACTGCTCGTAGGTATCCGGGGGCAGCATGCGGGAGAGCAGCGCGTCTGCCGGCACGCACAGCACCCGCACCTCCCCCTGGCGCGCTTTTTGCAGGGTGGCCAGGCGGCGGAAGGCGTTTTCCCGGCTGGCGGTGCCCCGGGTAAAGAGCAGCTGCGGCGCGGGCAAAAGCGCGGCGCCGCCCTCCAGCCACATGGCGCAGTCCTCCGCGGCGCGCATGGCGGCGGCGTCGGAGGGAGCGATATAGAGCACCGGGCGGCCGGTTTTCTCCGCCAGCGCGGCGGCGAAGAAGGGCCGCTGGCCCTCCGCTGTTTCGTACAGAGAAACGGCGCCTTTTTCCGGCGCGTCAAAAGCCTCCCGAAAGGAGGGGGAGGCGTCCAGGCAATTCAATACTTTATTCAGCATGGCGGATGTTGTAGCGGTTCATGGCCTGGTCGATGCCGTGCTCCGCCCAGCAGAGCGCCGCGTCGGCGGCCAGGAGATACGCGTCGTAGATGGTCTTTCTTTCCTCGTCCGTCTGGAATCTGCTCAGCACCCAATCGGCCAGGTCCCATTCCGGGGGCGGCGCGCCCATGCCGATGCGCACCCGGGGAAAATCCCCGGAGGCGGTGTACTGCACGATGCTGCGCAGCCCGTTGTGGGTGCCGGGCCCGCCCTTGCCCCGGACGCGCACCGCGCCGAAGGGCAGGTCGATATCGTCCACCAGGAGCAGCATGTCCCGGGGCTCCAGCTTGTACCAGGAAAGGGCCTCGGATACGGTGAGGCCGCTGTTGTTCATGAACGTCTGGGGCTTGATCAGCGCCAGCCGGTCCCCGGCGAAGAGGGTTTCCCCCACGGTGGCGTGGAATTTCAGCTTTTTGATGGGGGTGTTCAGCTTCGCGGCGATCAGGCTGATCACGTCGAAGCCGGCGTTGTGCCGGGTATGCTCATATTTTTCGCCCGGATTGCCCAGGCCTACGATGACTTTCATGCGTTTCTTCCTTCATGGGAAAATGGCGCGGCCCGGCGGGGAAGGCGCGTCAGCGGATCCAATCGGCGGGGCGCACGCGAAGGGGCTCGCCCTGCCGGATATCGGACAGGAGCATCAGCGCCTTTTCCCCTTCGATCTGCCGGTGCTGCGGGCTTTCCAGGGCCAGCACGAAGCAGATGCCCGCCACGGACACGCTGAATTCCTTCATCAGCTCCACCATGCCCCGGGCGGTGCCGCCGCCCCGCATGAAATCGTCCACGATCAATGCCCGCTGGCCTTCCTTCACCGCCCGGCGGGAAAGGGCCATGGATTCGATATTGCCCCGGCCGGAAAGATAGGAAATATTCACCGCGCTGCCCTCGTACACCTTGGTGGCGTGGCGGGCGATGATCAGGGGCACCCGCAGGGCGGAGGCGGTCATCAGCGCCACGGGGATGCCCTTGGTTTCCATGGTGAGAACGAAATCGGCCCCGGCGTCGTAATACTGGCCGGCGATCAGGGTGCCCATGCCTTGCACGGATTCCGGCTCCGCCAGGATATCCGAAAAATACAGATACCCGCCGGGCAGCTGGCGTTCCGGCTCCATGAGCCGGTCGCACAGGCCCTGGACGAAATCCCGGGAGGAGGAGCCCAGGCCGATGGGCCGGTAGCGCACGCCCCCCGCCGCGCCCGTGACGGTTTCCACCTTGCCCAGGCGGAACCGCTGCATGGTTTCCTCCAGGATGGCGATATCCTCGCTGACGCTGGATTTCGCGGTGGAAAACAGATCGCAGAAATACGACAGGGTAAAGATGCGGTTGGGCGATGCGGTCAGGATCTGGGTCATCACGGCCAGCCGCTCGTTGCGCTTGATTTTGTCCATGGCTGCTTTCATCCTCTCCTTCGGATTCACAGTCTGGAATTATACCACAAAAATGCGAATATTACCAGATGTTTTTTTCAAAATGTTCGGGAAAATTTCGCCATAATTTTCCAAAAAAACGGCGGGCCGCCGTTTTGCGGTCCGCCGGAAAGAGGGGAAATCTGTCAGGCCTGAACGTCCCCGTCCGCGGGGGGATCCTGGGGCTTTTCGTCCGCGGGGGCGTCCTCCGCTTCGGCGTTCAGGGCGTCCAGGGCTTCCCGCACCCTGGCCCGGTCCTCCGGAGTCAAGCCCCGCAGGGCGCCGATGATCTCGTCCGCCTTGATTTTGCCGCTGAGGGCGTCGGCGATGCCGCTTTTGTCGAAGGCCTGCTTCATTTTGCCGGCCGCACCGGTGACGGCGGACTTGGCCTGCTCATAAATGGGTTCGCCTTTTTTGGACAGGGTCTCCACCGCTTCCTGGGCTTTTTCCATGCCCGCGGCCACGGCGCCGATGCCGGCCTGCACCACTTTTTTGATTTCTTCGCTGATCTGATCCATGCTGCATATCTCCTTTCGCTTGGGTCGGTCCGCATGATTGGAAGGAGCGCCTTGCCGCGCTCTGTGGGTAGTATGGCACGGCGGGGCGGGTTTGTCCCGTCAAATTGTTCCAAAGATACGTTTTTCAGGCCAAACTGACGGGCGGGGCGTTCATGCTTCGTTTTCTTCCTCCGGAAGCAGGCTCATCTGCTCCTCCTGGGCGTTCGGCCCTTCCAGGCCTTCCACCTGGCGCAGCCGGCGCTGGATGGTGCGGGTCTTGCCCCGGGCGGTCTCGATGGACTGGGCGGCGGCCTGCAGCTTCTTTTCCGTGGCCTCCAGCAGGTCCCCGAACTTGCCGAAATCCGTTTTCACCGCGCTGAGCAGCTTCCACACCTCGTCCGTGCGCTTTTCGATGGCCAGGGTGCGGAAGCCCACCTGCAAACTGGTGAGCAGGGCGCTGAGGGTGGTGGGCCCGGCGATGACGATGCGCAGCTTTTCCTGCAGCTCCTCCGCCAGCCCCCGGGCGCGGAGGGCTTCCGCGTACAGCCCCTCGATGGGCAGGAACATGACGGCGAAATCCGTGGTGTAGGGCGGGACGATGTATTTTTCCGCGATGCGTTTGGCCTCGATCTTCAGCGCCGTCTGCAGCGCCCCCGAGGCGGCGGAGATCACCGCCGGGTCGCCGATATCGTAGGCAGCCAAAAGCCGTTCGTAATCCTCGATGGGGAATTTGCTGTCGATGGGCAGGTACACCGTGCCCTCTCCCTGGCCGGGGAGCTTCACGGCGAATTCCACCCGCTGGGAGGAGGTGGGCACCACGGCCACGTTTTCGTCGTACTGGCCGGGAGACAGGATCTGGGACAGCAGCGCGCCCAGCTGCATTTCCCCCCAGACGCCCCGGGTCTTTACGTTGGTGAGCACCTTTTTCAGATCGCCCACGCCGCTGGCCAGGGTCTGCATTTCGCCCAGGCCCTTGTACACCTGTTCCAGCCGCTCGTTCACCAGGGAAAAGCTCTCGTTCAGGCGCTTGTCCAGGGTGGCGTGGAGCTTTTCATCCACCGTCAGCCGCATTTCCTCCAGCTTTCGGGCGTTGTCCTCCTGCAGCTTCGTCACGCTCTGGCTCAGGGTTTCCCGCATCCGTTCGATGCGGCCCTCGTTCTGGGTCAGCTTTTCGTCCAGGGCGGAGGAAATGCGGTGCAGCCGGGCTTCCTGGCTGTCGCCGAAGGCGTCCAGCCGGGCGGAAAGCTGGGACAGGCGCATGGCCTCGTCCCGGCTGCGCTCCTCCATGGCCTGCAGGAGCCTGGCGGACTGGGCCTCCGTGGAGGCGGAAAACTCCGCCCGGTCCACCATCGCCCGGCCCGCGTCCTCCAGGCGGCGGCTGACGCCCTCCAGCTTCTTGTCCGTCCGTCGGGCGGCGCGCTTCTGCCGGGCAAAAATCAGCAGAAGAAAAATCAGCCCCGCCGCGGAAACGGTCAGGGCCAGCAGGGCCAGCAGCCCCGCGCTGCTCTGCAGCCATTCAGCCATGGGATTTTCCCTCCCGCCAATGCTGATAGCACAATCCGATATACCGGATCTCGTCCTGATTGTCGATGAGCACCTGCTCGCCGTGCTTGATCACCCGGCCCTTGCCGTCCACCCGGGTGTTCATGGTGGCCTTTTTGCCGCACCAGCACAGGGAGCCGGGCACCTCCCGGATATCCTCCGAAAGCCGCAGCAGCGCCGCGGAGCCGGGGAAGAAATTGCCCATGAAATCGGTTTTCAGGCCGTAGCAGATGATTTCCAGATCGTCCGCCATATCCGCCATTTCCTGCACCTGGGCTTCGGAAAGGAACTGGGCCTCGTCCACGAACACATACTGAAAATCGGAATGGGCGTGCTGCACCGCCAGCCAGTTGAGCTGCTCGCGCACGCTGTGGCCGCTTTCCAGCACGATGTCCGCCTCCGCCTGCAGCCCCACCCGGGAATACACGGTGTTGGCGGAAATCCGCGTGTCGATGGCGGGCTTCACCAGCGCCACCCGGAAGCCCAGCTGCAGGTAGTTATAGCGCTGCATCAGCAGCATGGCCGTTTTGCTGGAGCCCATGACCCCGTGGTAGAAATGTAGCATGATGATCGTCTTTCCTTCGGTATGATAGCGGGGCCGTCACAGCTCCCGGCGCCCCTCCATGGCTTTCGCCAGGGTGACTTCGTCGGCGTATTCCAGATCGCTGCCCACAGGCACGCCGTAGGAAATGCGGCTGACCTTCACGCCCAGGGGCTTGATGAGCCGCGCGATGTAGGCCGCGGTGGCCTCGCCCTCAATGTCCGGGTTGGTGGCCAGGATGACCTCCGTCACCGTTTCGGTGGACAGGCGCTGGAGAAGCTCCTTGATGCGGATGTCCTCCGGCCCCACGCCGTTCATGGGGGACAGGGTGCCCCCCAGCACGTGGTACAGCCCCTTATAATCCCGCATGCGCTCGATGGCGGCCACGTCCCGGGCGTCCCGCACCACGCAGATCTGGCCGTTGTGCCTGTCCCCGTCGGCGCAGACGGGGCAGTATTCCTCCTGGGAATAATTGCCGCAGCGGGCGCAGAAACGCAGCGCCTTCCGCCCCTGCCACAGGGCGGCGGCCAATTCCTTTACCTGGTCCAGCGGCAGGGACGCGATGTGATAGGCCAGCCGCTGGGCGCTTTTCTGCCCGATCCCCGGCAGCCGGGACAATTCCAGCGTCATCCGGGCGATGGGATCGCCGTTTCCCTCCGTCATATCAGAACAGCCCGCCCATGCCCGCGGGGGCCATTTTGCCCAGGGTGTCTTCGCGGTTCTTTTCGCCGGCCCGCAGGGCTTCGTTCACCGCCGCCAGGATCAGATCCTGCAGCATTTCCACGTCGTCCGGGTCCACGGCCTCGGGCTTGATGGTCAGTTCCAGCACCTCGCGCTTGCCGCTGACCTTGCAGCTCACCATGCCGCCGCCGGCGCTGGCTTCGTACACCTGCTGGTCCAGCGCTTCCTGGGCCTGCTGCATCTGCTCCTGCATCTTCTGGGCCTGGCGCATCAGCTGCTGAATATTGGGGCCACCCCCGAAACCGCCGAATTGATTGCGTGCCATGAAAATAAATCCTCCTTGCTTTTCAAACGCCGCCTTGCGGCGCATCATTCGATCATCCCATTATACCACGGCTTTCCGCCCTCTGTAAAGCGTCTGCCCCGGGAATGGGGGCAGGGGCGTGCATTTCCGATCTGGAAAAATTTTTTCCAAATCGGACAAAAATGTGTTGACAGGGGGGAAAAGATGTGGTATGATACAGGCGAAGAGAAGAGGAAGAGAAGAAAAGAAGACCCGGAGAAACAAAGAAACATTCCCGACCGACGGGCATCCGGACAAGGATGCGAAGGAAAAAGGAGGCGGTACCCATGGGCCAGGCACAGCGGCACGCGGGGGCGATCCACAGGGAATTCGGAAAAGGAAACCGCGCTGAAATCTGACTGATGAAAAAAAGGCCGAAGCATTGAAACGGCACCGCATGAGCGAAAAAGAAGATCAGCAGAGAAGCGAAATCATAGAAAGGGATCACCCGGAAGGCCAACCAGGAAAATACGGCGACGCCCCCGCGGAATACCCAGGAACCCAGATCAGAAAAACTGAATAAACTGGAAGACCCAACCAGGGAACATCGGAACATTTCAGGAACGAACCGGAAGCAACCAATATGGATCGACCTTGGACCGATGGAAAGACGGAGAGACGGACGCGCAAAGAACCGACAGGCCAAAGCAGGGCCGAAAGCCCGTCCCGGATGCCTCCGCCGAAAGAATCCCGGAAAGGGTTAAACCGATAAAGAAAACGGGCTGCCATGCAGGAAGAAAACGCATGGCAGCTTTTTTGCGCCTCCGGACGCGCGGGAACAAAAGGAGGCGGCGCATTGAAAAAAGGAAAACGCGCGCGGGCGTCGAATTATAGGCGGCGGGAATTCACCGGGAAAGGGACTGTGCAGTGAAAAAACGGCTGATCGTTATGGTTCTCAGCGCGCTGGTGCTTGCCACGGCGCTGATGATTTTTCTGTTTTCCGCCCAGAACGGCGCGGAATCCGGCGATGCCAGCAATCGGATCACCCGCTGGCTGCTGAAGATTTTTTACGGCGGGTTTTCCGATCTGACGGCCAAGCGGCAGAATGAGCTGGTCCGGGCCTGGAGCCTGTGGGTGCGCAAAGCCGGCCACTTCGGGGAATTTTTCCTGCTGGGGCTGTTTGTGCGTCTGCTTCTGCACTGGCTGCCCGTTCCGTACAGAAGCCCCATCGGTTTCGCTTCCAGCGCCCTGTACGCCGTGACGGACGAGATCCACCAGAAATACGTCAGCGGCCGGGCGGCCATGGCGGGGGACGTGCTCATCGACAGCGCCGGGGCGCTGTGCGGGGTGATGCTCGCGGTCCTTTTGCTTTTTCTGCTCCGCAGGCGGAAACGGAAAGCCGCAAAGTGAGCCTTGCCATCCGGCGGGATCCATGCTATAATCAGTATGGATAGAAATGAACCAGCGAACCGAATAGACGGGAAACACCGGATGCAGGCGCCAACGGAGCGCGGAAAATGGGAAAGCCGGGGCGGAGGAGGACCTTTCTCCGCCGGCGTTTCCGGATCACAGGGAGGGGACGATCGCATGAAAAAAATCATCCTTGCGGGATTGGTGGCGCTGTGCCTGTGCGCGGCCTGCGCCGCGCTGGCGGACGGGCCGGCGGTGGTGGAGTGCGGCACCGGCGTCAAAATGATCCCGGCGTCGGAGTGGGAGCAGACCTACCCGGACGTCTACGCCAGCTACGTCGCCAATCAGGACAACAGCGAGGTCACGGACTACGTGGCGGAATATCCCATGATCGCCACGGTGTACGAAGGCATGCTGTTCAACACCTATTACGGCAGCGCCCGGGGGCACTACTACAACGTGCAGGACCTGACCGAGACCGGCCGGCCCCATAAGCTGGCCAACTGCTTCACCTGCAAAACGGCGGACTTCACCTACATGGTCAACGAGCAGGGCGTGAGCGCCTATGCCGTTCCCTTCGAAGACGCGCTGCAGAACGTGAACGAGAGCCTGGGCTGCTACACCTGCCACGCCAACGATCCCAGCCAGGGGATCACCATCACCCACACCTATCTGTCGGACGCCATGGGCGCGGACTTTGGGAATGTCAGCGCCGCCGACGCCTCCTGCGGCCAGTGCCACGTGGAATACTACTTCGATCCGGAAACGAAGGCCGCCATGCTGCCCTACACGGGGCTGAGCGTGATGACGCCGGACGATATGTACGTCTACTACGAGAATATGGACTTTGCCGATTACACCAATCCCCGCACCGGCGTGCGGCAGCTCAAGGCCCAGCATCCGGAATATGAAACCTTCCTGGGCAGCGGCAGCGTGCACAAGGGCCAATTCACCTGCGCGGACTGCCACATGGAAAAGGCCCAGGCCGCGGACGGCAGCGCTTACCGCAGCCACCTGTGGGTGAGCCCGCTCAAGAGCGAGAGCATCCAGAAGACCTGCGCCGGCTGCCACCGGGGCGCCATGGAGCTGACGGCGTACGTGCAGGGTATCCAGGAAAAAATGGAGGCGCGTACCGTCGCCATCGGCAATAAGCTGGAGACGCTGACCAACAAGCTGGCCGACGCCGTGGCCTCCGGGGAATACACGGAGGAGGAACTGAACCGGATCCGCGCCCTGAACCGCAAGGGCCAGTGGTACTGGGATTTCGTGTTCGTGGAAAACAGCGAAGGCGCCCATAACTCCCGCCTGGACAACGACTGCCTGGACAAGGCGGAAATGCTGATCGACGAGGCGCTGGGCCTGTTCAAAAACTGACGGCCGGGCAGATGCCGGCGCAGGGGGGCGGAAGGGGCCGTAAAAAACGCGGCGCCCTCCGCGCCCCCCGTTTTTTGCCCGCTGGGGCAAACAGAATGAAACTGCTGTGAGGAAGCCAGTGAAAAAGATCCTGCGTTTTTTCCGGTCCATGACCCTGGGAATGATCCTGCTGGTGCTGCTGATGCTTTTGTCCCTGGCGGGCAGCCTGATCCCCCAGGGCCTGCAGCCCATGGGGTACGTGGACATGTACGGCGCCGAAAAGGCCCGGCTCATCAGGGCCCTGGGTGCGGACGACCTGTTCCATACCTGGTATTTTTACGCGCTGGAAATCCTGCTGTGCGTGAATCTGATCCTCTGCTCCGTGATCCGCTTTTCCCGGGTGCGCACGGCGGCGGCGCGGCAGCGCCGGGCCGCCTGGGACGCCGCATCGGAAAAGCCGCTGGGCCCCGGGGAAAAGGAGCGGCTGCGCGCGTTCCTGGCGCAAAGGCGCTTCCGGGAGGAAAAACGGGACGGCGAATCCGTGTTTTTCCGGAACGGGGCTGGGTTTTACGGCTCGTTCCTGACCCATCTGGCGATCCTGACGGTGCTGCTTTTCGGCTCCCTGGTGCTCACCGCGCCGGTAAGCGACGTGACGCTGATGCCCGGGGAATCCACCGTCCTGGCGGACGGCACCCGGCTGGAGTGCCTGGGGTTCCACATCGAGGACGCCCAGGGCAGGATCGACTACGCCAGCGACCTGAGGGCCGTGAGCCGGGACGGGGAACAGGAAAAGCGGCGGGAGATCCGGGTCAACGAGCCGCTGGTGTTCGGGGGCAATAAGATCTATCAGTTCACCTACGGCACGGCGGGGCAGGTAAAGATCCTGAACCGGGCAAACGGGGCGGAGGAGGTCATGCGCCTCACCGAGCCCTGCTTCCTGTCCATCGACGGGCGCAACGGCGTGTTTTTCAACGCCCTCTATCCCGGCTACCTGCAGGACGAGCAGGGGAACTATACCCTGATCACCCGCGCCGCGGGCAGCTATCCCGATCCGGTGTACGACGTGAGCACCATCGTCGATGGCATGTCCGCGTCGGTGCTGGTTTTCCCGGGGGAGGAAGTGGACGTGAAGGACATCACCTTTTTCTTCCTGGATCCCGTGGAGTATCCGGGGCTGCAGATCAAGGGCGTCAGCCCCGGGCTGTACGCCGGGCTGTATTCCGGCTTCGCGCTGATGGTGGCCGGGCTGTACCTGTGCTTCTTCGCCGTGCCGGTATGCGTGAAAATCACGGATACGGGCTACGCCGTTGTGTCCCCCAAATCCCAGCAGGGCCTGGAGATCGCGCTCCGGGCCGCGCTGGAGGACAAGGAGAGAGCGTAAATGGAGATCCTGTTTTATGCGGCGCTGGCGCTGTATTTTCTCGCCACCGTATTTCAGTTCGCGGGGGTGGCGCTGAAAAAGGACGTCCCCCGCCGGATGGGCCGCTGGACGTTCCTCGGGGCGCTTTTGCTGCACACGGGTTATACGGTGTGGCGGGGCGCGGCGGCGGGGCGGCTGCCCCTGGCCAATCAGTTTGAATTCGCTTCGGCCTTCGCCTGGGCGGCGGCGGCGCTGGGACTGATCCTCTACAGGCGGCTGAAGCAGGAATGGCTTCTGACGGCGGCCATGCCCGCGGCCTTCCTGATACTCAGCTACGCGGCGTTCCAGCCCATGCGGATCAGCGAGCTGCCCAACGCCCTGCGGTCCGTCTGGTTTGCGGTGCACATCGGCTCCGCCGCGGTTTCCTATGCCGCCTTCGCGGTTTCGGGGGGGCTGGGGGTATCGTATCTGGTGCGCCTCAGGCGGGGGGAAGGGCCGGACGCCCCCCGGATGCAGATGACGGATTATCTGGGCTATCGGCTCATCTGCCTGGGGATGCTACTGCTGACGGTGGTGATCTTTTCCGGCGCCATCTGGGCGGAGCAGGCCTGGGGCAAGTGGTGGAGCTGGGATCCCAAGGAAACCTGGGCCCTGATCACCTGGCTGTTCTACGCCGTTTACCTGCATCAGCGGCTGCGGATGAAATGGCAGGGCAAGCGGACGGCCTGGCTGGCGATCATCGCGCTTCTGCTGGTGCTGTTCACCTTTGCCGGGGTCAATATGCTGTTCAAAGGGCTGCATTCCTATGCGTAAGGGGGACGGGGACATGAAACGGCGCGGGACGATCTGCTTACTGATATGCCTGCTGCTGACGGCGGCGGCCGCGGCGGCGGAGACGGGAGGAGAAAACATGGAGGAACCATTGGTGCTGCTGCAATCCTATAAAAAAGAGGGCGAAAACAACCCCCTCTACACCCAGCGCTTCGGGGCGGACCCCGGGGTGATGGAATACGGCGGGCGGCTGTACGTATACATGACGGACGATCTGATCCAGCGGGACAGCCTGGGAAACGTGCAGGAGAACACGTATGGGAGCATCCGGTGCCTGAACTGCATCTCCTCCGACGATCTGGTGAACTGGACGGACCACGGCCGCATCGCCGTGGCGGGCGCCGGCGGGGCGGCCCCCTGGGCGCGCAATTCCTGGGCGCCCTGCGCCGCGCATAAGCAGATCGACGGGCAGGAGAAATTCTTCCTGTACTACTGCAACGGCGGCAACGGCATCGGCGTGCTCACCGCGGACAGCCCCACCGGCCCCTGGGAGGATCCCCTGAAGGGCCTGCTCATCAGCCGCGCCACCCCCAACTGCGCCGACGTCACCTGGCTGTTCGATCCGGCGGTGATGGTGGACGACGACGGCACCGGCTATCTGGCCTTCGGCGGCGGCGTGCCGGAGGGAAAGCAGGCCGCCCCGGGCACCGGGCGCATCGTGCGGCTGGGGGACGATATGATCTCCCTGGCCTGCGATCCCGTCGCCCTGGAAGTGCCCTGGCTGTTCGAGGATTCGGGCATCAACAAGATCAACGGGCAGTACGTGTATTCCTACTGCTCCAACTGGCAGACCCGGGGGAACGCCCTGCATCTTACCGACGGGGCCATCCAGTATATGACCGCGGACGATCCTATGGGGCCGTATACCTACCGGGGCGAGCTGTTCCCCAACGAGGGGCGGTTCTTCGGGCTTTACGGCAACAACCATCATTCCATCGCCTGCCTGAACGGGGAATATTATTTGTTCTATCACGCCCGGCCCGTGGAAAAGGCCATGGGCATCACCGGCAATTACCGCAGCCCCCAGATCGATAAAATCACCCTGAACGAGGACGGCACCTTCCGGCAGGTGGTGGGCACCATGAAGGGGGTCGCCCAGCTCAAGCCCCTCGATCCGTATCAGGAGGTGTCCGCCGCCACCCAGGCCAACCAGGCGGGGATCGCCGTGAAGGTGCTCAACGGCGTGCGCTTCGTGGAAGGCGGCCGGGGCAGCTGGATCAAGGTGGCCCAGACGGCTATCGGGGAGGACGCAAAGCAGCTCCGGGTGGTGGCCGGCTCCCGGGAGGGCGGGGAACTGCTGGTTTCCAACAGCCTCTCCGGCGAGCTTGCCGCCCGGGTGCAGATCCCGGCGGGCACGGAATTGAGCACGGCGTTCACCGTTCCTTTCACCCTGACGGGCACGGAGGATCTGTATTTCGTGTTCGACGGGGAGATCCAGTTCCAATCCTGGCAGCTGCTGAGATAAACCATAGGGAGGGAAAACCCTCCCTTTTTTGTGTATTTTTTCATTGTGCATGCGCGGATTCCAGGGAAAAGTCCTTGACAGAAGGGGTTTTGATGGGTATAATGTGCATAAACATGCACGATTGTGCATGAGCAAACAGCAAGCGAAACGCCGGGGGAAACCGGCGGGGGAGGCATCATGGCCTATCTGGTGCTGCAGAACGGCAGGATTTTTGAGGGAAAGCGCATCGGCGCGCCCGTCGACCGGGTGGGGGAATTGGTATTCACCACGGGGATGGAAGGCTATCTGGAGACGCTGACGGACCCGAGCTATTACGGCCAGATCGTCACCCACACCTTTCCCCTGATCGGCAACTACGGGGTGATCGAGGAGGATTTCGAGGGGAAAAGCGCGCTGTTCGGCTATATTGTGCGGGAGTTATGCGATGCGCCCTCCAATTTCCGCAGCCAGTACGCCCTGAACGATTACCTCACGGCCCGGGGCATCCCCGGCCTGTGCGGGGTGGACACCCGGGAGATCGTGCGGATCACCCGGGAGGAGGGCGTGATGAACGCCATGCTCTGCGACGCCGTGCCCGCCGATCTTTCGGCCCTCCGGGCGTTCCGGGTGGAAAACGCCGTCGCCTCCGTCACCTGCGGGGAAAAGGCGGTGCATCCGGCGGAAGGAAAAGAAAAATACCGGGTGGCGCTGATGGATTACGGGGCGAAAAGAAACATCGTCCGTTCCCTGCAGAAGCGGGGCTGCACGGTCACGGTGTGGCCGGCGGATACGAAGGCGGTTGAAGTGCTTTCCGGCGATCCCGACGGGATCATGCTGTCCAACGGCCCCGGGGATCCCAAGGAAAACACGGGCTGCATCGCGGAGATCAGAAAGCTGCTGGGGCAGAAGCCGATATTCGGCATCTGCCTGGGGCATCAGCTGGCGGCGCTGGCCCTGGGGGGCGATACGGTGAAGCTGAAATACGGCCATCGGGGCGGCAACCAGCCGGTGAAGGATCTGAAAACCGGCCGCACCTGGATCACCTCCCAGAACCACGGGTACGCCGTGGTGGCAAAAAGCGTGAGCGGGAAAGGCGAGGAGACCTTTATCAACGCTAACGACGGCAGCTGCGAGGGCGTATCCTATCCCGGCCTGAACTGCTTCACCGTGCAGTTCCATCCCGAGGCCTGCGCCGGCCCCAAGGATACGGGCTTCCTGTTCGACCGGTTTATTTCCATGATGGGAGGGACGATGGATGCCTAAGGATCTGACCATACGCAAGGTGCTGGTGATCGGCTCCGGCCCCATCGTGATCGGCCAGGCGGCGGAATTCGATTACGCCGGCGCCCAGGCCTGCCGGGTGCTGAGGCAGGAAGGGATCAACGTGGTGCTGGTGAACTCCAACCCCGCCACCATCATGACGGATCAGCACCTGGCGGACGAAATCTATCTGGAACCGCTGAACGCGGAAACCGTGCGGCGGATCATCGAAAAGGAGCGGCCGGACGGGCTGCTGGCGGGGCTGGGGGGCCAGACGGCCCTGACGCTGGCCATGCAGCTGAGCCGGGACGGCACATTGCAGCAGTACGGCGTGCGGCTGCTGGGCTCGCCCATCGAGGCCATCGAAAGGGCCGAGGACCGGGAAAAATTCCGGGATACCATGCGCCGGATCGGCCAGCCCTGCGTGCCCAGCGAGATCGCGGAAACGCTGCAGGACGCCCTGCGCGCCGCCCGGGACATCGGCTATCCCGTCATCGTGCGGCCCGCCTATACCCTGGGGGGCAGCGGCGGGGGCATCGCCCAGGACGAAAACGAAATGCGCGTCATCGCCCAGGCGGGGCTGGACGCCTCGCCCATTACCCAGATCCTGGTGGAAAAGTGCATTTCCGGCTGGAAGGAAATCGAATTTGAAACCATGCGGGACGCCTTGGGCAACGTGATCGCCGTCTGCTCCATGGAAAACGTGGACCCGGTGGGGGTGCACACCGGGGACAGCGTGGTGGTGGCCCCGGCGCTGACGCTGTCCGATAAGGAATACCAGATGCTGCGCACCGCGGCGCTGGACATGATCACGGCCATCGGCATCGTGGGGGGCTGCAACTGCCAGTTCGCCCTGAACCCGGATTCCTTTGAATACGCGGTGATCGAGGTGAACCCCCGGGTGAGCCGCTCCTCTGCCCTGGCCAGCAAGGCGACGGGCTATCCCATCGCCAAAATTACTACCCGCATCGCCCTGGGCTATTCCCTGGACGAGATCCCCAACGACATCACCGGCAAGACCTGCGCCTGCTTTGAACCGGCGCTGGATTACGTGGTGGTGAAATTCCCCAAATGGCCCTTCGATAAATTTTCCGGCTCCTCCCGCCGCCTGGGCACTCAGATGAAGGCCACGGGGGAGGTCATGGCCATCGGGCAGAGCTTTGAAGAGGCGCTGATGAAAGCCGTGCGGGGCGCGGAAATCAGCCTGGACAATCTGAACGCGCCGCCCCTCTCCACCGCCCCCGTGCTGGAGCGCCTGGCGGCCCAGGACGACCGGCGGCTGTTCACGGTGTTCGAGGCGCTGAAAAGCGGCGTTTCCGTGGACGAAATCTTTGAGATCACGAAGATCGACCGGTGGTTCCTGCACAAGCTGGAGGGCCTGGCGGCCTTTGAAAAAAAGCTGCAGAAGGAAGGCCCCGCCGGGGAAAACTACGCCCGGGCGAAGCGCCTGGGCTATCCCGACGCCGCCATCCGGCGCCTGACCGGGGCGGAAACATTGCCCGGCTGGACGATGTCCTACAAAATGGTGGATACCTGCGGGGCGGAGTTCGCCGCTGAAACGCCCTACTTCTATTCCTGCACGGATGAAAGCTGCGAATCCCGGGCCCTCATACGCAGCGGGCGGCCTGTGGTCATGGTGCTGGGCAGCGGGCCCATCCGCATCGGCCAGGGCATCGAATTCGATTACAGCTCCGTCCACTGCGTGTGGACCCTCCGGGAAATGGGCTACGACGTGGTGATCGTCAACAACAACCCCGAAACCGTCTCCACCGACTACGACACCGCAGACCGGCTGTATTTCGAGCCCCTGTGCCCCGAGGACGTGATGAACATCATCGCCGTGGAAAAGCCCATCGGCGTGGTGGTGGCCTTCGGGGGGCAGACGGCCATCAAGCTCACCAAATTCCTGGACAGCCGGGGCGTGCCCATCCTGGGCACCAGCGCCGCTTCCATCGACATAGCGGAGGACCGGGAGCGTTTCGACGCGCTGCTGGAGCAGTTCCATATCCGCCGGCCCCGGGGAAAGAGCGTCAGGACCCTGGCGGAAGCCCTTTCCGCCGCGGAGGAGCTGGGCTACCCCGTGCTGCTGCGGCCCTCTTACGTGATCGGCGGCCAGAACATGACCATATCCCGCAGCGACGGGCAGACGAAGGCCTACATGGAAAAGATCCTGGCCGGGGGCATCGAAAACCCGGTGCTCATCGACCAGTACCTGCCCGGAATCGAATTGGAGGTGGACGTGATCTCCGACGGGGAGGACGTGCTGATCCCCGGCATCATGGAGCACATCGAGCGGGCCGGGGTCCATTCCGGGGATTCCATCGCCGTGTATCCGCCCTATAACCTGAACGACGTTTTTCTGGAAAAGATCTGCGATTGCTCCCGGAAGCTGGCGCTGGCCCTGGGCACCAAGGGGCTGGTGAACATCCAGTATCTGATCTACAACAACGAACTGTACGTGATCGAGGTGAATCCCCGGGCCAGCCGCACCGTGCCCTACATCAGCAAGGTGACGAAGGTGCCCATGGCGGACATCGCCTCCCGGGTGATGCTGGGGGAGAAGCTGGCGGAATTGCACTTCGGCACGGGGCTGTACCGCACGCCGCCGTACTGCGCGGTGAAGGTGCCGGTGTTCTCCTTTGAAAAGCTCAGCGACGCCAACAGCATCCTGGGCCCGGAAATGAAATCCACGGGCGAGGTGCTGGGCATCGGGAAAACGCTGCCGGAGGCGCTGTTCAAGGGCCTGACGGCGGCGGGCTTCGCCGTGCCCGGCCCCCACAGCAAGGGGAAGACCGGGGTGCTCATCAGCGTGGAGGAGAGCGATTACCAGGAGGTCATTTCCCTGGCGAAGCGCTTCTTCGATCTGGGGCTGCGCCTGTACGCCACCTCCGGCACCGCCGCGGCCATCGAAAGCCTGGGCGTGCCGGTGACGGCGGTAAAGAACGCCGCGGAAAGCGACGAGATCACCGATCTTATGGACCGGGGGGACATCCATTACATCGTTTACACCGGCGCGGTGAAGGACGCCACCGTGGGGGATTACACGGCGCTGCACCGCCGGGCCATGCGCCTGTCCATCCCCTGCCTCACCTCCCTGGATACCGCCGGGGCCCTGGCGGACATCATGGCCAGCCGCTACACCGGGCAGAACACCGAGCTCATCGACATCAACCACATGCGGGCCTGGCGCAGCCGCATCCGCTTCGCCAAGATGCAGTCCTGCGGCAACGATTACATTTTTATCGAGAATTTCGACGGGGCCATCACCTGCCCCGAATCCCTGTGCGTGCAGCTGTGCGCGCCCCACTACGGCATCGGCGGGGACGGCATCGTGCTGCTGGAAAAGTCCGGGAAGGCCGACGCCCGCATCCGCTCCTTCAACAAGGACGGCAGCGAGGGCCGCATGGCGGGGAACAATTTGCGCTGCGTGGCGAAATATCTTTACGACAAGGGCTATGTACGCAGCGAATACCTGTCCATCGAAATGGGCGACAGCGTGCACCATCTGAAGGTGTACCTCCGGGACGGCAAGGTGAATTCCGTTTCCGCGGCCATGGGCAGGGCGGATTTTGCCGCCGCCCGGGTGCCCGTGGTTTCGGACCGGGCGGAGGTGGTGAACGCGCCGCTTTCCATCGCCGGGGAAACCTACGCCGCCACCTGCGTGTCCGTGGGCAATCCCCATTGCGTGGTGTTCCTGGACGGCATCGACGCCCTGGACCTGAACGCCCTGGGCCCCCGGTTCGAGTACGCCGATTGCTTCCCCCAGCGGGTGAACACGGAATTCGTGCGGGTGATCAACCGCAATACCCTCCGCCTCCGGGTATGGGAGCGGGGCAACGGCGAAACGCTGGCCTGCGGCACCGGGGCCTGCGCCGCGGCGGCGGCCGCCGTGCGCTGCGGGTACTGCGCGGCGGACAGCGATATCGTGGTGAAGCTGCCCGGGGGCGACCTGACCGTTCGGTGCGCGGAGGGCGGGATCACCCTCACCGGGGAAGTGACTTTCGTGTTTGAAGGAGAGTTTGAATACTGATCCCGGAAGCCTTGGGGGGCTTCTTCGGTCGGCCGAATTCAGCCGGCGATCGATCCGCAAGGACGCAGGATCACCGGTCCGGTGCATCACTGCGCCCTTTACTTTTCATTATTGTTCGTGTTATGATTGGATGGAAAAAATCGGAGTTTGTAGAGGTTCTTTATGGAAATAAATTTTGATTTCTTGCTTTCGGGCTGTAATACGCGTTGCAAGCATTGCTATGTGAACGGCGGACCCGGCAGTATGATGAAGTCGGAGGATGCCCTGCTGTTCATTGAA